>CAKZKQ010000650.1 GCA_937123825.1 uncultured Pseudomonadota bacterium
TGTATTTGTACTCCTTTTGAATTGTCAGGGTGGTATCCAAAAAGGTCGTGTCCCTTTCAAAGGATATGATTTTATAGTTCTTTATGGTAATTTCATTGATGCTATCCCTTTTGGGTTTTTCCTTCGGCAGGGGCTTTTCCTTCGCCCGCGCCGCCGCAGGCGCACAGCGCCAGCAAGCACAGCGAGAGCAGGGCCAGGGAGCGAACGGGGGCTTTGGGTGTGCGCATGAAGGATCCTTTGTGTGGCGCCAGCAAGGACGCCTTGACGAGCTTACGCGGCCCCGATGGTGGGCACGTGCCTGGCGCGCAGCGCCGATACAGCATCCTCAAGTCCCGCCAGCGTCAGCGGAAACATGGGGAAGATCTCTTTGATGAGGCGTATCGACGGCATGTCCCAGTAGCGCAGCGGCTCTGGGTTGAGCCAGACGCTGCGGGGCAACGTCTCGTGTATCCGGGTCAACCAGGCCAGCCCTGGTTCACTGTTGTTGTGAAAGTAGTCCACCGAACCCCCCGCCATGGTCAACTCATACGGGTGCATGGCCGCGTCCCCCACCACGATGCAACACCAGGTCGGATCGAGGTTGTCCAGGATCTCTTTGGTGGGCCGCCCTTCTCGCTGGGCGATGTCGGTGTAGAGGGTCTCGTAGGGGCAGTTGTGGAAGTAGTAGTATTTGAAGGCCTTGAAGTGCGAGGCCGCGTGCGCCGCCGAAAAAAGGCGCTCGGTCAGACGCGCATAGGGCGTCATCGAGCCGCCGACGTCCATCAAGAGCAGGAGCTTGACGACGTTCTTGCGCTCGGGCTTAAAAACCAACTCCAGGTCACCGGCGTTGCGGGCGGTGGCGTCGATGGTGTCGTCCAGGTCCAACTCTTCGGGGCGGCCGTCTCGGGCCAGGCGACGCAGTTGACGCAGCGCCACGCCTATTTGGCGCACGTCCAACACGCGGTCGTGGCGCAGGTTGCGGAAACGACGCGCGCTGGCGACCTGCACGGCGCTGCGGCCGCCGCCCTCCCCTCCCGCGCGGATCCCCGCCGGGTTGGTGCCGCCGTGACCAAAGGGGCTGGTGCCGCCGGTGCCCACAAAGCGGTTGCCGCCGTCGTGGCGCTCTTTCTGCTCGGCGAGGCGCTCTTCAAACTGGCGACGCAGCTCGTCAAAATCCAGCGCTTTGAGCGCCGCCTCTTCTTCGGGCGTCAGCGCACGGGGAGGAATCGGGTTCTCGAGCCACTTCATGATCTCGTCGCGCAGCCCGGCGCTGGGCTCGGCGCCGCGAAAATGCTCGGCGAAGACCTGATCGTAGAGATCAAAGTGGGCCTCGGTTTTGACGCAGACCGCCCGGCACAGGTGGTAGAAGCCAGACAAGCTGCTGCCCTCAAGACCCATCGCCAACGCCTGCATCAGCGCCAGCCACTCCGTCAGGCTCACCTTCAGCCCTCGGGCCCGCATCAGGTAGAAGAACTCGATGAACATCCCTAGCTCCAGCTCACCGCCGCCTGGGGTTGTTCAGGCGGTTGATGATGACGTCCATGTCTTTTTCCTTCTTGAGCAAAACCCCCAGGAAGGGAAACGTGCTTTCGAGCGTCTCTTCGGCGACGCCGCCATGGAGCAACGCCCCGATCCAGTCGATCAATTCGCTGGTCGTGGGTTTTTTGCGCACCTCGGGCTGATTGCGCAGCCAATAGAACTTCAAGAGGCAGCGCTCCATCAGCGACTTGTCCAGGTCTGCGTGGTGCACCGACACGATCCGCTTCATCAACTCCGCGTCTGGGAACGAGATGTAGTGGAAGACACACCGGCGCAAAAAGGCGTCGGGGAGCTCTTTCTCAGCGTTCGAGGTGATGATCACCACCGGGCGCTGGTTGGCCGTGACCACCTCGCCGGTCTCGCCGATCACAAAGCTCATCGCGTCGAGCTCATGGAGCAAATCGTTGGGAAACTCCAGATCGGCCTTGTCGATCTCGTCGATCAAGATCACCGAGCGGCCTTCGGCTTTGAACGCCTCTCCCAGCGGACCCAGCTTGATGTACTGGGCGATGTCCCCCACGTCCCCATCCCCAAAGCGGCTGTCGTGCAGACGCTGGACGGTGTCGTAGACATAGAGGCCGTCCTGGGCCCGGGTGGTGGACTTGATGTGCCAGGTCAGCAAATCCACCCCAAAACTCTGGGCGATCGCGTGGGCCAGCAACGTCTTGCCCGTTCCCGGCTCGCCTTTGATCAACAATGGACGCCCCAGCGCCACAGAGACATTGACCGCCGCCTGAAGCTCGGCCGATGCGATATACGTGTTGGTGCCCTGAAAACTCTCAGCCATAACGCTCCTCTCGTCACTTCACACCACACACCCTGCCAAACTCACCCCTGCGAAACAAGCGCCCAGGCCCCCCTCAAAGCGCCACGGGGAAGCAAATTTGCCCGATTATGAGCTTCAAACCACCAAGAACATCCGATTATCTTGGCTCTCCGGGCTCATTGGGGCAGAATCGGCCCGCACCACAAACCGCATCCCGAAGGGAGTCTCCGGATGTACAACATCTTGCTGGTCGAACCCGACGATGAGTTCCTGGCTGTGCTGGTCAACCGCCTTGGCAGCCAGAGCAACGTCACCGTGCACGGCGTCTCAGACAGCGCCACCGCCCTCGAAGTCATGGAACAACAGGCTCGCCTGGACCTGATCATCACCGCCGCCCACGAACCGGGCAGCATCGATGGCTTTCAGCTCGTCCTTGCCGCCCGAGACACCGCCTCCAAGGCACGGTTGATCGTCAGCACGTCGCTCAACGCTGCGCAGATGCAAACCATCTCCAACCACAGCGTCGCACGCTACGTCCCCAGAGCCATCAACCCCGATGACCTCACCATACTCTCCCAACAAGCCCTGGCAGGGGCCGAAGGCGCCGCAGGCAAGCTGGGCGATCTCGAACTGCTCGACGTCGTGGTCATGGCCTGCGCCTGCGAGCGCACCGCCACACTCCACGTTCGCCAGGGCAACCACAAGGGACGCATCATCTTCCGAGAGGGGCGCCTGGAACACGCCGAACTTGGACCGCTGACCGGCCCCGACGCCCTCTTTGAGCTGCTCTCATTGCAGCAGGGCGACATCTTCCTCCAGGGCCGCATCGAGGAATACGAGCGCTCCATCCACGACCCCTGGGCCGACGTCCTGAGCAAAGGCCTCGACTCGCTGCCCGAGCGCCGCGCGCGCCACGGCAGCGACGATGAACAGGGCGCCGCCTCCATCACCGAGGACGACGTGGCGCTGCTTGGCCTGGGCGACCCCGAGGACGAGGACGAGGACGAAGAAAACGCCTTCTTCAGCCAGGAAGAATTGGCCGATTTGGGTGACCTCGACATCCCCGAGCCGTCCATGCCCAAGTTCTCCCAAACCCCCATGGAGGCCGACAACACCCCGGTCCTGCTTGGACGCCCCGCGCAGACCCCCTCCGGGCGGCGCTTTGCCAAAATATCACCGCCTTCGGCCATCACCGCACCGCCCCCCGCGCCACAGCACCCTCCGCAGCGCCCCGCCACCAGTAGCGCCGGGCTCTCCACAGGGCTGCGCGAAGCGCTCACGCGCCTCCAGTACGATGTCCCCGAGTTCATCGCCGTGGACATCATCCACGGCGCCGAAGGCATGAGCCTGGGCTCCATGCAGACCGGCACCCAATACGACAGCACCATCGCCAGCGCCTACTACGGCGACATGGTCCACGCCTGCATCCAGGGCATCAGCGGCTTTGGACTGCCGCCCGAACTTGAAGACATCCAGATCACCACCAACAGACACTACATCCTGCTGCGAGCCGTCTCGGGCACACCCTATGTCGTGCTTCTGCTGATGGGCCGCGAGGGCAACCTGGGCATCGCCCGCGTTGTCTTGCGGCGCTGTGAAGGGCTCCTGGCCCAGCTCCTGCCCCACTGAGCACCAACCCCAACCCAACGGACAGGACTCCAAGATCATGAGCAACATCCTTGAGGCGCTCGAACAGTTTGCACAAGAGGTCCCCGGCCTGCTCAGCTGTGCGCTGGTCCACCGTCAAGACGGCACCAACATCGGATCCATCAACCTCGGCGCCAGCTTTGACGGCGAAGCCGCCGACGCCTACCTCACCCAGATGCTCCAAAAGCACCTGCTGGCCGTGGGCGCCATGGGTCTGGCCGACCAGACCGAGGACATCCTCATCAGCACCGAGTCGGCCTTCTTCCTCACCCGCGTGCTGGCCGACACCGACTACTTTCTCAACGTCATCACCTCTCGCCAGGGCAACCTGGGCCTGACGCGCGCTCTGATGCGCAAACACCAAAGCGCCCTGGTCGAATCGCTGCCCTGACCCACCTTCCCCAAAAAACAAAACCCCCGCGCATATCACGCAGGGGCCTGGGATGCTGACGAGCACGCCGCCAAGCGGCTCTGGTCAGACACGCTTCAGTCGTCTTTCTTGGGCCGAGAGAGCTTCTCAAATGCGCGAGACTTGCGCTCAAAAAAGAGCCGCTCGTCGATGACCTCAAGCAGCGGCTTGAGGGTGTCGGGCTGGAGCGCGCTGACGGCCAACGCGTCAAACTGGTGGGCCAAACCACGGGCCACATCGGCCTCGATGGCGTCGGCCTTGTTGAAGACGAGCAGCTGCGGCTTATTCTCCAATCCCACGTCGGCCAGGATCTTGTTGACGGCGCGGATGCGCTCTTCGTAGCCCTCGGTGCTGATGTCGATGATGTGCAGCAGCAGATCGGCCTCCTGGGACTCCTCAAGGGTCGATTTGAAGGCGGGCACCAGGTCCTGGGGCAGGTCGTGGATGAAGCCAACGGTGTCGCTCAGGACGATCTCCCGGTCTTTGGGAAAGCGCAGGCGACGGGTGGTGGTCTCCAGGGTCGCAAAGAGCTTGTCTTCGCTCAGGACCTTGGCGTTGGTGACGGCATTGAGGAGCGTGGATTTGCCAGCATTGGTGTAGCCGACAATGCTGACCACGGGGATCTGGCTGTTGTGGCGTCGTCCGCGTCGGTTGGCGCGCTCGGTGGCCAGCTTGGTCAACTGCCCTTTGAGCTTCTGAATCCGCTCACGGGCGCGGCGCCGGTTGATCTCCAGCTTGGTTTCACCAGGACCGCGGCCACCGATGCCACCGGTCAGACGCGACATGCCGGTGTTTTTGGAGATGAGCCGTGGCAAGGTGTACTTGAGCTGGGCCAACTCGACCTGGAGCTTGCCGTCCTTGCTGCGGGCGCGCTGGGCAAAGATGTCCAGGATGAGCTGCGTGCGATCAATGACGCGCAGGCTGGTGGCGTCGGTGACCGAGCGCATCTGCCTTGGCGCCAGATCGCAGCCGTAGACCAACAACTCGGCATCCATTTGCAGCGCCCGCAGGACGATCTCTTCGAGCTTGCCGCGGCCGACCACAAAGTTGGGGTGGGGTTTGTGGCGCTGTTGTACGATGACATCGCGCACCTCGACCCCTGCGGTGCGGCACAGCTCCAGCATCTCGGGGATGGCCACCTCGCTGTCTCGCAAACCTGGCAAGTCGGCGTAGATGAGGATGGCAGGGTCACCACCGGTGCTGACGAGCGTGTCGGCCTTGCGCTTGAACTCATCTTCAAGCTCAGCGATGAAGACATCAAAGTCGATGTCCAGATCGCTGACGGCTTTGAGGGTGTGGGTTTGCCACAGATCACCATCGGGGTTTTCGGGCACAAGGTGGCCCCAATGGATCTTGCCGGGATAGGCGCCCGCGCCGACCTCGACGCTGACCACAGCATCCAGGCGGAGCTTGGACAAGTCAGCGCGGTCTTCAGCGGTCAGCGGGTCGCCTTGGAGATGGGTGCGGATGAGCCGAAGGCCACGAAAGCGGCCAGAGCCTGCGCGTTGGCGTCCGATGTCAGGCAGGTAGAGTCGAAAGACATCCCCCACCATGACGTACTCCACCCGACCTCTACGGTTGACCAGGACGCCGACAATTCGGTTGATTTCGGCGCTGATGAAGGTCAGCTGGGTGAGAAACTCCTGGGTGACCAACAGGCCGGGCCCGATGCGTCGGTCGTGGAGTTTTTCCAGGGAACGGCGAGGCTTGCTGGCCAGCCCGGTGACGGTGCCGTGGATGGTCTTGCTGATGGTGAGGGCCTCTTCAGTTGGCGGGGGTGCCCCCCAGGGACTGGATCTTGGTGCGGACGGAGTCAGCCATTTTGCTGCCACCGTTGGCGCGCAGCCAGGCGTTGTAGTGACGCACGGCGGCAGCGGAGTTGCCCATTTTCTGGTAGGCCTGACCCAGGACGATGTCGGCGCCGACACCGGCTCCCAGGCGCTTGGCCTCGTTGGCCAGCGCGATGCCTTGCTGATGGTTGCCACGGGCGACGGCCTGACGGGCTTCTTTGAGCTTGGTCTTGGCCATCTCGCGGCGCTCTTTGGCGCTCTCGGCGGGTTTGGGCGGCTTGTTCTCTTTGACGGGCTTGGTGCCGGTGTTGTTGCCGGCGGGCGGGTTGTTGGTCTTGCCCTTGTCGGGGTCAGACTTCGGGCCCTTGTTGTCGTCGCCGCCGTTCTTCTTGCCGCCGTCATTGCTGGCGCGGGCGTCGCTGTTGCGCTGGTTGACGCTCTTGAGCAGTTCTTTGGCGCGCTCGTTGTCGTCGTCGTACTTGAGGATCTCGCTGAGGATGGCCCGGGCGCTGCGCCACTCGCGGCGGCTGACAGCAAACTCGGCCTCGTCAAGGCGAGAGGCCACAAAGCCGTCGGTGGCCTTCTGGAGCAGCCCTTCGTCTTTGATGCGCTTGTAGTAGATGGACAGGTCGGCGGGGATTTTGGAGAAGTTCTCCATGGCGCGCTGGTAGTCGCGGGCGTCGAGGGCGGAGCGGCCGCCGTCGTAGAACTTCTTCATGCCCTTCTCGCGCAGCGCCAGGGAGCGCTTGGCGGAGGCCTTCTCGTTGCTGGGGTCTTTCTCCAACGCCAGATCGAGGAAAGCCAGCGCCTTCTCCCAGCGCTCTTCGCTGATGGCCTTCTCGGCCTTCTCAACAAACTGTCGGCTCTCTTCGTTGCCGCTGTTTTGGGGCGCTGCACCCTTGCCTCCGGCGGGATCTGTGGTGTCTGACTTGCCCGCCACGGGCTTATCCTCACCACCGTCCTTACCCTTGTCACCGTCACCGATGCCCACAAAGACCACTGCGATGACGCCCAGCAGGACCAGCAGACCCACCACACCGGCAACACCCACCAACACCTTGCCCATGCCGCCGCCCGAAGGCGAAGATGATGGCATCGGCCCCAAATCCACCGGCGCGGCGGTTTCAGGGCGGAAGGTGAACGATTCACCAGCGGCCACGTAGCGGAAGCGCACATGACCAAGCTCAATGACGTCGCCCTTCTTAAGGTGGACCGAGCGGTACTCCTCGCCGTTGACGCGCACACCGTTGGACGAGCGCAGATCGATGATCTTGTAGCGCTCACCGTCACGGACGATCTTGGCGTGGTTGCGGCTGATCGAGCGGTGGTCGATGCGGATGTCACCCTCGGTGCGGCCAATGACCATCTCGGGGCGAGTCAGCGGGAACTCTCGACCAGCGTAGTTGCTGGAGATGACCACCAGACGCCCGGCCTGGTTGGCAGGGATGTCTCCCGGCGCCGGCGCCGCTGCGGTGATCTGGGTCGCCCCTGCCGACTTGGCGGGCTTGTCCGGCCGCGAGGGCACCTGCACGCCACCCGTCTTGGCCGGCTTCTTGCCCTTGACCTCGGACTGGAGACTGAGGCGGTAATCCC
>CAKZKQ010000651.1 GCA_937123825.1 uncultured Pseudomonadota bacterium
TGTCCGCGTTCGGGGGTGTGGGGGCGTACAGCCCCCACGCATCGACCGGGGTCCAGGGGCCAGGGCGCTAGCTGGCCCCTGGCGGGGGTTTGGGGCGCGTAGCCCCATATGGGAAAGCCAATGAAAGAGCACAAAAGGCAGAGATAGGCACCGCGCCCAAACAAATCCCCAGCAGGGAAAGCCAATGAAAAAGCAGAGAAGGTGGGTGTGGGCAAAGGCCTGGCAACCCAAGCCCCAACACCAAAGTCAAAGGGAGAAAATAGGGGATAAATAGAAGAGATGAAGTGCGAACAGGCAAAAGGCAAAAAGCGGCCGTGGGCCAAGACCCACCCCCACCCTATGGGTTGCAACCACAAGCCCCAAAAGAGACGGCGGGTAGGTTGGCTTGCTCCCAGGGTCCGGTGATGGAGCCAGTGGGGGCGGTGGTGTACTGGACGCGGTAGCGCCCGCTGAGGACGCCGTTGGCCATCATGGCGCCGCAGCGCGTGGGTTTGACGCGCGCGGAGCAGGTCAGGGTCATGCCCAGGATGTCGTCGCTGGGTTTTTCGGGTTGGAGGCAGGCTTTGACGTTGGCGGGTGCGGGTTCGCGGTCGCCGGTGCACATCATCTTGGGGAGTTGTTTGAGGTCTTTGCCGGTGGCGCAGACGACGGCGCAGACGTTGGGGGCGCTGCGCAGGAGGGTGACGACGGTCTTGGCCAGGTGGTCGACGAGGGTGAGTGCTTCATCAAAGACGAGGATGCGCATGCCGCCGGGGCGAGGACCAGCGCCCTGGTTTTTGGCGACGATGGCGGCGGAGAATTGGCTGCTGCCTCGGGCGCCGTCGGCGCGCACGCCGTTGATGGCGCCGCTTTTGTCCAGCTCCCACCAGGCGGTGGCGTCTTCGTCGCCGACTTTGACCGTTGAGGTGGGGACGAGGACGGTGTTGCCGCGTTTGCGCACGGCGTTGGAGAGGCGGTCGCGGGCTTCCTCGGAGAGTTTGAGGTCGTCGAGGGTCTTGTCGATGTTGCCGGGGTCGAGGGTGACCAGCGGGGTTTTGGCTTTGATGGCGGTGTTGACGATGCGGCTGACGCTCTGGGTGGGTTTGCCGGTGAGGCTGCTCAGGACGGCGGCGCCGAACTGGCTGTCAAAGTGGCCACGGGCGGCCTGGAAGGCCTGGGCCATGAGCAAGGGGGCGCCTTCGGCGGGGATGGCCTTGATGTCGTTTTGGCGCAGGTCCAGTTGCCAGTAGAGGCGGTCTTTGTGGCGCACGCCGGAGACGACGATGATGCGCGGGGCGTCGTAGTAGGGGCGCACGCCGTGGGCGATGCCCAGGTTGATGGCGACCTGGGCGGTGACGGTGGCGTAGGTCAGGGCGACGAGGCCGCCGGCGCGGCCGAGGATGTCTTCGACGTAGGCGGCGAATTGGGGACCGACTTCGCGCTCCTGGGCGGCTTTTTTGAACTCTTTTTCCAGGGTTTTGCGCACTTGGAGGCTGTCGTTGTGGAGGCCGGGCATTTCCTGTGCGGCGACGGCCTTGAGGAAGTCGTCGGGCATCCAGCTTGGCAGGATCATCATGTTGAAGACCTGCTGGTCGGTGTCGAGCGCGCCGCCGCTGCCGCCTTTGAGGTGGAGGTCGCGGGTTATTTTGCCCCGGACCTTGCCGCCGCGTTCAAAGTAGAACTCGACCCAGAGGCGTTCCAGGCCGCTCCAGCGCATGCGATTGCCTTCGATGGTGTCTTTGCCCAGCTTGAGGTTGGGGACGCGCTGGGTGCCGGCGCGGTCGTAGGGTTTGAAGCGCAGCACCATGTTGCGGTGGATCATGGCGTCCATGGGGCGCTTGATGTTCAGGACTTCGCCGCCGCCGCCGTTGGACTCCAGGGCGTAGACCTTGACGCTGATGTTGACGGCGGCCTCGGGGGGCAGGTCGTCGTGGTTGGTGCTCTTGGTGGCCACGGGGACGCCAAATACGGCGCGGCTGAAGGAGGGGTCGAGGTGGACCCACTGGCCTTCGATGTAGGCCTCGACCCAGTAGTGGTCTTCAACGGCGCGGCGCGCGACCCGGTCTTTGGCCGGATCGTAGACGTTCATGGTCTCTGGGGCGTTGCCGACCAGCTCGCCGGTGCCAGAGAAGTTGCGCAGCAGGCGAGTTTTGTCGTCGGCGGAGAGCTTTCCGTGCGCCAGCCGGGACTTGATCTTGTATTCGTCAAGCAGGGAACGCAGGAGCATGGCCTGGTCGATGCTGTTGCCCGAGCGGGCCATCAACGTGCCGGTCAAGCCGCGCTGGGCGCCTTCGTAGGGTTCAAAGGCGATCTTGTCTCGGACAAAGAAGAAGGCCGCTTGTGGGTCCTGGCGGCGGCTGACCGAGGCCGCCACCGACTTGGGAAAGAACGTGGAGGTATCGACCGGCAGCGTGCGGGCTGCGGTGGCGCGCTCTGCGATTTTGGACAGCCGGGGGCCAAAACCATCCATGTAATCTTGATCGGAGAGTTCCTGGGCCTGTGCGCCGCTTGCGGCAAGCAGGAGCAGCAGGCCGATCCACCAGCCGAGCGGCCGGGCAGGCCGCGTTGTGACACCGGTGGTGTGAAAAGTGTAAAATTCCGAAACCATAAAATTGCCCTCTTGATATGAACACGAACCCGGCTGAGCATAGGGTCACCCCAGGGGGGCGTCAAAATATCCGACCCGTATCCATCGGCTTTGATGCCGCAAATGCTCTCCAGATGCGTCCGCCCTCTTGTTTATCGCTGCACGCGCGATGTGGGTGTTCCACGGCGGTTGTGCGCAGAAATGACAGAAGGGTTCAGTGGGGTTTTGGCGAGGTGTTGGGACGTCTGGGGAGTGTGGGTTGACCGACAATGCGTCGGCTGGCTTCCCAGGCTAGAACAATAAAAACCGGGATATACTCCCCAAGGCGCAGCCAAACCGATTCGTGCCAGACGCCGCTGAAGGCGTATTGCATGGCCGAGCCGTAGGCCAGGACGACCAGCGCGCTCCACAGCCAGATGCTCAGGCTGCGGTGGGCCAGGGCCAGGGGGACCAGCCAGGTGACGTACCAGGGGTGGACGGTGGGGGCCAGCAGAAGGACGCCGGATAAGAGGATCAGCGCCGAGGCGGAGGGGCCGTAGCGCTGGTTGAGGACCAGGAGCATGAGGGCGCCCATCAGGAGGGCGACGTAGAGCTTGGCCAGGCTTAGCTCGGCTTCGGTGCGCGTGAAGGTGGTGCTGGCGACCTCTTTGCCGTCGTGCTCGTGGGTGATTTCGAGGGCTTTGAAGGTGTCGCCGAGTTTGTCCATGCGCCAGTAGGGGCGATCGTTGTCGGGGGCGGCGCCTGGGGCCAGCGAGAGGATCGCCTCCTGGGTGTGGACGAGGACGGCAAAGGCGCCGTCGTTGGCGCGCCACTTGCGGGCGTAGGTGCTCAGGCCCTTGGTGAAGGAGCCCGATTGTCCAAAGACCGCTGGGGTGGCGTAGGGGGCGGCAGTGACCGAGATGGCGATGGCCAGACCGGCGGCCAATGCGGTGATCCGGCGCACACCGCCGTGGCTGCGCCAGCCTTTGTGCCAGCGCCGGGGCCACCAGGCCCACATCAGCAGCACGGGCAGCAGTCCCACGCCGAGGAGTTTGGCGTTGATGCTCACCCCGAGGGCCAGCCCCGAGAGCAGCCACGGTTTCCAGTGTGTGGGGGCGCAGTCGCCCTCTCCGGGGGCGTCATCCTGGTTGTCTGAGGGTTGGGGTTTGATGAGGGCCAGGGCCCAGACCAGCGGCGCGATGGCCAGGATGTCAAGGTGGGCCGAGCCAGCAAACTCCACGATCATCAGCGGGTTCCACAGCAGCGCCACCGTCAGCCAGGCGCGGCGGTCGGTGCGGGCGGTGGGGGCTTCTGGGGTGGTGGGGCGAGCCAGGCGCCAGAGGCCAAGGAGCGTGAGTGCCTCGGTGAGGATCATCAGCAGGCGCAGGCTGGTGGTGCCGGGGAGTATGGCGGCGCACAGGGCAAAGGCCAGTTGGGCCGCCGGGGGGTAGATGGTGGGGACCTCAGGGTGGTTGATTTTGGGCCAGACGTCGTTGTGGAGGTGGCTTAGGGCGGGGGAGTCTGGGGCGTGTTGGTAGGGGTTGATGCCGCCGAGTTGAACGTGGCCGTCCCAGATGTAGCGCCAGACGTCGTCAGAGAAGAATGGCAGCGAGGGCAGCAGGATGAGGTGTAGGGCGGCGGCGGCGATGAGCGCGGTGCGCAGGTCAAAGCGCAGCTTGTCCATGCGCCAGGCGACCATGATGGCGCCGTAGATGGCGAAGGCCACCAGATAGGCGCCCCAGGCCAGCGGCCATGCGGTGGTGGCGGGCTGGAGGTGCGTGGCCCAGCTCAGGACGGCCAGCGCTGCCCCCAGGGGCAGGGCGGCCATGGCGGTGGCTTTCATGAGGAGACAGCGGCGGGGGTGGGTTTGCGCCGGAAGAGGCGGCTGGTCTGGAACCAGCTGTAGAGGCCGACGTAGAGGAAGCCGAGTTGGAAGAGCAGCAGGAAGGGCAGCGAGGCCAGCGCGGCGGCGCCCTGGGAGAGGGCGTAGACGATGGCGACGCTGAACCAGGCGGCAAAGGCGAGCTCAAACATGGGGAGCATGTCGAGGCGCTTGATGTAGCTGCTGTTGAGCCAGCCGATGGGCTCTTTTTTGTTGGTGACGGCGTACTTGGGGGTGCGGATGAAGGCGGTTTCGTGTCCAGCCAGCGCTTCAAGGACGGCCTTGCAGTTGTTGATGGACAGGCCGATGCCGACCGAGAGGACGGCCGGGAGGTAGCGCACGGAGTCCCAGAGGCTGCGGCCGACCTCGCGCTGGCTCATCAGGTAGAAGAAGCACACCGAGAAGGTGGCCAGGATGAAGACCGGCAGGTCGACCAGGAGGGACTCGGTCCAGCCGCGGTTGATGCGCACGATCGTGGCCAGCGGCATCATCAGCGACAGGAAGACCATCAGCAGGTAGGCGATGTTGTTGGACAGGTGCGTGAAGGCCTCCAGCTTGACCTTCAGGGGTTGGTCCGAGCGTAGGATCGTGGGCAGGAGCTTGAGGGCGGTCTGGATGGAGCCTTTGGCCCAGCGGTGCTGCTGGCTCTGGAAGGCGTTCATCTCGACGGGGATCTCGGCGGGGCTGATGACGTCCTTGAGGTAGACACAGCGCCAGCCGCGCAGCTGGGCGCGGTAGGACAGGTCCAGGTCCTCGGTCAGGGTGTCGTGTTGCCAGCCGCCGGCGTCGCCGATGGTGATCTTGCGCCAGATTCCGGCGGTGCCGTTGAAGTTGAAGAACCGCCCAGAGCGGTTGCGCGCGGTGTGCTCGATGACAAAGTGGCCATCGAGCATGACGGACTGGATGTGGGTCAGCAGCGAGTGATCGCGGTTGAGGTGATCCCAGCGTGCCTGGACCATGCCGACCTTGGGGTCGTTGAAGAAGTGCACGGTGCGGCGCAGAAAGTTGGGTTGGGGGATGAAGTCGGCGTCAAAGACGGCCACGTAATCCCCGCGGCTGACCGCCACACCTTCTTCCAGGGCGCCGGCCTTGTAGCCGGTGCGGTCGGTGCGGTGGATGTGCTTTATGTCCATGCCCTTGGCGGCCCAGCGGGCCACGGCCGCGCGCGAGATCTCCACGGTGTCGTCGGTGGAGTCGTCCAGGACCTGGATCTCCAGCTTCTCGCGTGGGTAGTCGAGCTTGCAGACCGCTTCGATGAGGCGCTCGATGACGTAGCGCTCGTTGAAGCAGGGCAGTTGGACCGTCACCACCGGCAACTCTTCGTCCGCATAGAGTTTTTGGGGTGTGGGGGTCTTGTCGCGGTGCCGATGGTAGATGAACGCCATGGCGTAGCGGTGCAGTCCGTAGAAGGAGAGCGCCGCCAGCACCGTGAAGTAACAGATCAGCAGAATTGTCTCGAAATAAACCATCCTCAGGACCGATGCTCACCTTGTGCAGACGTCGGGGGGCGTCTGCGTCAATGGGGGGAGATTGCGCCGCGTGTGTTTGTGGCCCAGGCGCAATCTGGCAGAGATCTGCTTCAACAACATATGGCCTGACATTTTCCCCGCTCTCTCCTGCATCCAGGCTCCACAAAACCTGCAAACGATAAGAGGCTTGTCCGAAATCATCGACGTGGATCGATGACGGGTCCGCCTCTTGGACGAGGTCGGGTCTGGTGGTGTTTGCAACACGGCTGCATGAACGTTCATTCAAAGGCTTGCGCGAATGTGTGGTGACACCGTCACATTCGAGGGCCCTGGGTTGCAGCAGTGTTTTGGTTTGATGCTCGCGCACACGCTCCAGGTGCATGCGCGGGCGTCTCCCTCAGAGTCGACCTTGCGAGGGTCTGTGGGTCTGTCGGTGGGGGTGTTGGCGTTTGACGGCAAACACCCTTCCCGAACAGAAGCACGAAACAACCCAACCAACGGGTTGTCAAGTCGAGCCCCGCGCCATGCCAGTACGCTCGGCAGCGCGGGACGTTACAACAAATTTGTTTTATCGGCGCTCAGAAACCACAGGTGGCCTGGTTTTGGGGTGGTGGTTTGGTTGAGGTGAGGATTGCTCACTGGGGAGCACTTTGATACAACGGGCAGAGTTTGGTTTTCTGTGCATCATGCCACACCGTATCCGTCATGGAGTAAGAGAGCATGCAGGCTCGTGAGGCGACCTACCTCGAAGAGAAGCTGGGCGCGCTGTTTAAGCCGGTCCAAGAGTATTGTCAGGACAACAACTCGGAGGATCCGTTGGCGGTCCTGGTCAGTCATTTGCTGTGCGCCGACACGGCCGAGTGTGACGACCCGACCGAGTGTCTCAACACGGAGCCGTTGCTCAAGGCAGGCCGTGCCTATTTTGCGCTGCTGACCGAGAACGACAGGCTGCCGCCTGGCGAGCAGTTGACGGCCCAGGAGTTGGCGCTGCCCAGGGCGCTCTTGATGGACTTCTTCCTTGGCCGCAGCGACATCCAGCAGCGCGCCCAGGAGGTCCTGGCGCTCATTGAGCGCAAGTTCTCGGAGCGGGCCTTTCAGCAGGCCACGATCCTGTTGCAGCTCTTTGAGACCGATCAGGCCACGCGCATTCAGAACGAGCGCAAGCTCTTCTATGAGGACATGATCCAGCGCCTGGGTGTGCGCCGCCGCCATCCGCTCTCGGCCGACGAGGTCGATCGCATCAAGGCGCACTTTGGCGACATCGTCACCTCGTTGGGTAAAGATTCGGTCTTCAAGTCCGAGGACGACAAGCCGCTGGCCGACATGTTCAACCGGCATTCGGCCGACGAGCCGATCGTGATGGCCGGAGGTCAGGGCAATCGGCGCAAGTTTGTGGCCGCCGAGACCCGGCCGAGCATCTCGTTGGAAGAGGCGCTTGGTGAAGAGGGCAAAAAGGATGGCGACGACGCCCAGGACGATGCCTTTACGCCGTTGCTGAAGTCGCTGTCGTGGTTGGCCGAGCAGCACCAGATCCACTTCTGCGTGCAGGTCCGCCATCCGGGACAGATCCTCAAGTGGGAGAACGTCGCTCAGAGCGGTGACCCGGACAAAGGGGCGGCGATGCTGCGTCAGGTGCCGCCGCTGCGTTGGCGTCTGGTGACGGACTTCCCCGACATGTCGTTCATGGAGACGCTCTGCCGTCACATGACCGCCGCCGCCGTGCGCGAGCAGCTGCGCACCATGACCAAGGCCTGCTACTTTGTCTTGTTGGCCGTGGGCGACACGGGGCTTGAGGGTTATATCGACACCTACTTTGGCTGGCTTCAAGATCAGCTTGGGGTCGATGGCACGGCCTTCATTGATCGCCTCCACCGCGAGTCCACGCTGGGTGAGAAGACCTTGCAGGAGACGCTGGACGCCATCTTTGATGAGTTCTTTGCGCAGTCTCTGGCTGGGATGCCCTACACCTTCACCGAGCAGCAGCTTCTGGACGGGCTGCACAGCTTCATCACCCAGATGCACGATGCGGATCTGGGCGAGGTGGCCCCGGGCTTCTTTGACCTGGGCGGCTTTGTGATCGATCACCTCTTGAAGGTGCCTTACCCGGCCCTGGAGTTCCCGTTCCGCATCCACCGCATCGTCTGAGCGCCGTTGGGTTTGTGTGAGCGTTGGGGGTGGCCTGATTGGGCCGCCCTTTTTTTATGTCTGGCGGTGGGGTTTGTCACAACGCCCTCTCATGGGGCATCTTTGGGGCATTGGGTCCTTGCCTGTGTTTGCTCCCGTCGGTGGGCCGAAAACGATCTTGTCTCGTTCTCGTTTTTGCCGGGCTTGGTTTGTGAACAGCCGCAAAACCCGAATTGATCCGTGTTTGGACGCACTGAGCAAAGAGAGCACATCCCGATGGCGAAAGTTCGAATAGGTACTGGTGGAAAGGTCCTCATGGTGTTTTTGGGGATTGTGTTGATGGCCGTGGCGGTGTGGCAGTTGTTGCCCAGCCCCAAAAAGGACGGGGGCGTGGTGCCGTCGTTCAGCGATGGGGCCGATGGGGACAAGAAGAAGTCGAGCAAGAAAAAGAAGAAGTCGAGCGCCAAGAGCAGCAGCAAGAACGCGAGCAGCAAAAAATCCAGCAAGAAGAAGTCGAGCAGCAAGAAGGGCAGCTCCAGCAAGCTCAAGACCGCCGAGCTGGGCCGTCCCCTGAAGGTGGCGATCGTCACCTGGGGGGGTTACGCCGGGGGTTTGTACGCCAACAAGGGCCTGGAGCCCGACAAAGACTCCATCTTCTGGGAGGATTACGATCTGGCGGTCGAGTTTCGCGTCATTGACGACTATCCGGCCAGCCGGGCGGCCTTCAAGTTGGGCGGCGACAAGGGCGGCGTGGACATCATGTGGGCCACGGTGGACTCCTACGCGCTGGAGTATCCCTCGCTCAAGGACCAGAACCCGCGCGCCTTCATGCAGTACGACTGGTCGCGCGGCGGAGATGCCATCGCGGTGACCAAGAACATCCGCACGGTGGCGGACTTGAAGGGCAAGCGCGTGGCGGTGGCCGAGGGGACGCCGAGCCACTATTTTGCGCTCTACTTGCTCAGTCAGGCCGACATGCGCACGGGAGATGTGCGCTGGGTCTTTACGGATTCGGCGGTGGAGGCGGCGCAGCTCTTTCGTCAAAAGCGCGTCGATGCGGCCGTCAGTTGGTCCCCGGACGTTTACCTGGCGGCCGAGGATCGCAAAGGGGGCCACATTCTGGCCTCGACCCGCGATGCGTCGTCGCTCATCGCCGACGTTTTTGTGGCCAGAGGGGATTTTGCCAAGAAGCACCCCGAGGTCCTGGCCCGCTTTATGATGGGTTGGTTCGAGGGGGTCGAGAAGGTCAACGCCAAACCCAGCCGGGCCTACAAGTACCTCCAGGACTCCTTTGAGGGGGTGGACCGCGACACGGCCAAGGCCATGCTCAAGGACGTTAAGCTGCCCTCTTACGCCGAGAACCTGGACTTCTTTGAGATCTCTGGCGAGCAGCTTCGCGGTTACGACGACATTTTTGATGAGGCCACGGGGTTGTGGCGCTCGTTGGGCAAGATTTCGGGGCGCGCCCGTGCCAGCAAGAGCCGCTCAACCCGTTACTTGAAGGCCATCCGCAAGGAGGCTGAGAAGCGCTTTGGGCGCGTGGAGACCAAGGCGCCCACGCGCGAGTTCAACTTTGATTTTTCGGGTTCGGACAAGGGCGCCGACAAGGACCCGATCTTGACCAAGCGGATCTCGATTTTCTTTCCGTCGGGCAAGTCGACGCTGGACGACAACCAAAAGTTCATCTTGGACGGGGCGGCGCGGTTGGCGCAGACCTTTGGCGCGGCGCGGATGAGGGTGTCGGGCAACACGGACGATGTGGGCAGCCGCAAGAACAACGTGCGTTTGTCGCGGGCGCGTGCGCAGGCGGTGGTGGACTACATGGTCCGGGCGCACAACTTCCCACCCGACAAGTTCATCGTCGTGGGCAACGGCCCCGACAACCCCATCGCCGACAACGACACCGACGAAGGCCGCAAAAAGAACCGCCGCACCGACTTCGAGATCGTCGGCCGCTAAGTGACTGTTCTTGCAACGTGGGCGTTTGAGGTTTGTTGTTCTCAGAGACTTTTGGTGTGGTCTCAGCTCATGGTTCAAAAAGGCGAGTCAATTCGTCTTGTGGAAGCTCCACTTCTCGGAGGTCTGCTTCACTTTGGTGGCGTGTTGCCAGGCAGGTGGCTGCAGAAGATGTCTTTGAGGTTGTCGGGGATGGATGGTGAGTGGATGCAGGGGCAGTTGGCCTCGTAGTGGGCCAGGGCGTCTGGCCAGTTGCGGATGCCGAGGTCATCGATGATGTTTCTGGGCAGGTCCACGTCTTCAAAATCGTCGCTCCAGCACGACATCGGCCCCTGGATTTCCTTCCAGCGGTGCCATCCCGCTTCAGTTGAATACCAGGGCAGGTCCGCGCAGTCGTTGTAGAGGGTCAGGCTGTGGTTTGAGTGCGTGTTGAGGAACCCAACCAGGGCAGGGATTGCCGTTGCGATCCAGTGCTGGGGATGTTCTTTGAGCAGGCCGCGCTTTGCGGTGTCAATGGCCGCCTCAACCCTGGCCCTTGTGGTCCTTGCCCCGCAGTATGTGCCCAATTTCAGCGCGCAGGGATTGTGGCTGGCCAGGTCGTTGTCTGGGAGCCATTTGTGAAGGTCCAGGAACTCAAAGCGCTCTTCACATGCGATGTAATGGTCTGTGCCCAAGAGGGTTTCTCCGCTGGTCTTTGGGTTGTTGCCTGGGTGCCTTTGAGTGGGGGGGGTTATGCGGGGTCGGCAAAGAAGGTGGGTCCGTAGACCGTCACGGCCACGTTGACCTTGAGGTCCAGGAGCCTTTGGAGGGTTTGGGGCTGGCAGATGAGCAGGGGGGCTGTTTTCTCTCCCTGGAGTTCCAGCCCGTAGTCAAAGGTTCGGGTGTCTGCGCCGTCCCAGAGTTGTCGGGCCCTGGCAGGCATGCGCTCAAGGATGTCACAGAAGATGTGGGTGGTCTGGTCCATGTCTTGGGGGTGCTGATGGATGTCGAGGCTCACCAGAAAGCCGTCGCCCATCGGGCCGCAGTGGCCGACATGGAGGTTGTCGTCGAAGCTTTCGAGCAGTTTGCCCAACTCGGCGAGGTCTTTGGTGCTGCGGACGGTGGCATCGATGCCGCGGAAGTTGATTGACATGTGGGTCCTCAGGGATTTTGTGGCTTTGGGTTCAACTTGCTTGGCGCGCATGGAAGGGGACTTCAAGCCGATCGATTCCTTCGGGCAGCGTTGAGGTGATTTGCGAGCGGCAGCCAAGCTCGGTCAGGCGCTGGTGGACCTTAAAACCCCGATTCAGTCCAACCGCTTCAAGCGCTACAAAAGCACTTTGCCAGCAGTAGAGGGAGATGGCGCCGGGGTTGTCGTCTTTGCCCAACAACGTCGTCAGCGCGCTGATACACTGGATTTTGTTGGGGCCGTACTGATGCAAGACCACGTGGCAGGCGCAGACCAGGGGCCAGCCAGCGGGCAAATGGTCGCGTTGGTGGGCGCGTCGCCATCGCAGCGGCGGAATCCGCATGCTTTGTGGCCACCGCTCAAGGTGGGGCTGAGCATAGAGGAGCGCCATGTCGACGTGTTCGGCAGGCAACCTGTCAAAGAGCGCGCAGAGCGCATCCCAACCTTGGGGTGAAGGGGGCTCAAAGAGCAATCCGCGCAGCCGGGCAAAGAGGGCATTGATGTTGTCCACAACCAAATCCAGGCAGACGAAGCGCGCAGCCTCGTGGGTCAATTCGCGCGGGATGCGACATTGATTAAGCATATTCAGATGGTTTGCCAGCCCTTATTTCTTGTTTGTTGTGGTTCTGGGCGGCGGTGGGGTGGTGCGTAGATGCGTGGCGTTGTGGCTGGATTGCGTGCTCAGCTTTCGGGTGTTGCCAGGGGGATTTCTGTCCAGAGGAGATAGTCTTCACGCAGGACGGCCGCGTTCTTATCGCGGTTGTAGCGGCCACCTGGGGCCAGGAGTCCTTCTTGTTCCAACGTTTGAAGGCATCCAAAGATCTTGCCGGGGTGGGTCAGCAGCCCGTGGCTTCCTGGTTCTTCCAGGTAGAGGTTGATGAGATGACCGTGCGTGGGGGAGCCTGCTCGCTGGTCCAGGCACCACAGCGAGCCCAGGTCGGCGCCGCTGCCCGAGCGAAAGACCGGCACCATGCCCGGACGCCACTTTGCGTAGGCCGATTGGGGGTGTGCGTCCTCTTGATGGGACGAAAAATCTTTGGTGACGCGCGCTCGCCAGGCTTGGTCCATGATCCAAAGATTGCGGGTGGCCCAGACCATGCCATCGTCTTCGGTCGAAGACGCCGCACGGTCAGACTGACACGCGTCTTTCAAGAGCCCGTTAAAGCCACCCACAGAAGGTTGGGGCAGGCGCAGCCAATCCAGGCACTGCCCAAGGCTCAGGTCGGGTGCGTTGAGCCCGGGCAGGGTGATAAGCCACCAATTCAGCTCCTGCGCCAGGGTCTTGCTCCACGGTTCTTGCCTTTGCTTCATATGCTCAAGAAGCAACGCCCATCCGTGCGTGTCCAACGGTAAGCCGACGCTCTCTCCCACTTCAAACGTCGAATCGATCACCTGGGCGTCGGCCAATGAAATGGTCGCTGGGCCTTTGCTTTGACCCTCCACCACCTCTCTGAACCCAAAACCAGACAGTTGCATGTCAGAGACGGTGATCTCGATGTCCAATCCCAGCGCGTCCACCGCACCCGAGAGGAGCAAAATAAGCCTCTCTTGCCAGACGGCGTTTGTCGCTTCAAGGCTTGAGAGGTGTGTCAGAAGTGCCTGTATGTGCATGTTTTGGCTGTGGAATGTGTCGACTCAAGAGATGTGGAGGCGTATTTCTGAGCTTAGGCATCCTGCGGCTTTGTGCCCAGGGCGCAGAAGCGCATGGCGCTGACAAAAACGCGCGAAGGGTCCCGTTCTGCGTTGATTTGGGCAATAAGCGCCTCGATCTCCGGTGCCGTGGCGATCCCCGTGGACTCAAGGCGCGGGGTCAACAGGCCCAGCATCTGACCCAGTGGAAACTGATCCCCCTGGCCCTCAATGACGGCCTCTGCCCAGATCCGCTCAAAATGTAGCCCGGCTTTGGCAAAGACTGCTGGCAAGAGCAAACCCATGGCGCGCTGCGCCCCTTCCCCATCAAGCATCTGACCAAGCCAGACCAGCGCCTGCTCATGGCCCGGCATCGAGCCCACCAGCCCAGGACACATGGTCGAGTCCATCTCTTCAAAGACCACCAGACCGCCCGGTCGAATCCATGGCAGCAGGCCTTCAATCACCGCCTCGGGCTTGGCCAGATACATCAACACTCGCCGTCCGGCCACAACGTCAAACGAGGCCAGTTCAACGTCCTTGAGATAGTCGGCTGTGCCGTTCAAGTCCGCACACACAAAGCGGACGTTCTCGACCCCAGCCCCCTGCAACCGCTCTTTGGCCATCGCCAGCATCTTCTCGCTGCGATCGACTGCCACCACGCGCCCTGTCCGTCCAACGATCCCGGCAAGCACTTCGGTCACTTCGCCAGGACCGGACCCCAACTCAAGGACAGACATCCCCTCGGAGATCCCGGCTTTTCTAAAGAGCAGCTCTGTGGGGCGGTTGTTTCTTTTCATAAGACCATCCATTCCAAAACACAGCTTTGGCTTAATAGAAGGGTGCATCCCCGTGTTGTCTGCCTTCAAGCCCCAATGTATTTAAATGCACATGACACCCTATCGCCTTGTGTCGGGGTCTGGCAATAGGCCCTGTTTCTGGTGTTGAAACGACAAACGCGGGCATGGTCGCCAGGGGTGTTGTTTAACGGTGCGGTTGCAAGGTTCGCTTAGACCAGTAGTTGTCCAGAGCTTCTTGAATTCTTTGGGTTGTGGGTCCGTGATGGCGAGCGTTTTGGAGCTTGTATTCCAGGTAGTGGGTGATGGCCGCCGCCTCCTGGTGGGTGAATGCGGCAAAACGTTCGCTGGCGTTCTGAAACCAGGTTTTGTCACCGTAGCGCCTGGGGTTGATGGGTGTGTCTTTGGAGGCGTTGTCGAATCCATGGCAAAGGTGAAAGACCACATCGGCGCGCGAGGCCTGTCCGGCTAGGTCGGCAAGCAGGTAGGCGGGCAGATAGAATCGGAGCGCTGCGTGTGAAAAGAAGCTCAGCGCGCTGCCGTGTCCTTGCGGGGCTTGGTTGAGGAATTCGGCCTTGAGCGCGGTCCAGTCGGACTTGTCGGCAAATTCAGTTTCGATGGCCTGGGCTTCTTCGCTTTCGCGGCTCCCGGTCAGGTGTCCCGGTCCTGGGAAGGGGGCGGCGCTGAACGCGGCGCGGATGTCTGCTTCCAGAGTCTCTTGGTTCATGGTCGTTGAAGTACGCGAGCACCGTTTGGGGGGTTGGGCGCGGTGTTTGTTGCTGTGCAAGGGGTTGTGTTTTGGGGGAGGGTTTCAGGGTGCGTTTGAGCCCCAAGCGCCGCCTTCACCCAGCAGCGGGGCGGCCAGCTTGCTGGTGCCGTCAAGGCGAGGCTGCTCGACGTTTTGAACGCAGGCGGTGTCGGGTTCTTTGGTGGGCGAGGCGAGCAGGCCTTTGAGAAGGTTCAGGGCACAGTCTCCGCCCTGGGGCAGGGGGGTTTTGCCCACCAGGCTGTGTCCCCCGGTGGGAAAGTGGACAAAGTGCTGCCCTTTGGCGCTGAGCGCCTTTTTCATTTGCGCAACGTCGTGCGGAGAGACGGCGGGATCAAGCTTGCCCTGGAGCATGAGCAGGGGCCCTTTGTAGGCAGGAAACTGGTTGTCGTGGGTGTCGGGTGGGTAGGCAGGCCATTGTTTGCGCGCTTGAGCCATTTCTGAGCGGTCTGCGGGGCAAAACAAGCAATCCTGGGCGACTTCATGCAGGTTTTTTGGGGTTGGCGCGGTGGGGTAGTCCCAAATCTCAGAGAAGACCACGTGGGTGTAGAGGGGGGTGGAGAAGTCGCCGGCGAAGAGCATGCCGTTGTCTTTAAAGAGGATCGACACCAGGCGCGTGATTGCCTGTACGTCGTCGGCGTTGCAGCGATCCAGGCGGTGGACGATGGCGGGGATGAGTTCGCGCAGGTCGTGATCGTAGAGGAGGCTGCCCAGCACCCACGAGAGCTTCACCGGCAGCTTGAGTTCGGAGCAATGACCGCTGGCCAATCTGCCCGGAAGGGCCTTGGCGACCTCGCGGGGAGGCTGCGCGAACCTTTGGGAGCACGCCTCCTGGGCGGCGCACAGGTCCATCAGCGCCAGACCCGTTTCGTTCATCCAATGGTCAAACCACTGGTAGGAGGTCTGTGCGGGGACGAGCGCCTCCAAGAGCACCGCGTCGGGCTGTGAGGGGTAGAGCTGCAGATAGCGCTGTGCCCAATAAGTGCCGTAGGAGTTTCCCCAGATCACCACTTTGGCATCGCCCCGCAGCGCTTCGATCAGCGAGCCCAGGTCCTGGGAAGAGGCGGTGGTCGTCAACGCCTCCAGGGCGCCGTGTTGGGCGAGCGTTTTCAAGCAGGCCTCAAACTCCCCAGGTGTGATGGCCAAGCCTCCTGGGGAGCCCGGTTTTTCCTGGTCTGGACACGATAGCCGCGCTGTTCCTCCCGTGCCGCGGTGATCGAGCGCGTACCAATCGACGTTGGGCAAGGTGCTGCCCAGTGCGCCGTGGAGCAGGTCAAGGATGGAGGTCCCGCTGGCTCCAGGGCCACCGGCCAGGTACCAGAGCTGACGGGGGTCTTTTTGGGCGGTGTTTGGGGAGAGGATGCGGCGCACAGAGACCTGGAGGGTTCCTCCAGCGGGGTCTGCGTGGTCGAGCGGCAGCGGCACCTGAGCACACTGGGCGACGTCAGAGTCTGTGCACGGCGCCCACTGAATCTCTGGCTTGGCCTTGTTTGCCTGCGGCGGCGCCTTGGCCACGGGTTGCTGAGGCGCGCATGCGACAGCCAGGAGCGTCATGGTGGCCAGAAGGCACCCGGCGATTCCAAGAGGTTTCTGTGCCCATCGGCGATTGACAAAGCGCATGTGTCTACCCGCGTTGCTCCAAATAAACTGCACATCTTTTGCCTGCACTTTATCCCTGGCGGTTGGTGTCAATCAAGATACAACCGCGGGCTGAGCATCATCATGCAGGGGGGAGGTGGCCGTGTTGGCGAAACCAGGCGGCGGCGTCTTTGATGGCTGGTTCGATGGGGGAGATGGTGTAGCCCAGCTCGCGCTTGGCTTTGTCGGACTTGAAGATGAAGCGGTCGGTCTGGCTCCAGCGGATGGTGGCGGTGTTGAGCAGGGGTTCTTTGCCGGTCAGCTTGTGTTGGAGGTCGCCGCCGATGCCCACGATTCGGCCCAGCCAGTTGGGGACGCGGCGCGTGATGGGTTTGGCGCCGGTTTGCTGGCACACCGTGTCCATAAACGCTTTGTAGGTCATGTTGTGGCCGCTCAGGATATAGAGTTCGCCTGTGTTGCCCTTTTCAAAGGCCTGGACCATGCCTCGGGCTACATCGCGTACGTCGACAAAGTTGTTCTTGCCAAGGGTGTAGCCCGGGACCTTGCCAAGGACCAGTTCGGCGACCAGCTTGCCTGAAGAGAGCTTGGCGTCGTGGGGGCCGATCATGTAGGTCGGGTTGACGATGACGGCGTCGAGACCGCCTGCGGCCACCGCTTTGAGGACCAGCTCCTGGGCCTGATGTTTGGTGGTCACGTAGGCGTCGCCCAGGCCAAAGTCGGGCATGTTCCAGGTGGCGCCCTCGTCGCAAGGCTGGCCGTCGAGCGAGAGGCCCACGGCGCCGACCGTGGAGCAGTGGAGCAGGCGCGGCACCCCGGCGGCTTTGACGGCGTCGATGACGTTTTGGGTGCCGGTGACGTTGGCCTCGTAGATCCAGGGTTCGATCTTGACCAGGACGCTGACGGCCGCAGCGCAGTGAAAGACGCCGTCGCAGCCCTCAAAGGCCCGGGTCAGCCCATGGGTGTCGCTCAAGGGGGCCTCAACCCAGGTGATGTTCAGGTTTGACAGGTGGTCTGTGTTGCTGGAGGCGCGCTTGGTGGCCACGACCTCGTGGCCGGCTTCCAGGAGCATGATGGCCAGGTTTCCGCCCAGGAGGCCTGTGGCGCCAGTGATGCAGTAACGCATGGGGTGTACTCCTTCCCGTTGTGGTCCTGCGCAAGATAGCACGGCGCCTGGGGCGTGTTGAGGTTGTCAGATCCTGGCGACGATGGCCGCGCGCCCAAGCCAATCTGTGCAGGGGTTATTTGGGGGTGCGGACCAGCAAGATCAGCGGGAGGCCCACCAAAGCCACGGGCCAAAGGGCGTTCAGTGGGATGGGGGAGGCCCCCGCGCTGGTCCAGTCGAGCAGGGCACCCAGGATGGGGGCGGCGATGGCTGCGGCAGCGGCTTTGGCTTGGGATTCGACGCTGAGCAGGGTGGCGGCCTGGGCCTCGTGTTCGGGCCGGTCAAAGCGGCCCACGTGGATAGGGCGCCAGAGGTTCTGGCCGATGCCCAGGGCGATGAAGGCCAGCGCCGCCAGCCATGCTTGGCCAAGCCCCAGGCCCACGGCGAGCACGATGAAGGCGATGAAGAAGCCCCTGGCGATGGCGGTGGCGGCGCGCTGGCTGTCGTTGTTGAAGCGCGCTTCGAGGGTGTGGGCGCGGCGCGAGGCGGCGCTGGCCAGGACAAAGAGGGCGGCGGTGACCAGCGCGATGGTGGCGCTGGTGCGCTGGCGTGTGTCGAGGATGGGGACGAGGACGAGACTGACGGCCAGGGTCTGGAGCAAAGGTTGGATGTAGTCTTTGACGACGGTGTAGCCGCCTTCGACGATGGCGCTGCTCAGAACCAGCCGCCGGGCCCAGGGCTCGGTGAAGGCGGTGCGCAGGCCCTGGCGAAGGTGACCCAGGGATTGGGACCAGCCGTTGGTTTTGGCGGCCGGTTGGATGTCCAGGTTGGCGGGGTAGGTGGCCAGATTGAGGAGGTTGAGCGCGGCGGGCACCGCGCTGCCCAGAAAGACCCATCGGTAGTCGGCGCCGGTCAGGAGGATGGCCCCGCCAAGGAGCGCCGAGCAGGCCGAGCCCAGCTTGGACCAGGAGCGCGTGTGGCCGTAAACCTGGGTCTTTTCTTCGATGCGCCCCTGCTGGCGCAGCCAAGTGTAGATCATGGCCTTGTGGGTGCCGCTGCGAAAGGCGTCGCCGACCCCGTAGGCCACCATCGCCGCTGCCAACGCCCACCAGTCGCTGGCCAGCCCCAAAATCAGGTAGGCCACCACGTAGGACGCCATGCTGATGACCATGCACCGCTTGCGCCCCAACCCGTCGGCCAGCGCCCCCGAGGGGATCTCCAGCAGGTTGACGGCGATCTCGCGCACCGAGATCAAGGCGCCGATGGCCATAAAGTCCAGGCCGCGCTCCAGCAGCGCCAGGAGCAGAAAGGCTTCAAAGAGCCGCAGGTTTTTCAAAAAACCGTATGCGCAAAACCGGGCTATCATGGCCGCATGACAAAAGAAATCGCGCCCAGATGCAAGCGGTGCGCAGGGCAGACGTCCTCTTTATGTGATGCTCGGCGGTGTGTGCTCAACACGGGTGCGCTGCGGTATGGGTCTTGTGGTACAAATGTACAAAAGCATGGATCAGGTGGGGTCCCGGCGGTTTTGGCCGCTGCGTGAGACAAGGACAAGGAAGACGATGGAATACAGTCAGAAAGAGATCGCGCTGCTGAGCGACGCGTGCGTGTCGGCGTTTTTGTTGGTGGCGGGGGCCGATGGCCGGATCACCAAGGCCGAAACCCAGGCCTTCTTTGAAAATCACATCAAGAGGCTTAAGAGTCGCGGATTTTTGATCACATCCACGACGAGGTCATCATGGAGTTTCTGATCAAGTCTCGTCAGAAGCCCGAATACATCTCCAAATGTCAGGGGATGAGCGAAGACGAGCACTTTCGCACTATCCGTCAGGCCGTGGCGCTGGTGGGCAAGAAGGAGTCCGAAGAAAACTTCAACTTCTACTGCGCCCAGATGCGCAAGCTCTCGCGCGAGGTCGCTTCGGCCTCCAAGAGCTTTTTTGGCGTGCTTGGAGCCTCGGTGTCCAACTCGGAAAAAGAGATGCTCAACCGCCTCCAAAACCTCTTTCGCCTCGGCGGCGCCGCCCGCTCCACCCACTGACTCAACCGATGGGCAGGCCATGCCCAAAAGCGCCGTGTCCAAACCCAAGGGGCAGCCCTTGCGGCGACCTGGACATGGACTCAACCCCCGGTGACCCGATCATGGTCGATGCGTCCTTGTCGCAACTGCGTGAGCTTCTCTATGCCGAGCCTTCCAATGAAGCCTGGGAGGCCATCTGCAACTGCATCGATGGCCTGGACGAGGGTCTGGTCCAGGTGGCGCTGGAGTACGTCGAGACACACGCGCAGACTTGGCCCGATGAAGTGCGCACAGGGTCAATCAAGCAGGCCGGCAAGGCCCGTTGGTGGCCGCTTGTCCGGTTTGCTGCTGGCCACGGGCCCTCGCTGAAGGCGGCCCTGCCGCACCTGTCCAAGATCACCATGCTCGACTTTGGCACGAGTTACATCGAAGACGAGGGGGCCAAAGCCCTGGCCGAGTCCCCAACCCTCTCCAACCTCCGCGTCCTTGAACTGAATCTCAACAAGTTGGGACCAGAGGGCGCTATGACGTTGGCCAGCTCGCCCTACCTCACACAGCTCACCTCGCTCGACCTGAGCTACAACGAGGTGGGCGATGCCGGCGTTGAGGCGTTGGCCGCCTCCAAGAGCCTCGCCGGTCTCAAACGCCTTGAGTTGACCTCCAATGGCGTTGGAAAGGCGGGTGCCCGAGCCATCGCCGAATCGTCGTGTTTGACCCAACTTACCATGCTCGATTTGATCGACAACGGCGTCCACACCCCCGGGGCGGAGGCGCTGGCCGCCTCTGAAAACATGGCCAGCCTTACCGAGTTGCATCTGAGCCACAACGACATCAGAGACGGTGGCGCCGTAGCGCTGGCCAATTCGCCGCATCTGACCGGTTTGATCAAGCTCTACCTGATATGGAATCGCATCGGAGATGAAGGTGCGCGGGCGCTGGCCGAGTCCAAGGCATTCGCCGGTTTGACCCTGCTGGAGTTGTCCGACAACCGCATTGGAGATGAGGGCGCTGTGGCGTTTGCCGCTGCCCCAAACCTGAGAGAACTGCGCACGCTTGAACTGGGCGGAAATTGGCTCGGCAGCGATGGGTGGAATGCGTTGACCTCCTCAAAGACCCTCACCAAAATCATCTGGCCCAAATGGTGATGGGACCACACCGGCTCAGGTCAGGGCATTGATTTGTGAGGCAAAGCGCTGCGGTGGTTGGGTTGGGGGGCGTTGGGGCGCGCAAAACTTTACAAAAATGGCCAGATTCACTACCACAGGGGCGTCCATTGTTTGTCAGGCCCAAAATGAGCGATGGAGCGTCTTTTGGACGGCTTCAAAACCCACGGGCCTGGACCACGCAACACCAAGGAGACGCTCATGAGCAACCCGACTGCGGTCTTCCAGACCAGCGAAGGCACCTTCGAGGCCGAGATTTTCCTCAACGAGATGCCCACCACGGCTGAAAACTTCATCAACCTGGCCAACTCGGGCTTCTACGACGGCCTGCACTTCCACCGGGTCATCCCCGGCTTCATGCTGCAGTTTGGCTGCCCCCACTCCAAGGACCCCAACAGCCCCCGCGCGGGCACCGGTGGTCCCCCCCACGGCAACATTGCCGACGAGTTCCGCGCCGACGCCAAGTTCTCCAACGAGCCCGGCACCCTCTCGATGGCCAACACCGGCCGCCCCAACAGCGGCAGCTGCCAGTTCTTCATCAACACCGTGCACAACGACTACCTGGACTGGTTCTCGCCCGGCCAGTCCAAGCACCCCGTGTTCGGTAAAGTCATCGAGGGCATGGATGTGGTCCAAGCGATCGAGAAGACCAAGACGGACGCGAACGACCGTCCGCTCGAGCCGGTCCAGATGAAGCGGATCTCGATCGTCACAGCCTGA
>CAKZKQ010000652.1 GCA_937123825.1 uncultured Pseudomonadota bacterium
GCCTCGACTCCTTCAACAACGCTGGCTCGGTCCGCCTGACACACTGCACCCCCGGCAGGAGGCGCGCCTCCTGCACCTCCTTCCTTAGCAATCCATCCCATAACCCTGCAGTTTGTGCTTTAAAGAAGGACGTGCCCACAGCGTCATCCATGATGCCCACCTGCAGGACTGCCCATGCACTCACTCCGCAGCCTTTGCTTTGCGCTCTACAGACCGCCCCCAACAGAACTCCCAACCCTCCTGAATGCACTGGCCGGGGTCGATGAACCCGCAGTGACCGAAGCACTCTTTGACCTCCTGGCCCAAACCCAAAAGAGCCAGCAAGCGTGCATGCTGGTTGAAGCGCTGGCAGACAAACAAGACCCACGGGCAGAAGAAGGACTGCTCCTAGCAACCCAACACAGCATCCTGACGGTCCGCCGCCGTGCGCTGGACGCGCTAAAACGCCGCCAATCCCCCTCACTGGCACATGTCTGTGCGCGCTTGCTCAGAGAAGACCCCGCCTGGCGAGTGAGGATTGATGCCGTGGAGCCGCTCTTAAAGGCGCCAACAAACTTTGAAGCGGCAGCCTGGGCGCTGAGCGATCCACACTGGCGAGTGCGAAACGCGCTGATAAAAACCCTGGCCAACGCTCCGCACAACGGATTCCTCCAGTGGGCCAAAGAAGATTGGTGGCCAACACACCAGCACCAAACCCCCGTCCAAAACAAAGCGCGGGTCGAAGGGACGCTGGCTTACCTGACGCTCTGGCTCGACTCGCTCCACAACGACCGGGCCTTGCCACCCCTTGAAACCTTCGCACCACCAGCACCACCTACACCACAACACCCCCACTGGTGGGACCCAGATCCCCCGGTGATGCTGCGCCAACTCAAGGCTCTGGACGACCAGACGCTGATGGCCTGGTGGCATGCACTGCCATCCCTCCTGGAAGTCAACGATGTCAGGACGCGCCGCTGGACAGCCAACAAAATCCTGGCGTTGGGTCATACCCCACTTTGGACGGCCTGCGCCGACACACTCCACGACCCACGACGCCCATTTCTTCAACAAGAGGTTCAAGCCATTCTGACGCGTCTGGCGCCCGACCAGGAGGCCGAGGTCATCCAAACCATCCTGACCGACCAGGACCAACCCCACCCACCCGCCGCGCTTTGTTGGGCCTTGGCCCACATGCCAACCAGCCTTGCCGCCCGCCACAAGGCATGCCATCAGGCCGCCATCACCCTCCAACAAGAGCACCCCAATCCACACGTCCGCGCGCTCGCCATCAAAGCACTGGCCACCTCAAAACACAGCCTCTCAAAAGAATGGCTCGACCAACTCAAGACCGATCCATCCCCCAAAGTCCGCTTGCAGCTCCTCGACGCCCTGCTCCAACAAGACACCATCCCCCAAACTGCGCTCGAAGCACTGAAATCCCCCCCAAAAGACACAGCGCTCCATCCCCAATGGGCAAGGCTGATGCTCCAGGCCACACCCCCCACACAATGGCAGTCGCTGACCAACCACCCCAACCCACACGTCCGCACCCAATGCGCCGTCGCCCACACCAAACTCCCCTCACCCACCCCGCAAGAGCACACAACCCTGGCCCAACTCCTCCAAGACCCCGACCATCGGGTCAGGGAAGCCGCCTTGACCCCTCAAAGCGCCGCCGCTCTGTGGAAAACCCCAACCCAAGAAACGTCATGGCGCGTCCTGCACCGGGCTGCGCGCCTGGTCAAACGCCCCATCCGCGACATCGCACCACCGCGCACCCACTCCCCATACAGCAAACAAGCCTCACCCCCTCCCAAACCCACGCTGCCCGGCGTCCGGCAAACCATCGTCGCACCCCACCCCAACGGCCGCACGCTGGGAAAGACCGGGCTACAAGTTTCACCCATGGGGATTTCGGGCAGCTACGGACTGCCTCCAGAAGGCTACTTTCAAGCCATGGACACCGGCATCAACCTCTTCTTCTGGGAGCCGGGCTACACCCACATGGAACGCGCCTTTGGGGCCCTCCCTCCTGCGGTCAGAGCCTCGCTGGTCGTGGTCTGCGGCACCTTTGAAGCCGAACCCCAACGCATCCGACGCGACGTCGAGCGGGCCCTGAAGGCGATGTCCCTGGAGACCATCCCCCTCTTTCTGCTCTTCTGGGTCCGCTCCTGGGCGCGCCTCTCACCAGACACGCTCGAAGCCCTCAAAACCATGCGCCACGAAGGCCTCATCGGCCACTATGGCCTCTCCACACACCTGCGCCCGCTGGCCGTTCAAGCCCTCCACGCAGGCTGGGACCCCATCATGTGCCGCCACAACGCCGCCCACAGAGGCCTGGAAGACACCATACTGCCTGTGGTGCGCCAAACCGGCGCAGGCCTGCTGACCTTCAACAACCTCTGCTACGGCCGCATCCTCGCCCACCCACACACCTACACAGCACCGCCCACCCCCGCCGAGTTCTACCGCTACAGCTTAAACCAGCCCGGCGTCACCTCTTGCTGGTCAGGGCCCGCCACCATCGACCAACTGACCCACAACCTCACCGCCATGGACCAGCCGCACCTCTCCCCCACTCGGCAAGCCGAACTGCGAGACTACGGCGACCACGTCTATCGCGATCAAACCGCCTTCAGACGCTGGGTTCGTGAACAGTAAAATGGCAAAAGGGTTGTGAGCAAAGGAACGCGGCCACCTACAAACCAGTAAGGGCGTGTGTCAGGACCATAATCCTGCCCTGCAAAAGGTTGCGAGTTCAGACGCTGCAAGCGTCTGTCACCCACGGCGTAACGCCGCAGCTCAAGCTGACTTTTGGGCGTTCCTTCACCCACACCACAGCCTAGACACACATCCCACCATCGGTCAAACTCCTCCCCTGACCCCAGGGAGAGCCTCCATGAGCACCTCTAAAAAGCGTCATCCAAAACGTTTCAGAGATCGTCCGCCGTTGCCTCTCAACGCCGTCACAGACGACAAAGAAGTCGCCTTCACCAAACAACTCCTCTCCAAGCTCCCAGTGAGCATCGATGCGCTCAAACAGCAATGCCTCACCCTGGAGCCCTTCAACAACTTCGATGTGGTTCGGGCAACTGCCAACGACGGCATTCTGGGGCAATTGGCGCTCTTTGAGGACACCTCGGCGCGCTACAGACAGGGGCTGCTCTCATACGCCAAAGCATTCATGAGTCCGTCAGAGAGCCTGGCGGTGTGTCGCATGTTGATGCGCACCAACCCACGCTCCCTGGAGTCGCTGTGCTACGAGCTGCTGCGCTTCAAAAGCCCTGAAGAGGTCTTGTTGCCAAACGGCCCCGAAGCACCGTGGGATTGGACGGGGCTCTGGTATGGCATCGACAGGCTCCCGTTTTCAGAACGCACCCGCACAACCAAGGCGATGGAGGTTCAGGAGACACACAACCTCCCGCGCCTCACAACCGTCAAGGACCTGCGCACCTGGCTCAACATCAGCACCCCGGCCTTTCTGGGCTACCTGATGCTCAACGTCGACGCCCCCAAAGGCCCCTACACCACCTTTGACATCCCAAAACGCAGCGGACAGCCCAGGCACATTCGGGCCCCAAACGACGCCCTCAAACGCGTTCAACAAAAAATCCTCACAGGGATCCTGAGTAAAATCCCCACACACGACGCCGCCCACGGCTTTGTCCCTGGGCGCTCAACGGTCACCAACGCCCGGCACCACGTTGGCAAACATCTGGTGATCAAATTTGACCTGAAGAACTTCTTTCAAATCATCACCTACCGGCGAGTATTGGGCCTCTTTGTGAGTCTGGGCTACACCGTCTCCCATGGGCGCTTCAACACGCGCGATGACAGCCGCTCCATCGCACCGGTCTTGACGCGGCTTTGCACCTACACACAACACCCACAAGGCGCAGCCACAGACAACACCTATACCCCTCAGGGCGCCCCAACATCTCCGGCCATCTCCAACCTGGTATGCCGCCGCCTGGATGCACGGCTGACGGGTCTGGCCAAAAGCATCGACGCCTCCTACACCCGCTACGCCGACGACTTGACCTTCTCCATGAACAAAGAGCCGGAACTCGGCCTGGGCAGGCTGCGGTGGTGGGTCGACCAGATTTGTGGGCAGGAAGGTTTCGAGATCAACCGCGACAAACACCGCGTCATCCGCAGACATCAACGGCAACAGGTCACCGGTCTGGTCGTCAATGATACGCTGCGCATCCCTCGAAAAGAGCGAAGACGGTTTCGGGCCATCCTACACAACTGCCGCAAACACGGCATCGCCAGCCAAGCACGGGGCAACCCACGTTTTGAAGCGTGGCTCCAAGGCTATGCCAGCTACATCCACATGGTGCACCCCGAAGAAGGGGCCTGGATGCTTCGGGAGGTCAAAGCGCTGCTTGGCCATCAGGAGGCATCAAACCCATGAAGGCTCCCCTGGCACAACTGCGCGAGTTGGCATTCACCCCACCGGGCCCACCCCGCACCCAGGAGGCCGTCCACATCCTCATGGACATGAACGACCTACAAGACTGGGACATCATCCAAGACTATGTTTTGGAACATGGGCTGATGACACCAGACACGCTCAAACAGGTCCGCCTGCAGTGGAGCGCCGTTCAAAACCACACCGCCTGGACAGAGCCCACAAGCGGCCTTGAAATGGTCTGGATTCCGCCCGGCCGGTTCATCCACGGAAACAACCAACGCGCACCTCGCCATGGCCGACTGGCTGGATATTCTCTGGCCAAACACCCCGTCACCAACCAGCAGTGGCTCAACTTCACACAAGCCACCGGCTACACCCCCGCCGCACAGCACTCAGACAACGACCTCTACATGTGGCACCTTCGCCAGGCAACCCCCCAGGCCATGCCAGAACAGGCCCAACACCCCATGATCTACATTTCGTACATCGATGCGCTCCATTACTGCCAATGGGCTGGCCTGACCCTGCCCACAGAGTGGATGTGGGAAAAGGCTGCCCGCGGAACCGATGGACGAATCTACCCGTGGGGCAACCGCCGCTACCCCACACGAGTCGCCGAGAGAAAAAGAGGCAACATCAAACTCGCCCACCTGCCATACATCAACGGCCCACAAACCAACACCGTCCCGGTGGGCTCGTTCCCACTGACACGCACGGCTTACGGATGCCAGGACATGTTGGGCAATGTGGGCGAATGGTGCCACAACCCTCTCACGCACAACCACCACGGCGGCGCGGAATCGCCCGAGCAGATGCCCACAAGCCCCAGCAAAGCTTCCCTGGACAACCTCCTGAAATCCACACCACCCGATGTGCGCAGCAGAGGGTTCTCCCCAAACGGCTCCACCTCTCTGTCCATCAGGGCATTTGTCAGCCACAAACCCACCGCACGGCTCCCCTGGTGTGGCTTCAGACCCGCCTGGACCCCTACTTAGACCGCCTTTCTCAGCGCTCCAACCAACCACGACCCCATGTTGATGGCCTGACGTCATTCGACCCAAGACAAAAGGGACACCATAAACAAAGTGTGGCGCCCCTTCCTTCAAAGCACATCGCAAAACATCAAACGGGTTTTACCCCTGGCCGACGCCGGTGTTGGTGTAGGTGCGGCCTTTCCAGGAGACGCCTTTGCCTGTGGCAATGCGGCGCGCGGAGTTGGCAAAGAGGCCAATGGTCACCATCATCCCCAACGGGAAGGTCCAGAAGTATTTGGTGCTGTAGTCGGCCACCTTCAGCCCGCCGATGTAGGAGATGTAGAGCAGGACGATGTTGATGGCAGAGAGCAGGAAGATGGGGTCGGTGGGGCTAAAGGGCATGCCGTCGGTCAGGTAGAACTGAAGCAGGCGCGCCTCAAGGAGCACAAAGGGCAAAATGTTGATGACAAAGAGCGCCACGCAGATGCCCAGCACCAGCGGCACGTTGTAGTGCAGGCCCGCAAAGAGGTTCTTGGTCCACCCTTCCCAGATTTCCTTAAGCGAGGTGTACATCCGGCAGCCGTAGAGTTCACGGCCATAGACCATGTGGTAGGGCACGTCGGTGGCCTTGCAGCGGCGCGCAAAGCCCACGTCGTCCAGGATTTCGCCCTTGATGGAGGCGTGTCCTCCGGCGGCGTCGTAGCCTTCGCGGGTGGCCATGATGAACTGGCCGTTGGCCATGACCTTGTCTTTCTGGGCGGGGTCGTTGACCTCGGAGGGGTTGTTGTTTTGCAGGATGAGGCCGCCGACCACCGGCTGCACGGCCCACTCCCAGAAGGTCACCAGCGTCAGGCGGCCAAAGACCGAGAGCGCGCCCAGGTTCTTGTCCTGGAGGTAGGCCACGGACTGACGCACAGCTTCGGGCTGGAGGCGAACGTCGGCGTCGATGAAGAGCAGGACATCTCCGGTGGCCTGCTTCTGGGCAGTGTGGCAGGCCCAGACCTTGCCCATCCAGTCGCCGGGGCGCTCCACGCCGCCGATGACCTTAACGCGGTCGTCGGCCGAGGCGCGCTGCTGGGCTTCGGCCTCGGTGTTGTCCTCGGAGCGGTAGTTGCGGACGATGACCTCCAGATCTTTGTAGGTCTGGGCCAGGACGGCGTCGAGGCAGGGGCCGATGTTGCCCTCTTCGTTGCGCGAGGGGATGATGATGGAGACCTTCTTGCCTTCGGTGGGGGCCTGGGCGTTGCGGTCGGCGGTGATGCGGTACTCCATATCCCGCGAGCGGCCCAGGAGCTGGAGCAGGTTCAGGATCCAGATGACCCCGGTCAGCCCAAGGGTGCCGGTGGCGATCCACTCCAAGACGGTCATGGCGTTGTCCTCCTGGCGACCTGGGCCTTGAGAGCCTCGATCGCAACGTCGCAAAACTGGTTCATGGATGAAAACTGGTAGTCAGGCTTTTGAGCGGCCACCTGCGGGTCGGGGCGGTGTCGCCCCACCAGCACGGTCCCCATCCCCACCCCATTGGCCCCCTCAACGTCGAGGTGCGGCGAGTCTCCGATGTGGAGGATTTTCGCCGGGGGGAGGTTGAGGGCGCGGGCTGCGGCCAGGAAGGCTTCGGGGCGCGGCTTGAGTCCGCCGTGGGCGGTGGCGTCGATGATGGCGTGCCAGGGGTAGCCGTCGAGGCCCAGGGCTTTGGCTTTGCGCGCGCCGGGGTAGTCGCTGTTGATGATCATGGGGATCTGGGCGGCCACCAGCGCACCCAGCAACGGCCGAATGCGCCGAAACGGGGTCATGTGGCTGAGGATGGCGGGCCAATCGTGGTCGATCATGTGGGCGACGCGCTGGGTGACCTTGTTCAAGGGCTTGCCAAGCGCTTTGGCCATGTCTTTTTGGACGCGCAGACCGATGTCGTCGTCTTGGACGCGCTGGGCGCGCAGGGCCTTGCGGGCCTTCTCCATGGCCAGCCACCACTTGACGTCCAGCGGGCGGCGCAGGGCCAGATTGACCTTGAAGTGGTCCAGGGCGTAGAGCGTCCCGTCCATGTCAAAAGAGACCGCTTCGTAGTGCTTGAATGCGTCAAAGTCGGTGCGGCTCAAGGGGCCTCCTTGCCGTCAAAGAGGGCATTGTCCATGGCCTCAATGGAGCGGATGAGCGGGGGCATCTTGACCTGCCCATCGGGGGCGCCCTGCTCGACCCGGCGGCGCCGCCAGCGCGAGAAAGCGCCGTGGGGGGCCTGACGCGCGATGGCTGGGGCCAGGCGGCCGCTGCCGCGCTTTTCGGCGTATTCGACGTTGGCGCGCTTCATGGCCTGGTCCCAGAGGTCGGCGGCGGCCTGGAGGTCGACGGTGTCTTTGGGCTGGGGCATCTCGATGGCCACGACGTAGCGCGGCGGATCGGTGAACTCAAAGGTGGCCAGGATGTTTTCAGCGCCGGTGGCGGCACGCAGTTCGGTGGCCACGGTGACGGCGTGCCCTTCGGTGATTTTTTCGCCGGTCACGCTTAAGGTTCCGCCCGCCTTGTAGAGGAAGCGGACCATGGGGGTGGCGTTGTGAAAGCCGGTGACCTCGACCACGTCGCGCATGTCGTAGCGCCACAGGCCGCCGCTGGTGGTGACGATGATGCGGTAGCGGGCGCCGACCTTCAGCTCGTGGGCCAGGAGTGTTTGGTCACCGGGGTTGTCGGGGGCGTCTTCGGGGACAAACTCCATAAACGGCCCCAGGACGTGGAGGACGGCCTCAGAAGTGCCCGAGGAGAGCGTGACGCCAAAGCAGCCTTCAGAGGCCGAAAAGCCGGGGTCGCGCAGCGGGATGGCGCCCTGGGGCGTCTTCAAGAAAGGTTCGAGGCGGTCGAGGTAGAGGGGGGCGTGGCCACCGAGCCAGCAGTTGACGGTGGTGAGCATGGGCCACAAGCGATGGAGGAGGCCTTCGGGGCCTCCGGCGGCGGCGTCGCGGATTTGCTGGGCGCGCTTGGGGTCGGGCCGGGCCTCTTTCTGCATGGCGGCCAGCGCTTCGGCCCGGTCGATCATGGGCGCAAAGCTGACGGCATCGAGCGCGGCCTGACGCGCGCCGTGGCAAATGGTGCCCTCTTCGATGTCTTTGGCAATCTCGGGCAGGTGCTCAAGGAGTTTGCGGCAGAGCAGGACGACGGTGCTGGGGTTGGCGGTGGTGAGCGTGCCCAGATCATACTTTCGGGCGGCGAAGCGCAGGATCAGGTAGTAGCGAAGATCAAAATCCTGGACGCCAAAGACGGGGTATGGGACGGGGGCAAAGACGCGCACGATCTCGGGCTGGCTTAAGAAAATCCGCCCGGTGTTGGAGCCGTAGGGGATGCCGCCTGGGGTGCGGTCCTCGTGCATGGGCGAGATGACGGCGAGGTGGCAACCCAGGGCGTTGCGCTCGTCCTGGGCGATCATGCGCTCGATCCAGATGCGGCGGCCTCGGTCGGTCTCGTCGGCCAGCGACGCGGTGACGGGCAGGAGCTTGGCGCGGCCGGTGGTGCCGCTGGTCTTGAGGAACATCTCGACCGGCTCGGCCACCAGGGTGCCTTCGGGGCCGGGCTTACCGGTTTCGATAAGGGGGTCCAGCCAGGGGCGCAGATCGTCGTAGGTGACCACGGGCAGGGTTTGGCGAAAGGTGTCAGGGTCGAGCGGCCCGGTGACGCCGTGGTGGCGCAGGTAGCCGGCGCCCTGGTGGGTCTGGAGGATCTGGGTGAGGCGTTGGCGCTGGGCAGCGGCGGGGTCGGCGCTGGCGCGCTTGAACGCCTTAAGCAATTTGCGGTTGAAGAACCGCACAATGGCGAGTCTGAAGCCCACGGCGCTGGTCCATCCCGGGCGCTCAAGGGGTGAAAAAGCGGCGTTGGTGGCCAGCCCCAGCCCTGAGCGACTTTTTATGGGGCCGCGCAGGTCGATCTGGGCGGCCTCCAAGAGGTATTCACAGGTTCAGGGGGGTACAGAAATTCACTGAACAGTTTGACACGTTGCTCGGAAAGTTGGATAGTGCAGCAAGACGACGCACCACCAGGAGATGGGATTGACACATTCCGCAGGTGCGCTCGTGATGGTGCGTCGTCTGCTTCCCTCCCAACACAAAACCCACAGCCAGCCGAAGCCTCCGTGGGATGTGCTAAAAAGGCTTGGCTACGTTGTATATGGTTTGTGGGATGTTGGTAAAGCTCTGCGCCGCTTTTCCCACCCAAACCTCCGCGCACCGGTCCATTTGACGCCCCACAAGCCACCCCCCTTGCACGTCGCTCGCCGGTGCGCAGCTTCAAAGCGTTGTTTTTTGCCTCTGACCTACACCACCTTTGGCACACACGCCCCATGAGCGACGACGACCAACCCCAGGACGCCACCATCATCCAGGACTCGCAGGACAAACGTGCCTCCAGCGCCAAACCGGGACTTCTGGGACGGCTGGGGCGCCGTCTGCGCGGTGACGGCGCCCTGGAGCGCTCCGCCAAAGGCAAACGCCGCTCCAAGCTGCGCGCCCTGGCCAGACGCGGCATCGACAACACCCGCGCCGCGCTGGAGCGGGCCGACCCCAAAGCCTCCATCGACGCCCTGCTGCGCACCATGACCGACCCGCGCGCTGTACGCCTTGCCCAACTCGGCATGGGCACCCTTGGCAACGCAAGCATGGAGGCCATCTTCACCCGCGAACCCGATGCTCGCCTCCTCTTCGAATATGCCCAGTGGTGCGAATCCCAAAGCGACCGGGGACACATCATGGCCGTCGTCATGCACGACGCCCTCTCGCCCCAGGGCGCCTTCAACCAACTGGCCGGCCCCCTCATCAGCATGGGCACCGGCGGCGACGTGCGCGTCTTCTGGACCTCGCGCCCGCGCACACGGGACATGACCGACACCCTGGAACGCGCCCGCACCGGACTGCTGCGCACCCTGGCCTCCATGGCCGCCGCCGCCACCAACCACCCCGCCCCAGAGCCCGACACCTCCTCCCAGGAACTCGAGCGGTGGCTGCGCCAAAGCGACATCCCCCCACGCTTCCAAACCCTCGTCGACCGCGTCACCGACACCCCCACACCCCACACAGAGCCCACACCCAGCACCCAGAGGGGTTCGGAGACCAGCACCCAGGACACAACACCGCCGCAAACCACCGCGCTGGGCCGCACCGCCAACCTCCTGCCTGCACTCTCCCTGCCCCCCTCCCACCGCTTCATCCTGGGACCCTACCTCCTCTTTCTCCAAAGCTACCTGACCCGCAACATGGTCGACGCCCTGCCCAACCTGGCCAGCAAAATCCGCCAAGAACTCGACCCCCAGGAGAGCGACCCCGCTGCCGCAAACCCACCCGCCGAGCCCAACCCGGACCCAACGCGCACCACGCCGCCCGACATCGTCATCGATGAAGAATGAGACACGGCTGCGCACTTTGGGGCATTCCAAAACGTGACGGGATTGTGTAGAGTCGCCCAGACGATACAGGCAGGCCAAAGAGAGACTTATGACGGCTCAAAACATCGACGAAGAGGTCAAGGCGCTCATCGCCCAGGACGACATCCATCAGGCCACCGAGCGGGTCATCCAGACCTACGGCGGCCAGATTTTTGGCTACCTCCAGGGCATCTCGCGCGACGCCGAGACCGCCCACGAGGTTTTCCAACAGTTCAGCATGGATCTGTGGAAAGGGCTGGGCAAGTTCCAATGGCGCGCCTCGCTGCGCACCTGGCTCTTCACGCTCGCTCGCCATGCCCACGCGCGCCACATGCGCGGCCCCAAAGGGCGCCAGGACGCCCACCTCGACACCCACGAAGAAGCCGCCCTGCCCGGCCGCTGGGCACGCACCGCCACCGAGCTGTGGCGCAAGACCGAGGCCAAAGACTGGCTCTGGGAACAGGTCCAGAGCTTCGAGACCAGTGACCGCGAGCTGCTCGTCCTGCGTCTGGTTCAACACATGAACTGGAAGGAAATCGCCGCCGTCACCGCCGACTCCGAGATGACCGGCCCCGAGTTGACCAAGCGCGCCGCATCGCTGCGCAAACGCTTTGAGCGCCTCAAAGAAAAACTGCGCAAAGCCCGCGACAACTTCGGCACCGACGACGACTGAGCCTCAAACCCTCCTCCACACCACCGCCTCTTGGCAAGACGCGCCCAGTCAAGTCAAACTCTGCCCAAACCCCCCAAGCCACAAAAGAGCCCTGAGCAAACCCCAGGACCCTTTCACCAAACCCAGACACATCACCCAAAATTACTTCAGATGGGCCCCAAAGTGGGCATCGAGCTGCTCGACCACCTCGCCGATGGTCTGCTCGTCGTCATAGAAGTGGAACTGGGTGCCTTTCATCCAGTGCGCGCGCTTCTGCTCGGTGGCCAACTGGTCGTAGAAACTGCGCGCGCCTTGCGGCAACGCCGCCTCTTCGGAGTGCACAATCAGGGTCGGCTGGTTGACGTCCTTGGCAAAAGGCTGGGGCTCAAAACCAAGCCAGTCTTCCCACGCCATCACCGCAAAGGCGTTGGGCCAGGCCTCCACGGCGCCGCGCTGGTCGCTGAGGTAGTAATCAAAGGGACCGTACATGGCCGCGCTGGCGTCGGTGTCGCTGGCCGCAGGGATGTACTCGACCTCCCCAGTCTCTTCAAAGCGCGCTCTGGCCTCTTTGGCAGCCTCAAGGCGCTGCCCAACGCCTTCTTCACCGCCATAAATCGCCCGCACCATCTGTGCATCGTGCAACCAGGGCGCCACCAGCGCCACCGCCGAAATCGCCTCGCTCTGTCCCGCAGCACCGGCCACATAACCGGCCCCGGCACAGATGCCCACCGCCCCGACCGAGTCGCCAGCCACCGCCGGATGGGCCGCCAGAAACGACGCCGCCGCCTTCACATCCACGATCTTACCGCTGGGGGACTCCACGTTGCGCGGCATGCCGGCGCTTTCACCGTACCCACGGGGGTCAAAGGCCAGCGCCGCGTAGCCCTGCGCCGCCAGCTTGCGGGCGTAGAGTCCCGCCATCTGCTCTTTGACCGTCGTCCACGACCCCAGCACCACCACACCCGGCACCGGCCCCGAACGCTGCGCAGGCAGACAGAGATGGCCTGCCATCCGGTCTCCGAGGCTGGTAAAACGCACCAACTCACAACTCACCTCGGCGCTCGACTCAAGCTGCCGGGCCCGGGCCCCAGCCTGGGCCAACAGCCCCCGATTGCCCGTCTGGTAATGGGTGTCGAGCCGCAACGACGTCAACCGCCACGCCCCATCAACAAGCTCCAGGCTGGCCGTGTACTGACCCGCCACCATCCACTCCTCGCCGCCACCGGCGCCGTGCGCCAGGTGATAGCCGCGAACGGGAGCGCGCAGCGTGGCCGTGTCGCCCTCGACGAAGACCTCGGCGGCGCCCAGCAAATGCTGAGTGGCGTCCAGCGGGGTGAGCAGTTGACGCCACTGGCCCACCAATGCATCGGCGTCGGCCACCCCAGGCGCCGCGCCAAAGAGGTTTGAGTAGTCCGTGTAGACCTTGTCCGCCATCTGTTGACGGACGGTGTCCCACTGACGGGCGTCGATGGCGTTGAGCAAACGAACAAAGCTTTCCTGGGGGCTGGCAGCGGTGGTCTTCATCACAGAGGTCTCCTTGGCAAGATGGGGGTTGGGGGTTTGGCAACCGACGGCGCCAATGACGCTGGCCGTCGCCAGCCCGATGAACATCAAAAGTGCTTTTGTCTTCATGTCTCCTCCAGCGTGCGCAAACAGGTGCGCGGCCTTGACGGTTGCAATGTAGGGCTTTGGTTTCTGGATGAAAACGGTATAATCAACACACCATCTATTGCCAAAATGCACAGATGAACACTTGGAGGTGTGGCGATGGACGACGTGGGGCGGCTGGTGCTTTTTCGAGACATTGTGGATCTGGGCAGCTTCAGCCGGGCGGCCTCAAAATGGGGGCTGAACCACTCGACGGTCAGCAAGCACCTCAAGACTCTGGAGACAGAGCTGGGGGTCCAATTGCTGCGGCGCACATCGCGGACCATGAACCTGACCGATGAAGGGCGGTTGGTGGTCGAGCACAGCCGCCGAATCGGGGCGTGCGTGGAAGAGTTGATGCAGCGCTTGGAGGCGCAGCGCGGTGAAGTGCGCGGTGAGATCCGGGTGACGAGCCTCTTTCATGTGGGGAGGCACTTTGTCAGACCTGCGATGGCGTCTTTTTTGCGGGAGTATCCTCAGGTGCGCGTGACGCTGGTCCTTGACGATGGACCGCTGGCGTTTCACCGCCGCAGATTTGATCTGGCCGTCCGCGTGGGTCTGCCCACCGAGGGGAGCTTGACGGCTCGGAAGCTTGCACGAAACGATGTTTGCCTGGTGGCCTCACCCGAGCTGATTGCCCGTGTGGGTCAGCCCAAACACCCTGCCGAACTGGTCGACTTTCCCACCGTGGCGTACGCCACCGACACGCTGGATCTGGTGGCGTGGACGTACGAGGAAAACGGAGAGTATCGCTCGGTGGAGGTCAGGCCAATGTGCCGGGTCAATGATGGCAACGCGTTGTTGGATGCAGTTGAGGATGGGCTGGGGGTGGGGTATCTGTCGGCCTTTGCGGTGCGCAAGGGGCTGGAGCGCGGCTCGCTGGTCAAGCTCTTGCCGGACTTCAAGCTGCCGACCTACGACCCCATCTACATGCTCTCTCCGGCCACAGAGCACGCCTCGCCGAGGATCGAGGCCTTTAAACGCCACCTGGTGGCGACGGCCACAGCGCAGAGCTGAAAACCGCCACTGCGCCGCAGCCGCCACCAACAATGGGTCATACCAAAATGGCGCTACTTTGAGCCCGACGGGCTGCACACGCCCCCTTCTTCCGGGTGCCCCGAAGGCGTGCACAGCTCTCCTTCAGGGCAACATGAGCGCGCCTCGGGCCGGTTGATGTCCCCCGAGAGGCAGCGGCGCTCTTTGGGGCAGTTGTCCCACGGGTCGCCGCAGCCAGCCGTCACCAAAACAAAAGCCACAAAAGCCATCGCAAGCAATCGATAAATCACAGGTTTTCCTTACTTGATCTTTAAGAGCGCGCAAGAACAGCCACACTTGGCCTTGAGGGTTGCATGGGGAGGCCGACCAGGTCGGCATCAAGACCCACATGGCATCCACAGGGCTGTCGATGCCTTACGCTGAAACAATGGGATGGTTTGCACCTGCTCTTTGTGTCCATTGAGGTGTTTGGCAGGCAAACCACATTGGCCGCACAGCGGCGATTTGCAACAATCGGCTTGGATCCCTCAAGCACAACGCAAATCAAACACGCGATGGGCGTTGTGTCAATGTATCAATGCGTCAACGCCGCGTCTGACAAATCACAACCAAGCCCTCTGCGGGGCTAAGTCACATCCATCATCACAGTCCCCACGCTCCCCAACGGGACCTGGGCCACCACAGCGCCATTGGGGTCAATGAACGCCGTGGGACCATAGCTGATGCGGCCTTCGCGCTCTCCGGTGACATCGGAAGACACCAGCCAGACCCCAGCGGCTTTGGCCCGCTGGGCGCGGATGGGGTTGTGGAGCGTTTTGTACTTCTGGGCAGTCCCCCACGGCAGCATGTTGTTGCAGGGACAGACCAGGGCCTGGGCTCCCTGGACGCTCAAGGCGTCCGTCGCCGCTTGAAAGTTCAGGTCGTAGCAGATGTTGATGCCAAAGCGCGTTCCGGCCGCCTCAAAGACGGGATATTCGGCTCCAGGTGTAAACGCAGCCTTCTCTGAGCCAAGCAGGTGGGTCTTTCGGTAGCGCCCCAAGAGCGTCCCGTTCTGGATGACCACGGCGGTGTTGTAAAACCCTCTTGCGTCTGCCTCAATAAGCCCCACCACCACCACCACCGAGCCATCAAGGGCGCTCAATTCATCCAAAACAGCCCCAAAAGCAGGCGAACCAAGCCCTATCGCAAGACGCTCGACGCTGCTTGGATCGGTGAAATAGCCCTGAAGGAAGCACTCGGGGAAGAGCACCAGGTCGGCGCCCTCTTTGGAGGCCTCAGACGCCATGGCTTTGACCACAGAGAGCGCGTGCGGGACGTCATCGCGGATGTCGGGCACCTGGCAAGCTGCCACTTTCATGAAGTCCTCAACGGGCAAGTGCAATCGGCGCAGCGCCAGCGGGTTTGGCCAGGGCCAGGCTCCAAAATGGTGTGAGAAAAGTGTGGGAAAAAAGTGGCACAAAACGACCGCTGCGCGGTCAAGTATGGACTGTGGCGGTTCAATGGCTGTGGATGGGCTCCAGAATTTGCTGGAGCGCGCCGCGAGGACCTTGCCGGAAGAGCGACGAGAGCGCCAAGAGCGCCAGACCCACCACACAGGCCCACGCAAACCATGAGCCGTGCTCTTCGGCGTGGGCGTGGTCGTCGAGGACGGGCGCGGCGGGCACTTCGAGCATATCGACCGCCCAACCTGCCAGAATCGCCAGCACCGTCACCGCCACCCCAAATTGCAGCGCCATGCGGCGGCCGTGGAGCCTGGCCAGCACGCCAAAAGTGGTGACATTGGTGGCTGGACCCGCGATGAGAAACGCGATGGCGGCGCCGGTGGACAGCCCCTTGTGCAGCGCCAGCGCCGCGATGGGGGTCGCGCCAGAAGCACAGACGTAGACCGGCACGCCCACCAGGGCCGCAATGGGCACCTGCAAGAACCACGGGACGTGGTCGATGGCGCCATGTGAGAGCATCGGCTCGGCCATCACCGCCACCACCAACCCCAGCGCGATCCACGGCATGGTGTGGTCAAAAACCTCCACAAAGCCAAAACGCAGCCCAGAGCGCACCCTGGCACCCCAATCGCCGCTGTTGGCCTCCGCGACAGCCTCTTGACGACGCGGCGTCGAGGCACCGGGGCGCCCGCCAACCAGGAGCGCCACCAGAAGCGCCACCACAAAGGCCGCCACCACGCGCGCCACCGTCAACGACGACCCCAGCAACGGCACCGACAAGAGCACCGCGTCGAGGCCCAACTCGGGCGTGGCCACAAAGAACGCCATCGCCGCTGCCGGCGGCGCCCCGCGGCGAATCAAGGACTCGTAAAGCGGCAACACACCACACGAGCACACCGGCAACGGCAACCCAAAGGCCACCCCGCGCAGCGACTGCATCAACTTGCCGCCGCTGGACAACGAGTTGACCCCGGTGGGCGTGAGCAAAAACGGGATCACACCCGCCAAACCGTAGCCGAGCAAGAGCGCCGGGGCGCTCTCCAAGACCAACACACCCAGCGTCTCCAGGACCGCCGGGGTGCCTTCGTCGTGATCGTGGGAGTCAAAGAGCATCCCCGCGATCACCACCAGCACCCCACACACTGCCCCAACCGCAGACCACCACCGGGCCGGCACCTTCCCGGATTGACCGGGGTCACCGCCATGATCGTGGCTGTGGCTATGGCTGTGAACCAACCCGTGCAGACCGGGGGCAGAGTCATGCCCGTGATCGTGCTTGTGGTGGTCTTCTACAGAGCCGTTGTGGCTGTGTTCATGCCCATGTTCGTGCGCGTCCTGGACCGCGTGCTGATGACCACGGTCGTGATTTGCCTCATGACCATGAACGTGGTCATGCGAACAATCGTGTCCATGGTCATGTTTGTGGTCGCACTCGTGGCCGTGGACATGCTCCGCTGTGTGGTCATGATCATACTCCTCAGCATGCGCATCTTGTCCAACGTGCAGGTGGTCGTGAGCATGATCATGCGCACAGTCATGCCCATGATCGTGCTTGTGCTCACACTCATGATGGTGGTCGCGAGCATCTTCCTGATGGTGAGCATGGCCGTGGTCATGACCGCAATCATGCCCGTGGATATGGTCATGACCACAATCGTGCTGATGCCCGTGCTCATGCCCATGGTCATTCTGGCGCTCGGGCGGCGGCGCAGACAAGCCGTGCAGCACACCATGGCCGTGGTCGTGACCATGGGAATGGGCATCGTCATGGTCGTGACCATGGGAGCCGTGGTGGTGACAGGCGTAATCGTCGGGCGAACCGCTGTGGGGCACAAAGACGACGTGCAAGAGCACGCCCGCTGCCAACGCCTCAAGCGCTGCCGGAGCGCTGTGGGGCATCCCCGAGACAATCCCCGGCCCCAGGAAATAGCCCAAGACTGTCGCCGCCACCATCGCCAGCACCAGTCCCCAGGACTTCGACTGAGATTTGCGCCCGGCGCCGGTCGCGACCACGATCGCAAAACCCACCGGCAAACGGTGCGCCACCACCGCCCACCCAAGTGGCATGTCGCCATCACGGACCGCCAACACGGCCCCGTCAAGCAACACGTGGATCGCCAGCACCAGCCCCACCAACCCCAATGACCACGGCTTGCCGTGCCAAAAGCGATGAAAGAGCCACGGCAGGAACATCCCCACCACGGCCATCCCCAACCCCAGCATGCCAATCTCGGCCACGGTGTGGGGGAGCACAAAAATCACGCAGAGACAGCCCACCAGCGCCAGTGCAAACCCGTCCAGAAGTGACTCAACCACCTTGAAACGGGTGCCCACCAGACTGCACAGCGGACCAATAAAGAGCCCCAGACAAGCCAGGACCAGAAGACCAATGGGATTCATCGGAGGCGATGCTCCTGAGACACCACCCAAAAGCGCAAGGCCAAACCGGCGTCACCCCTTTGAACGGCCTCTGAGACAAGAGAGGAATCATTGACACCAAAACGCAGAAGAAAGGCTGGTTTTGGGGTGGGCAATAAGAGATGGCAGAAGTTTCGGGACAAGCAAAGCTCTAAGAGCGCTACAGCAAGTCAGTTCCGTGGTTCCTGGGGCCATCAAGACCGTCCCAAAATGAGTCAAACATCTGTGCTTTGGCAGCGCGGCCCCTTAAAGACGGGGCACGACCACACATGGGGCCGCTGACCCCTTGAGCGGACCAGCAAACCAAGAGGGATGATACCCCAACGAAGGGCCCAGACCGAGCGGTCTTTAGGTTCTGTCTGACAATTGGAACCGAGTTCCGGCGAGTTCGATGGTGTCGAGTTCGAGGAGACAAGCACAGACGAACCGGGGGTTCGTCGAGCATTGGCGACGACGAGATCGGCATCATCGGGCCGTCGGGCGACGGGACAATTGTCAGACAGAACCTAGAGTATGGATGAAAAATGCAGATGAACATAAAGGCTCTTGCAGCGGCGCTCACACTGCCTGACGCAAAGGACGACCGCTGCGCAGCCCTTCAATGAGCCTATCGCCAGCACGGCGCGCACCGGCAATGTTCCTTGACGTCGGCCCCAACTCCAGCTCTGCCAAAGGCCCCGAAACATAAATACGGGGATGCCAGCGCAACGCCTTGTCCACCACCGGGTAACCACACTTCGCGCACGGCAAAGAGGCCGCCTCCACCAACGCGTCAAGCATCGCGCCCCCTGGACGGCTGGACTCGAAACCCGTCGCCAACAAGATGCGCTGCACACACACTTGCCGACCATCCGAGAGCGTCAGCTCAAAACCCTCCTGCGAAGACCCCAAACAGCCCTCCACATCGGCCTCGTACCACGACAACTGGTCTTGAGAAATGGCTCGCCGCAGCCCAACGCGCACATCTGGCGGCACCGATCCCTTGTGTCTGGCCTGGCTGATCATCGCCCGGCGCCGATCCATATCCCGCTCATGGGAGAACATGCCCATGAACTTTGGACCCAACCACCCCGGATCGCTGTCAAATTGATGCTCCCGCAACGTGTGGCGGCAAATCAGGTGGACATCGTGGCCTTCTTTCATCAAGCGCAGAGCCACCTGCCCCGCAGAAATCCCGCCGCCAATCACGGCCACCGACTGAGGCGAGCTTTGCTCGGGCCAGCCGTCAAAATCGGGCTGGAAAACATGCTGCACCTGCGAATCATCCACAGGCGCCCACTGCGGCCAACGCGGCCGGTCCCCCGAACCCATCGCCAACACCACGTTTTGAGCGCTGTAGGTCTGGCCATCGGCGCCGCCAAGGGTCACCCCGTCACACTCCACCACGCACGACGCGACGCGGTCCTGAATGTGCAACGCATCCAACCCATAAGTCTCCACCACATGGTCACAGTGCGCGTTGAACAAGTCCAACGCAGGTCGATCATACGGCGGCGCAAACAACCCGGGCTTGCGGTTCTTGCGGCTGCCCGCAAAACGCTGCAAGGACCACGGGTGCATGTCCAGGTGGTGCACCGACGGCGAGCGCAAATGCGTCATCCCCGTAATCTGCGTGCACGTGCGCCATCTGGCCATCAACCGCTCAGCGGGATCCACAATCCGCAACTGCTCGGCCTCCACGCCCCCCTCGGCCATCAACCGAGCGGCCAGGTGAACACCGTGGATGCCTCCGCCGACAATCAACCATTGCAGACTCATCAACAACACTCCTCTTCTTTTCGACGCCGCAACGCCCGCAGGTTCATGATGTGGCCCGTCAACAACAACAAACCACCCACAATCCCCACGCCCGCACCGGCCATATGCGTCAGCTCGCCGTCACCATGGCCATCGGCGGACTCGCCATCATCTGTGTTTCGGTGCACCCGACCGTGCTTTTCGTGCCCCTCGTCGTGGTGCTTGTCGCCCTTGCCGTGGTGCTTCTCACCCTCACCATGGTGCTCTTTGCCTTCAGCGTGGCCTTTCTCACCTTCACCGTGGTGCTTCTCTTCACCTTCGCCGTGATGCCCGTCGCCTTCGCCGTGGTGGGCGCCGTGGCCTTCTTCACCATGCGCTCCGTGATGATGGTGGTCATGCCCTCCAGCCCCCTCAATCACCCGCGAGGCCAACAACCCCACAATGCCAAGGACCAAAACGGCCATCACCGCGTTGGAGCGGTGCTTGCGCCAACCAAAGAACAACGCAGCCCCCGCAAACGCCACCGCGATGAGGGTAAAAATCCACTCGGCCTCCTGGCCCAGCAAAAACCCCACGCCCAACGCCCCAAAAGCCGCCGGCAACAACGCACACACCGCACAGTGGATCGCGCAAAGGGTGCTGGCCACCGCGCCGACCTTGTCCAAATTCTCACCGCCGCCTGCAGACACCTGTCCAGAATCACTCATCTTCAATCTCCTGCTGTCCGTATTGGCCTCATCCAAATTCAATCAACCATCATCTCACACTCGGACCAACCGCACAGCACCTTCTTTCCCGCTCCAAACAGCCCCACACCACTTCGACTCAAATGCACTTGGGGGCAGCACAAAGATATAAATGCAACCAACTTGCATATGCAACCCCGCATAAATACCACCCCACCCAAGGCGCCTATTCCCCTGCACAGCGCTGAACATCCCCCCAACGGCATGCAGAACCTTGACCACACCAATCCTTCAGCGCCGACCCACGCCGCCCTCCACGCAATCACCCACCCAAAAGCCCAACGCTGACGCTGGACCAAACCACCGCTCAGAAAACCGCTCCCAACAAACCGATTTGCCATTGCCGCCCCTACGCCGGTCCCCATATTTCTCAAACGAAGAACGCCGCATCATCCCAACCGAACCCAGGCTCGCCATTGATCTTTGACGCCACCATCCACACCCACAACCGACGCCTGAGCACCGAAGAAGAAGACGAGTTCGCCGCACGCAAGCTGGTCAGAGGCGATCTCAAGCAACGCTCCAGGACGCTGACCGCCAGCGCCGAGCCAGTCAAAATCACCAGCAAAGCGCTGCTGGGCATCATCCACTCCGTGATATTGACCGTCATGATGGTGGCAGCCATCCAAGGAGACCTCTTCCCCGGATGGCTGATCATGTGGATCGCGTTGGCCCCCTGGTCATTGGTCATCCTGCCCGTCTTCAACGCGGCGATGCTGCCTCTGGTCAGGCACCTGGGACATCTGCTCGCAAGATGGGATTGGTGGGTGGATGCCTATATGGTCGAAGAGCAAGAGGCGTACTACTCCATCACCGGAGAGGTCACAGAACACTTTGAGACCCCCATGGAGGTCGAGTTGGACCTCGACGCACACCCACCACAAATCCATTGGGAGCCCACCGGTGTCGCCACAATCCAGTCCAGCGCCTACCAACGGCGCACAGAAGAAGAGTTGGTGGGCAGTGCCCCCTTCCTCATCCCGACCGAGGGGACACTCTCACTGTCGTCCAAAGGCACGCTGGCCTTTGACCTGACGCGTTCTCAGAAGTCGGCGCACACCCTCTTTGTGACCTGCAAAGCCCACACCCCAGGCCAAGGCGCACATCAAGTCACGCTGGTGTGCCGCAAACCAGACTGGATGAGCCGCGCCCGAATGGAGAACCTGGCGACCATGGAGCGCGTCGGCATTGAAATCGACGCAGACGACAACGATGACTTCCTGGCGGCGTTGGCCAAAGCCGCGCAAGCCACAGGGCGCCCCATCGAAGCGCTCAAAGACGCCCCCACGCTCCGCACAGCACCAGCCCAGGCCAACGCCCAAAGCAAAGCTCGCCGTCGCTGAACACTTGCAAGACCTCACCCACAGGCGCATGGTACGCCCCAACCCAAACGAACCAGCCTTTGGAGACAATGCCATGTGGACCTTCCCCATCCCCGCCGAAAGCGAAGTGTTGACCACCGCCGAAATCGCCCACGGCAACACCCCCGTGCTCTTTGTCTATCGGAGCCTTGATGGGACCGAATGGCACTTCCTCAACGATCCCCAAAGCGACGAAGAACAGGACGCGCTGGAGCCCTTTGCGTTGGGCCAACTGGTGGAACAACACCCGGCCCTCCTGGCGCTGGCCGACTTGCCGCTGTGCTGGAGCGCGAGCCGACAGAGCCCAGATGAGGACTGGCAGACCCAACCCAACTATCCCACCGACTGGGATGAGCTGTGCGAAGAGGCCAAAGTCCACCACGGCGATGTTCAGAACATGCTGATGGACATCTTCCACCTTCAGGACCACGATGCCTTCCACTACGACATGGCCGACAACCTCTTTGTCTGGAAGAACGACGGCGAAGTGGTCGTGGAGGCCGACCTTCAGGTGGTCGGCTCGTTCTCCTACGTCTCCCAGACGTGGCTGTGGTCCTGGGGCAACGAGCACTTCCCCGAAGACTCCAAGTGGCTCCTGGAGAACGTCCAGCAATTTGGGCAAGACAACGGCTTTGACGCCATGGCCAACGCCAAGTGGAGCGGCGAAGAAGAAGACGGCTGGCTGATGTCGGCCATCGTGCGCTACCTGCTCCAGGGTGAATTCGTCTACCGCGTGCCAAGCGAAAGCGGCGCCCTCTTCCTCCTGCTGAGCAACATGCGCTTTGCCGGTGAAGGCGACGACCTCGACGAAAACCTCAACTGACGCATCAGCCCCTTTTAAAGACCACAACACACACTCCAAGAGGCAACCATGGTGGATTTTGACGCGCTCAAGGCCAAAGTCGACGGCGGCGACCTTCAAGCCGGGTGGCAGCTTGTCTCAGCGGCCCGAAAAGCGGGCAAAATGACGCTCGCCATCGACACCGCCGCGCTGCTGGGCGCCAGACGCCTGCTGGTGGAGCTGGCCGAGGAAAACTGGGCCGAGCCTGCGCTGCGTGATCGGGCACTGGCCGAGCTGGGGCTGAGCCTCTCGGCAAAGAACGTCGAAACCATTGACCAGGCGCTGGCCACCATCAACGGCAACCACCGCAAAGACCTCCTGCTGGTCGAGCACATCATTCAGTGCCTCACCCAGGCTCGCCATGCCGACGACCACCAGGCTCGCCGCCCCCGACATGGACGCTTTGTATGGATGGCGCGCCGCACCCAACGCGGGTTTTGCCGAGCCACACGCGGTGACGATACGCAACCACTGCAACTGACCATCGGCGTCGAAGAGGTCGAGTCCTACAGCACCCCCACCGACATCAGCATCGCCGCCACCATCGAGGTCGGCACCCCAGCGCTGCCCGACCGACCCCAGATCAAGAGCGCCATCCCTGCCGACGTGGTCGACCGCATCAAGCGCCCTTCGGGCTGGTTTGAGGGCATCATGCGCACACTGCACGATCACCGCGACAAGCCCTACTACGAGGAAGCCGTCGCGCTGGCCGAACAGGTCTTTGAGCCCTGGCCAGACCACACCCGCACGCTGACCCACTACGCCACGCTGACCCACATCCGCTCGCCACACGGCAGACTCCTGCGCGGCTGCCGAACCCTCCACGAGGACTTTGTGCGGGTCATGCACGAAACCCCGCTGCCGCTGAACGTCCTGCGCATCATCGACCTGGGCGACCTGCGGCTGAACGAGGGGCAGGATGAAGACCCGCTTTGGCTCCAGCGCTGCACCAACCTCCAGCACCTGGGCATCCACAGCCTGACCTCGTCCCCCAAACTCTACGAGCGGCTGGCAGCGCTGCGCTTTCCGCCCTCCCTGCGCACCTTTACCCTGGAGCGCCTGGTCCCGCCCCAATACCTCAAGGGCCTGGTCGACAACCTCATCGAAGACTGCCCCAACCTGGAGAGCTTTGCCTTCACGCCCATGGGGCTCAACGACACCTCGGCCCACAACATCGCCTTTGGGATCATCGGCGCCTTTCCCAAGCAGGTCTCCATGGAGCTGCTCAAATGCAGCAGCGTCTGGGGAGACGCCGAGACCTTCACCACCATCTACAAACAACTCGACACACACCTGGCAGGCAGAATCCGCGCCGCCGAGGTCAGCGACTGCAAAAAAGACTTCCCGCTGCTGACCGCCCTGGGCCGCTCCGAGCTCTCCAAGGACTTGCGGCGACTGCTCATCAAGAGCACCGAAGCCGGAGGGCTCAGCGCACTATTCAGCCACACGCAATGGCACCTTGAAGAGTTGGAAATCGAGATCCAATACGCCCGCAACATGCGCTTTTTCCGCAAAAAGCCCGTCGACGCCGCCCTGAGCGCCCGAGACGTCAACCGCCTGTGCCAGAGCAACGCCCTGACCCACGTGCGCGCCTTGAAGATCGCCGGCGTCATCGGGCACTACAACGCCCCTTTCATGGCCGAGGCCTTGGCCAAAGGCCCTGCCCCCCTGCGCTGCCTGCGCCTCTACTTCTCCCAGATCAGCAACAAGGGCCTCAAAGCCTTCATCGACGCAGGCGTCATGCGCGGCGTGCAGGAGCTGGAGCCTCACGCCGGCAAATTCAGCGGCAAGGGCCTGCTGGCGCTCATGGACCCCGACAACGGCCCCCAAGCCCCCGAGATCCTCTTGCTGACCAAAAACTCCATGGGCAAGGCCATCATCCAGGCCCTGGCCGACTGGCCCGCCCTGGCCCACACGCGCCTGCTCGACCTCACCGACGTCCGCATCCCCGCCGCCAACCTGGCCGTGCTCCCCGGCTCGCCCCACCCCGA
>CAKZKQ010000653.1 GCA_937123825.1 uncultured Pseudomonadota bacterium
CCGGGGCTTTGATCGCTTCCTTGGCACCTGCGTCGATGCGGCGCCCCGGCGGCAGGAGGCGGGCGTGCCCGCGGCGGAAGGGCAGGGGGGGGGGCCCGGGGCGCCGGGGCCGGGGGCGGCGGGGCCGCCCCCACCAAACTCTCCACCGACGCCGGCAACAACCGCGGCGGTAACGCCGCCGTCGGCGCCGACTCCCTCGGCACCGCCTACGTCGTCTGGCAGGATGACGGTGACGTGCTCGACTCGGGCGAAGACACCGACATCTACCTCAAGACCGTCGATGGTGAGTTCATCTCCGATGTGACCGTCGTCTCCGACAGCGCCCGCGATGGCAACTCCTTTGCCCCTCGGATCGCCATGGGTCCCGACGACCGCGCCCACATCATCTGGGAGGACACCTCCAACCTCTTTGGCTCCGGCGATGACCTCGACATCTTCTACAGGACCTACATCCTCAACGAAGGCTTCGAGGGCAACTACGTCCTGGTCAGCAACGACCCCCTCGACGGAGACTCCCAGGAGGCCGCCATCACCATCGACCCCGACACCGGCGATGCCTTTGTGGCGTGGGTTGATCTGGGCGAAATCGGCGGCTCCGGCACCGACCCCGACATCTACTTCGCTCGCCTCTTTGACGGCATCCCGGACTTCCCCTCGCTGGTCAGCAACGGCCGCAGCTTCATCCAGGTCAGCGAATTCCCCGACCTCCTGGTCGATCCCGTCGCCGATGTCCTGCACATCGTCTGGGAAGACGACAGCACCGTCGGCATCGACGGCGAAGACCGCGACATCTTCTACCTGGGCATTCAGCTCGACGATTGATGCTCGCCCCTGGCCCGGCATGACCGGGCCCACAACCCCAGATGTCACCCGAACTCGCGCGCGTCGGAACCCTCCGGCGCGCGCGCACTTTTTTCACCCCCTCAACATCCAGCTTGACACAAGCACGCGCCTTGGGGTTCACCCAAAGAGGCACAAGACCGCTGCGCCCGCACACACCACCAGGCGCGCCTCCCCCAGGGACCAGACCACAAGGAGCCCCACCCCATGCTCATCCTCCTCTCACCGTCCAAAACCCTGGACTTTGGCCCCACCGAACACGCCGTCCACACCACGCCCGGCGCCATGGATCGCACCCAGAACCTCATCGGCACGTTGCGCGGCATGTCGGCCCAGGACATCTCAGGCCTGATGAAGGTCAGCGACAAAATCGCCCAACTCAACGTGGAGCGTTATCGAGACTTCAACCCGGAACACGACGCGCACAACGCCAAGCAGGCGCTGTTCGCCTTCAAGGGCGACGTCTACAAAGACTGGCCTCTGGAAACCTACGAAACCCAGGACCTCGAACACGCCCAGAAACACCTGCGCATCCTCTCGGGGCTCTACGGCCTGCTGCGGCCGCTCGACCTCATCCAACCCTACCGCTTGGAGATGGGCACGCGACTCAAGGGCGAGCACGGCAAAGACCTCTATGCCTTCTGGGGGGATCAGATCTCCGAGATGATCCAAAAAGCCCTGGACGACAGCGGCAATGACATGTTGGTCAACCTGGCCTCAAACGAATACTTCAAGGCCGCGCGCGCCAAAAAACTCAGCGCCAACGTGGTCTCCCCCGCCTTCAAGGACTGGAGCAAAGACCGCTACAAGGTCGTGGCCTTCTACGCCAAACGGGCCCGTGGCCTGATGGCCCACCACCTGCTCAAAAACCGCATCGATGATCTCGAAGGCCTCAAGAGCTTTGATCTGGCCGGCTACCGATACGATCCCGAGACGTCCACCGACGCCCAGCCCGTCTTCTTGCGCCGCAAATAATACCCAAATGCAGTCGAAAGACGTCGGACGTCTGCATTTGGGTATAAGCAGCCTACGGCGCGCTTTGCCCTCCCAACACCACCGCGTAGGCCAACCCAGCGCTCCAGGTCAGACCAAAGGGATAATCCTGGCCCGTAAACGGGTGCGAAGCCCACACGTCGAGCGCCAGTCCTTCAAGTGCAGGGTGAACCCAGCGCCCAAAGCCCAGATACGCCCCCACCAGCGCCGTATGAACCTGACGCCGGTCTCGCAGCGTAATGGTGGTGGTGCCTGAGCGGTCTTCGGCCCCCGTGGACCACAAACCGTTGTAGGCCACCTTCATCCACAACCCCTCCACCGGCGCGCCGCCAACCTCAAAGCCAAGCTCGGCCTCATCGCCCGGCTTCAAAACGCGCCGCAGCTCAGCGGGGCCAGTGTCGTCCTCAAAGGGCCTGCGGTGTCTGATGAGCGTGCGCCCTGTGACATGCAGCGCAGGGCTCGCCGCCCACGTCGTGACCTGCTCCAACGCGATGTCCCATTGCCCCTCACTCAACGGAATGAACTCAAAGCCGCGCTTGGGGGTCGTGGTCGGGACCTTGACACGGAGGTTGATGGTCGTCGCCACAGCGCCGCCAGGCTCGGTGACCTGGTAACCGGCAAAGAGGCGCGCATCGCCCGTGCCTGTGGTGGTCGAGACAAAGGTGCTGTCCTCAAACGTGACCGACTGAAACGCCGGGAAGAAGAGACCAAGGCTGAGCCTGGGCAGCGGCGTGGCTTGAAGATCAAAGTTGAAGGACTCGGTCGTCAGGGCGCCGCCGGTGGATGGATCAAATTCAATGGGCGAGCCCAGCTCAATGCCCGCAGAAGGATCGCGGTCAAAGGGACCTGCCAGCTTCTTGTCCGCAAACCAACGGCTAAAGCTCAGCTTGGTCCACACCGACCCTTGAGGCGGCGCAAAGCCGCTGGCGTGCGCCTGAGCGGACAGGCCCAACAGACAAGCACACCAGACCACAGCGGCCCCTGCAAGACGCTGGGATGGTCTCATGGCGTCTGGACCCCTTCAAAGGTCAAGGTTGTCTCACCCAAACGGGCAGAGAATGGCACCGCGCTCAAAAATTGGGCTTCATAGACCACCACCACCCGGTCACCCCCAAAGGTGTCGTTGACCACCACGCGGTCCCCAAAGGTGCCCATCTCATCAAAGGCATAGGCTTTGGCTCCCTCCTCCCCGACCAACCCAAGGACCAGCGCCTTGCCCGGATAGATGCTGTCGTGTTGGGGATTTGTGGGGCGAAAGGTGTTGGCGTGGTTGGTGCGATAATCGCCGTAGGGGTAGCTGGTGTAGTCTCTGCGGTAGCCGGTCTGGTCAGAGGCCACCAGGGTTTGTGGGTGCATCTGACGCCAGCGACCCCAGGTCGTCTCCACCACGGGCAACATGGTCAACGCCTGGCCCACCTGCCCTCCGCTGACCCCCTGGCCAAGCATCTGGCTCCAGAGCGTCTGCCCATCGCGGTCAAACATGACCAGGTTGGAGTTGTAGAGGTTGCCCGACACCCCAAAGTCAATGGGGCGCCCTGCTTGAAAACCGCTGTAGACAATCCCAGACCCCGTCAGCGGGCAGAACGTGACCGAATACTCGGTGTCGTTGATGCGATCGTTGTGAATCTCGTGCCACCAAAGCAGGTTGTGGGGATAGGCCCGCGCCTGACCGTGGAGGAAAACCCCCAGAACCTGGTCATTGTCCTTCAAATAGGCTGCCTGAACGTCATCGACAGCCACCATCTGCGCCGCTGGTCGATTGTCTCGACCGTCATGGTCGAGCGCTGGGATACAATCGCGCCCACTGCACGCCTGGCGAATCTCGTCGCACGGCACGGTGCAGTTGCCCGAGGGCTCGATGGAGCCCGAGCGGTTGGCATCCTGGCGGTTCCACACCAGACTGCCGTCGTAAAAGACCGACCACGCAAACCAAAAGGCTGTAAACGCAGGGCGTTGCTCCAAAACGGCGCCCTTGAGCGGGCCCTCAAAGGCCTGACCGCGCACATTCCACAGTGAGCCGGTCTGCTGATCGCGCAGCGCAAAATCCCCCTGCGAGGGAATCCACAATTGGCCTTGAGCGACAGGCTCCTCAACGCGGGGCATCTCTTCTGGGATGACGGGCTCGTCCTGCTCCCCAACGGTCGAGGGTTCAGGATCGATGTCTTCTGCCCCTGGCAGCAAATCATCGGAGGCACCAGGCTCTTTGAACTCCACCTGGGTGCTGCTGCATCCGCTGGCCAAAACCAGCACACACACCAGCAAGAACGGCGAACTCCACGGCAGATTGCGCATGCTTTTCATGCTTCTCACCTAGAGATAAAAACCTGCAATCATTGACTTTTTGTGTCTGAGCGTCAGGTTTACTTTGGTAGGGTGATGCGTATACGATCTGGGGTGACGTTGACCTGCCCATCCTACGCTTTTGGTTCACCAGGCCCTCAGGAGCGTTACAACCTGATGTTATTTTTCTCTGCAATCTACAACGCCGCTCAAGACATGGTGGAGCGTCTCTTAAACCGAGACGAAGACGCCTTTCGAGAGCTGCTGGACAAGTACCACACCCCACTGATGCGTCTGGCCATGGCCTTCGTATCAGACCGAGCGACCGCAGAAGAGGTTGTCCAGGAGACCTGGGTTGCGGTATTCAAAGGTCTGCCTAAGTTTGAGGGACGCTCCAGCCTCAAAACCTGGATTTTTCGCATTCTGACCTTCCAGGCACAGAAACGGGCCGTCCGCGAAGCGCGGATGATCTCGATGACCGATTGGAGCGAGAAAATGGACGACGCCGTTGACCCCAACAGCTTCACGCAAGCGGGTCAATGGGCCAGACCGCCGACCCAATGGGGCAAAAACCCCGAAGACCGCTTGATGCGTGCCGATGTCCTCGAAGCCATCGAAAAATTCGTCGCGACGCTCCCCCCCGCACAGCAGGCCGTTCTGGTCATGCGCGATGTCGAGGGGTGGCCGTCCAAAGACGTCTGCGAGCTGCTCGAGTTGACCCCCGGCAACCAACGCATCCTGCTGCACCGTGCGCGTCAAAAAATGCGGGACATGCTCAACGAGTACTTCATCGAAACTGAAGGCCAGACCGAGCATGCTCCGATGCGGAGTCCGTAAACAAGATGATGTCATGCAAGGAGTTCTCTGAACTCATCACGGAATACCTCGAAGGGCAAATGCCCATGGGCCAGCGCATGTCGTTCTGGCTCCACAAAGCCATGTGTGGCCCTTGTAAATAGCCCAGTGCACGGGGTATAAGTGCTCTTTCCGATGTAATGGGAATCCTAAAGCCCGCATGCAGACTATAT
>CAKZKQ010000654.1 GCA_937123825.1 uncultured Pseudomonadota bacterium
TGAGGGCGCAGGGCGCATCGCCCGAGTTGCCGTGGGGGTGGGGCGCACAGGGCCCCCATTGCGAGATCTGGGGTGGGGGTGTGTCTGCGGGGACATCGTCGGTTGGGACGTCGTCGGTGGTGTCGGGGGAGGGCGCCGGCAGAGCAGAGGTGTCGTCTGAGCATGCGATGGACGCGCAGAGCGATGCCGTCAGCAAGCCGAGCAGGGTAGATTTGAAGGTGGGCATGGTGTGTGGGGTGGTGTTGGGTCTGTGCTTCAAAGGGCGCGATGAGCCAATTGCGCCAAAGGTAAGAATTGGCAAGGGGGGCGTCAATCGCGCGCCTTTGGATTTGGAGGCGAGTGTTTGGAGGTGAGTGTTTAGAGGTAGGTACCTGAAAGGCGCGCGTGGGGTTTGATTCTTTTAACTCTTTTTATTCTTCGAGTTCGGGGGGAGGGCAGGCCTCAAAGTCGACCGTGAATTGGAAGTCGTTGCTGGAAAAGGCGTCGTAGCTGTCGATGATGAGGTAGTAGGGGGTGCCTGCGGTGGCTTCCCATTCAATGGCCGAGTCCAGGTTGATGTCGTAGTCGTCGTTGCAGGTGATCTCGGTGGCGTTGTCCTGGCAAGCGCTGCGGACATAGATGAGCGTGTCGGTGTCGCCGGTCAGCTCTTCGGAGCCCGCGGTGTTGACGCAGATGGTGGTGTCGATGGGGGGAATGATGGTGTAGAGGGTGTCGCCGCCGTCAATGCCTTCCTCTTCGTCACCGCATTCGAGCGAGAAGAAGGTGTCGTCGGTGTCGGCGTTGCTGCCGGTGAAGGTGCCAGCGGCCTCGATGACCTCTTCGGGGGTGAGTTCACAGACGCCGTCGTCGGGGGGAGCGCCACAGCTGCGGTTGGCGGCGGCGGGTGTGCCGGCGTTGTCCTGGACGTAGATGTTGGTGGAGAGGCACCAGTTGGCGCTCTCGTCGTTGTCTTCGGCGTCGAGGGCGTCTGAGGAGAGGTTCAAGGAGGTGCCAGAAGCTTGGGGGAACGAGTCTCCGGCGTCGTAAAGGACGATGTCAAAGACTTGTCCGCCGCAAGTCAGCGTGATGATGTCGCCGTCGTTGTTGAGTCCGAAGTCAAAGATGCCAGCGGGGGCCACGCCGCCAAAGAAGCTCGGGTCCTGATTGTGGGCCAGGATGATGTATTGGCCAGCGCCGATCGCGATGTCGGTCAGCGGAACCGGGGTGTTGTCGGGGTTGCTGTCGCTGAGGGTGCAGTCGGCCAGTGAGCGGCGTCCTGGGGCGGTGTTGTGCAGTTCGATGTATTCGCCGTCGTCGTCGCCGATGGTGGTGGGGTTGTACATGATCTCGGTGATGACGATGTCACCGGCGGCGGCGGGGGTCACGTCGTTGCCGTCATCTTCGACGCACTCGCCGCTGCGGCAGACCAGGCCGTCGTCGGCGCAGTCGGTCTCCAGGGTTTCAATCCCGCAGGTGCCATCGTTGCAGACAGCGCCAGCGACCGTGACGACGGTGTTGCCTTCGCACTGCGGGCCGATGGGCGGTGGCTGAGGGCAGTCTTCGCTGACCTCGCACTCGGGGCCGTCGCCGCCGCACAGATCGCCGAGTCCAAATTGCTCGATCACGATGGGCGTGACGACAGAGCAGGGGGCGGCGCCAGCCTGGGTGATCTGGGCGCGTGCCTGGGGGTCTTGCTCACACAGTCCCTGGCACTGGGTCAGGGCCTGGGCCACGACGTCTTCTCCGCAGGCGTCGATCAGCTCCTGGCACCCGGCGACCTGTGTGCACGCGTCCTGGCAGGCTTGGATGTCGCCAGCGTCGTTGTTTTGATCGTTGTTCTGGTCGTTGTTGACGTCGTTGTTTTGATCGTTGTTGACGTCATTGTTGGTGTCGTTGTTCCCATCATTGTTGACGTCGTTGTTTTGATCGTTGTTGACGGCGTTGTTGTCGCTGTCGCCGCCGGGATCATCGGTGGTGTCTCCGCAGGCCGTCAGGGCCAGGAGCAGCGCGATGAGCAGTGCGATGTTGTGTTTCATGGGTCTCCGTTGGGTCGGTGTGTCAGGGCAGGTTGGGTTGCCTGGGGGCGCGGTGTCGCGGCGTCTTTTGGCGCTGGAGTGTCAGTTTTATGGAAAACCAGATTTTATGGCTTTGTTGCCATGATTTATGGGTTTCTTGGTGGACTGGTTTGAGCGTAGTGTCGGTTGAACGCCGCGTCAATTGGGGGGTTGCGGGGTGTGCGTTGGGGGCGGGTTGGGCTTGACGGGTGGGGTTTGATCGATTAGTGTGCGCGTCCGCTCTGTGTGAATTTTCTGCTTTGCACAGAGCCAGGCTTCAGCTCCCGACACCTGAACGACGGTGTCGACGACCCGCTTGCCGTTGTGGTGATGGTCGTTGAGGGCTTTTATGCAATACTTGTTTGAATGATTTGGGAGGCCAACCCATGACTGCACTGATTGCCCGTAAGATCGGCATGACCCAGGTGTTCACCCCTGAAGGTGTCAAGTACCCCGTGACCGTGCTGGACGTCAGCTCCAACATCGTCGTCCAGAAGAAGAGCACCGACGGCAAAGACGGCTACAACGCCATCAAGCTGGGTTTTGGCGCCGTGCACAAGCACGAGAAAGAGGGCTGCGAGCCCCGCTGGCGCATGACCAAGCCCCTCCAGGGTGTCTTCCAGAAGGCTGGCATCGAAGAGCCTCGCCGTCACCTGCGTGAGTTCCGCGTGTCGGCTGAAGAGCTGGCCGGTTACGAAGTGGGTCAGACCCTGAGCGCCGACGCCTTCAAGGCTGGCCAGTACGTCGATGTCACCGGCACCTCCAAGGGCCGCGGCTTCGCCGGTGTCATGAAGCGTCACAACTTCCACGGCTCGCTGACCATGACGCACGGTACCCACGAGTACTTCCGTCACGCCGGTTCTATCGGTGCCAGTGCCGACCCCGCGCGCGTCGTCAAAGGCAAGCGCATGCCCGGTCAGTACGGCAACGCCCGCAGCACCGTGATGAACCTGCACATCGTGGAAGTCATCGCCGACCAGAACCTGATCCTGGTCAAGGGCGGTGTCCCCGGTGCCAACGGCGGCATCGTCTACATCAAGACCGCGGTCAAGAAGGCCAAGTCCTTCAAAGATCCCGGCATGAACCCGACCGAAGAAGAGGCCTGATTTGGCCTCGCGCGCAGTGTGACGGTTCCAAAAAGCCGCGCTGCGCGGTCCCACGGCGCGACGTCCTGGTCTGAGCGCTGACCTGCTCTTGGCGTCGCCCGCACAATTCAATGCTCGCCGTGACCTTGCGGCGAACAGAGGCCAGGGCCTGTCTGGCCACCGATGGCCATTGCGGCGCGGCGGCTGGCGGGTCCAGGGAGACCACGCTCTATGGGAACTCGTCGTTTTGCTCCCGCTGTCTTTCTGGTCACCGCCGTGTGCGCGCTGCTCGCCAGCCCCCCGGCCCACGCCGATTTCATCGATCATTTTGCCACGACTGAAGACGTTGGCCGCGCCAAGGTGCCGGCCTTTGGCTCTGCGCGTGTGCTCGTGTTGACCATCGAAGTCGACGGCTTTGATCCGCTGGACATGGAGGCCATTGAGGCCTACTTCGACCCCAACGCCCCTGCCGGTCAGCCCAGCTTCACCGACTACTTCAAGCGCATGAGCCAGGGGGCCTACGAGCCCGTGGCCGACGTCATCGAGCCGATCCGCTTTGAGGGGTGCCCGCTGCCCGAGGACTACTTTGGGTTTGAGGACTGCTTCATCCCCCGAAATGGCGGCGGCGGCGCCGAGGCGCTCGACACGCTTGAGGTCGGCCTCGGATTGCTCGAAGAGATCATTGAGCGCGTGGACGAAGAGCGCGGCGTCGACTTTTCTCTCTACGACACCAATGGCCCCGACGGTCAGCCCGATGGCTGGATCGACGGCGTGCTTTTGCTGCACAACATCAACTTTGGTGGCATCGCGCTGCCGGTCTTCTTTGTCCGCCGCGATGGTCCGATCATTGTCGATGAAACCCAAATCAACATTGTGGGCATCGCCGAGAGCCCCAATGTGGCGCTGCACGAGTTTGGTCACCTGCTGGGGTGGGCCGATCTCTACGACGAATCCGGCAAAACCCAGGGCCTTCAATACAGCTCCATGGGCTCCTGGGGCTACGAGACGCCGCCGCCCGCCCTTGATGCCTTCAGCCGCATCGCGGTCGGTTGGGCCGAGCCTCAGGTGGTTAAGGTGGGTCAGTCGCTGACCGATGTGCGGCTGCCTCCGGTGGCGGACAGCGGGGCGATCCTTCAGTTGGGTGAAGGGGACGAATACTTCCTCGTTGAGAACCGCGGCGCGGTCTCCGGAGACTACATCGACGCAGGGATCGACGGCCGCGGCCTGGCCGTCTACCACGTCAACAAGGCTCGCCTGCCCAACCCTCAAGAGGGGGGCTGGCCGCTGCGTCTGCTCAACTGCCTCAACTGTGAGCCCTGGGAACCCTTCTTGATGAACGAGCAGGCCGACGGCAAGTTCAACCTGCAAAGTCAGCTCGGGCGCCGCAACGACGATGACGATCTCTTCAAAGACGCCGACGACAAGCTCGTCCCCAACACCATCAACTTCCTGCCACTCGACGAGAACAACAAGGCCTACTCCTCCAACACCTACAACGGCGCCGTCACCGGCGTGTCGCTGACCAACGTCCGCGTCCAGGGAGACGACATCCTGGTCGATGTCAGCGTCGAAGAGCCCTGCTCCATCGTCAGCTGCAACAGCGGCAAGGTCTGCGTCGAAGGCCGCTGCGTTGAAGGCGACGACGTCCCCGACGACAACCCCGACGACGACACCCCCGACGATGAAACCCCCGAAGAGACCGCCTCGGCCTCCTCAGGCGGCGGCTGCGCCACCTCCCCAACCCAATCGGGCGGCGCCGCCACCCTCTTCATGCTCCTGCTCCTTGGCCTCGCCCTGCGCCGCAAAAACTAAACCTCCCCAAATCCACCCTCCGCCGAGCACTCCTAAGGTGGCATCCACAAGAACTTGTGGAAGGCCATCCGTCCATCTCCCTCCGCTGAGAAGTATCAAGGTGGCATCCAGGAGAGTTTGTGAGAGCCCCCAACCTATCTTCCGCTGAGAAGTATCAAGGTGGCATCCACAAGAAATTGGGAGAGCATCTGCCCCCCTTGCGGGGGCTGTTTTTGCTCCGCCGTTGCTCTGCTGCACCTCGTGGCTCAACACGAAAGACAAGCCCTTGAATTGCTCGCATCACACACGGGACCGGTCCGTCCGCGTTCGGGGGTGTGGGGGCGCGCAGCCCCCACGAAGCGACCGGGGTCCAGGGGCCAGGGCGCTAGCTGGCCCCTGGCGGGGGTTTGGGGCGCGCAGCCCCAAAAGGGAAAGCCGATGAAAGAGCACAAAAGGCAGGGATAGGCACCGTGCCCAAACGGAGCCCCACATAGGAAAGCCACCAAAAGAAGAAGAAACGCAGAAAAGAGGCAAGAGCCCACAAAGGCAGCCCCAAAAGGGAAAGCCAATAAAGCAAAGATAAAAGACGGACATGGGCAAAAGCCCACAACCAAAACCCCAAAAGGGAAAGCCAACACAAGAAGACAAAAGAGTGAAAAGAGAAAACCCCTTCAGTGCATTTCAGCCTCGATCAGCTCCACAATAGACTGATGGTTCTGCATCCTGGCCAGCGAAAGCGGCGTATGGCCCATCGCTTCGGGGTTGGGCGTGGCGCCCGCGTCAAGAAGGGCATCGATGACATCGGGGAAACCGACTTCAGCGGCGCGGTGCATGGCGGTGAAGCCGCGCTCATCGGTGGCGTTGACGTCGGCGCCGGCCTCCAGGAGGACCTCAACGGTGCGGGTGCGCCCGCTTTGTGCGGCGTTCATGAGGGCGGTGGCGCCTTCATCGGAGCGGACATCGGGCTCGGCGCCAAGCTCCAGGAGGCACTGGACGGTGTCAGGGGTTTCGTCGCTGGCGGCCCAGTGCAGGGGTGTCAGTCCCTGGCGTTCGCGCAGTGAGACGGGGTGGCCTTGTTCTGCGACGAGGGTGCGCAGGGCGTCGAGGTCACCCAAAGAGGTGGCCACGTGGACAATGGAGATGGAGCGCAGGGGTTTGTTGGGGGTTTTGCGCTCGATGGGCTGCGCGGTGGCCAGCAGGGCGCGGTTGCCAAACTGGGTCATGCACCAGATGCCAGCGCTGCCGGGCGCTTCTTCCATCTGGGGAGGGAGCGGGACGGGGTAGACGATGTCCAGGGCGTAGTTGCGCAGCAGGGCGTCCATATAGCGGACGGTGAACTCGGGGGTTTCGTCGTCGTTCCAGAAGACGCCTCGAATGCCGACGACTTCGATCATGTTTTCGGACTGGACGATCTCGGCCACAGCATAGACTTCGCGCAGCCAGCCACGGACAAAGATGATCTCGCCGCGGTGGTAGAAGATGGCCCACTTGTGCTCCATGGCTTCGGGGATGAAGAGCGGGCCGTTGGCCAGGATGCCATCGCAGCGGTAGGGCACAGAGACGGTGATGCGGCGGTCGGTGGGGGTGTTTGCGCCGTGGAACGCCATGCCATCGTCAAAGGAGTAGGAGAGCGCGTTTTGAGCGCACTGGGGGTCTTTGGAGGTGGAGGTCATCTGGAGGGTGACCGGCCGCACATCCAGCATGGGGATCTTCCAGGGGGTGGCTTCGGGCGCGAGCCAGGTCACGCCGTGGTCTTTGTCGTCCTGGGGGGTGTCGTCGTTGTGTGACATGGTGTGGCGCTCCTTTGGCGTTGGGTGTTGGCCGGGGGGCTCAAAGCTGCGGTGTGGTACCAGACATGGTGTGCAGAGGCAACTGCCAGCAGCGGTCGACGCGCTGTCGGTGGTGGCCGATTTGGCCAGGAAACGCTGCGGCTGTGTTTGGTGGGCAAAATGCCCTATATTCCTCCAACGCACCTTTTGCACCTTTTGGACGGCGCGCTGTTGAGGATGATTGAGATGAAAAACCCTTTGATCTTGTGTGTGATCTTGCTGCTGGCGAACGTGCTTGTGGTGGGATGTTCTGAAGACGTTGATGGCAGCCTGCCTGGTGACCAGAACAACGACGTCAACAACGATGACTCGAACAACAGCCCCAACAACGATCCCGTCAACAACGATGGCAACAACGACCCCAACAATGACGTGAACAACGACATCAACAACGATGTCAACAATGATCCCGTCAACAACAGCCCCAACAACGACGCCAACAACGATCCGCCCCAGGGGCTGGACGCCGAGGTGCTTGAGGCCGCTCGAAGCGTGGACATGCTCTGCCAGCAGGAGTGCGCGTTGGATGTGGAGTGCAACGGCGACCAGGCCTTTGCGCCTGAGGAGGAGTGCGTCAGCAGCTTCTGCCTCCACGAGGTGGCCTTTGGCGACATTGAGGCCGATCCGGGGCTTTTGGTGTGCATCGAGTCGCTCGGCGCGCTTTACACGTGCATCAACGCGCTCACCTGCGAGGACTACAACGCTTATTATGACGAGGAGATCAGCGACGGCTTTCCGTGCCAGGAGCCCTTTGAGGCGTCGGGAGACGCTTGCGCCCCTTATGAAGACGCGCTGGGCGGCTGAGAGCGCCGGATCGGCTGCGGTGTGGGCCGTGGGAGCATGGTGATGATGAGACGCAAGAGTGTCTGGTGGATGTTGGCGTTGGCGCTGCTTTTGGGGGGCTGCGTTGAGGATGGCCAGGGGGACGACGATCCGGGCGAAGGCGCGGGCAACAATGACGCCGTCAACAACAGCCCCAACAACGATGAACCCAACAATGACGCGCCCAACAACGATGGGCCGCCCGACCCGGCGGTGGTCGCCTGCCAGGCGGTCTGCGCAGAGCTTGGCGATTGCGCCGAGTTGACGCAGGCGTGTACGGCGCAGCGCACCGTCCTGGTGGTCAACACCTGCCAGCAAGCCTGCGCAGCGGACGCGGGGGTGCGGTCGCAGATCGAGGGGCTTGGCCAGCAGGCCTGCGAGCAGTCGGTGCCCGAGGCCTTGGAGGTGCTCTCGCTGGGCATTGTGTGCGGCGATGATGCGCAGCGCCCGGCGGTGGACGAGGCCGCCGAGCTGGCCAACCGGCTTTGTTTGCAAGACTGCACCATGGATGTGCAGTGCAATGGGCAGGCGGCCTTTTTGCCATTGAACGAGTGTGTGGAAGAGTTCTGCAACAACACCGACTTCTTTGGTTTTTTTGACGCCGACGATGACTTGTTGGCGTGCGTTGAGGCGCAAAACGCCATGGGCCAGTGCGTCAACGGGTTGGAGTGCGGCGATTACAACCTCTTTTACGAGACCGACCCGGACGAAGACTTTCCCTGCAAGGACACCTTTGAGGCCTTTGAGGCCGCCTGCGCGCCCTATCTGGGCTTCTTTGACGAAGACGACGGCCAGGGGTAGAGCGACGTGGCACAAACCATCAACACCATCGCCGCGCTGGCCCTGGCTGCAGCGCTCGGCGGGCTGATTGCGGGGTGCGGGGCGACCCCTTCAGAGTCCAACGCGCCGCCAGATGACCAGAACCAGCCTCCTGTCGAAGATGCGGGGACGCCTCCGGGCGACGCCTCGTCGGACGCGTTGGGTACCGACGCTGCGCAGCCCGATGTGGTCGAAGACCGGGAAGACGGCGACGACGTCGAGCCTCCGGCGCCTTGCGACGCCGACCCGCAGTGCGGCGACGGTCAGATCTGCGACGCGGGCCAGTGTGTGCCTGGGTGTCGCGGCGACGCGCAGTGTGACGACGGTCAGATCTGTCAATCGTTTGTTTGCACGCCGGGCTGCCGCAACCCCTCGGACTGTCCCACGGGGCAGATTTGCCAGAACCTGACCTGCGTCCCCGAGCCTTGCAGCGCCGACAGCGACTGTGGCCAGGGGTCCAAGTGCGTGGAGGCCGTTTGCGAGGAGGTCGGCGACGCGCCTTGCCAGCAAGATGACGAGTGCGGGTGGCGCTGGCAGTGCTCCCCCAACGCGGGCGTCTGCCACGAGGGCCAGTGTCTGGTGCACGACGACTGCGGCTCCGATCAGTGGTGTCGCCAGGGCGTGTGTCAGTTGCGCCGGGATTCGCTGGGCAAGTTCACCGTGTCGGCGTATCAGCCCACGGGGATGTCGGTCCACGAGGTGGCGGCGCGGCGCTCTTTTCACGAGTCCTACGGGACCACCGGCGCGCTTTTTGAGCGCGAGGGCGACGGCCGCCTGGATCTCTTCCTGGGCAGCTTCGATCCCGAGACCGACAGCGCCCCGTGCATCTACCGCAACCGCTCGGAGCCGGGCCGGGTGGTCTTTGAGCCCGTGTCGCGGTTTTGCGGCTGGGAGGCGATGGGCGACTATTACGCAGCCTCGGGGGTGGACATCGACGAGGACGGCTCGGACGAGTTGTTTTTGTTGGGCTTGGGCAAGGTCCGCATGGTTCGCACCAGACCCAGGACGGCGGTCACGGACTTGATGGACCTCTTTGAGCCCGACGATGAGGCCCATTTGTGCCCTGCGCACGCGGTGCTGGGGATCGACCTGAATTACGACGGCCTCAAAGACCTTATCATTGGCTGCTTCAGCCAGAACTTCAGCGACGCGGTGCCTGAAAACACCTGGCTGCGCAACCTCATCCTGATGCAGCAAAGCGACGGGAGCTTTGTCCCGGGCCAATTTGGCCTCGACGGGGTCGGCGCCACGCTGGCGTTGGGCGCCCGAGACGTCAACGGCGACGGCTTGTTGGACATTCTGGTGGCCAACGACACTTTCACCAGCCGAGACGAGGAGGCCAACGGGCTTGATCCCGGAGGCGTCTACATGCGCTGCTCGCCTCTTGAGGAGTGCGACACTCGCCCCGCCCGATGGGGCAACGGCGACCAGGGCTGGGGCTCCTACATGGGCATGGGCAGTGTGGTGATCGACGGGCAAGGCGAGCACCTTTATGTGGCCGATTTGGGGCCCAACCGGATGGTGCGCTTTGAGGATGGTTTCAGGCCCATCGACATCGCCCCGGAGATGGACGTTGAGTTGGACAGCCGCGATGGGTTTCGGCTCTTTTCCTGGGGTGTGGTGGTCGATGACTTCGATCTGAACGGGTTGGACGACATTCTGGTGACCAACGGCTCTTTTGGACGCGATCAGAGCGGGCCGGTGCACTTTGATTCGTTCTTTTTGCAGCGCCAGGGGCGCGGCCTGGAGGAGATCACCCAGGGACTGGGGTTGCCCGTTGAAGGCGAGCCCATTTCGACGCGCGCGACGGTCAAGGCGGATCTGGATCTTGATGGGCGCATGGATTTGATCTCGATGGTTGGTGACGGCGCCCCGCGATTTATGGCCCTTGAGGCCGATCCACAAGAACCGCTGCGCTGCACTCTGCGCCCGCGCAGCTTCTACGTCCCCACCCACGGCTTTGGACACTCGATCGCGCCCGAGGGCACCGATCAGTGGCGCCACTGGGACCTCCAAGGGCAAACTCGGATGAGCACTTCGTCTCACATTCTGAGCCCGTGGCAACGCGGCCGCCTGCGCTTTGCGTCGGGGGCGGTGGTGGCCTACGACTGCGGGCAGACGCCGGGGCCGGTGGATTTGGTCGAGCCCCAGTGGTTGACCGTCGAGGCCAATGAAGAGGGCGTCTTTGTGGTTGTGGACGGGTCGGTGTTGGAGCGAGAGCCCCAGACTATTCAGGTGGCGCTCCGAGGCGCGCAGCTGCCCTCGACGCAGGTCGACGCCGTGGCACAAGAGCCCGGGCGATGGCGGATTGCGGTGCTCGAGGGCAGCGCCGAGGCGATGGTGCGCGTTGATGGTCGATGGGTGGCGCGCTGGCTGGCGCTGCCGTGAGCGGTCTGCCGTAAGCGGCAAACTGCAAGCATCGACGCCCTTGGTCAGGATGTTGTCGGCGCGATTTTTGTTTCGAACCCAGCCAAACCACGCAACTTCCGGGTGCCAGCGTCGTCCTTAAAAGACGGCGCACAACTTCGGGGCGCGGTGATGGCCCTCCAAAGGCTGTCGTGCGTGTCCCGATACCCACGAACTCTGCCAAAGGAGACCCTTTACAATGCACAAAGTCATGTTGATTGGCGCAGCGCTGCTGGCCCTGGTTGCGCTTGGCGCCTGCGGATCATCGGGCGCGTCGGGCACGGACTGGCAAGCCTACGTCCCCAAAGACAAGCTCGGCAAACCGCTCTCTGCCGACGCACAAAAGATGCTCGCCGAGGGGCTGGCCCGCTCTGTGTCTGTGCGCATTGAGGACACACCGACCTTCAAGCGCATGGGCGCGGACGCCACGTACAAGATCTATCTGGAGCTTCAAGATCCGCGCAAGATGCTCAACATGGCTTCGGTCAGGAGCAGCATCCAAAAGCAACTGGGCGACCCCATCATGGACCACAAAGCGGTCCTGGTCGATGACATGGCGCAGGCCAGCTTCTACGTGTTGGCCGTGGCAGACCACCTCAAGACGGCCTCGGGGGGCACGGTGGTGGCGGTGCGCCAGTACATGGTGGGCCACAGCGGGCTGATCGAGGGGGCCAACGTCAGCCACCCCTTTGTGGAGTACAGCAGCGCCGAGGGGGCCATCGTGAACGACTACGAGGTGATCCTGGACGACCTCTCGGCGTACCACGTGGCGGTGGCCTCGGCGTCGCGGATCAACGGCGACGGACAGCGCGCCTGTCTGGGCAATCAGCCCCAATGGGTCGACGCCTCTCAGGCGGGCAACATGCAGGCAAGCTCCGTGGGCTTCATCAACCTCTACAGCTCAATTGTGGCCACTGGCGCGCTGGAGCCCGCCTTGCTGGAGGGCGCCAAGAAGTTCACCCAGGCCCACGGCCAGACCATGGAGACATGCCAGAACACCATCCACGCCTTTTTGCGCCGAGACGCTGACTTTGAGGTGAGCCAGAGCTTTTACAAAGCCCACGAGGTGTCCGTCGATGGCAAGGCGTGGTTCCCCTTTGAGGGGGTCAGCGCCTCTGGAGACATCATCGCAGCGGTCAGCGCGGCCGGTCAGGCGGCGCCCGAGGCCTCCACAGAGTCCTTCAACAAGCTCTCGGGCGACGGTCGCCTGGCTTACTGACGCATTTTTGGGCCGCGCGCTGAAATTTCCCGGCGCGCGCTGTGGTTGATCCCCCATCCAAACGCCGAAAACCGGGGATCACCGTGCGCTCCCAACATACCACCGCATCCACCCGTCAGGCCGCCTTACCCAAAGGCTCAGCCCCGCCCACCGCTCTGCCCCGTCAAGGGCGGCGCCACATCACCCGCGCCGCGCGCCACGCAAAGACCGCCGTGTTGAGCATCGGGCTGGTTCTGATGGTGGGCTGCAGCGCAGAACCCGAAGCCCACAACAACCAACCCGCGCCGCAAGCCCCCCAGGCCCCTCAAGCGGGCCACCTGGACCGCCCGCTTGACGCAAAGGGGGCCGGTGGCCAACGCGCCAAACCCGACGACGGTCAGCGCGTGCGCAAACAGCCGCGCCGCAGCGGCATGCCTGCGCGCGCCAAGCGGACTCTGGAGACCATGCGGGAGGTCAGCGCGCGCCTTGGCCAACCCAACGCCGACCATGAGCACGCATTGCGCCCCGGCATGCCACCCGATCCGCTTGAGCATCGCTACCGCTACCGCTTTGTGCCCGCGCACCACACCCCAGACCCGCCCGAATACCGCTTTAAGCACAACAAGGGCCAGACGATCGCGCCAGCAGCCGCGCAGCCCCCCACCTCAGGGAGCACAACACCATGACCCCCATGAAAAACATTGGCGCGGGCCTGCTCTTTGCGACGCTCTTGATGCTAAACCAGCCCTGTCAGAGCAATGTGGTGGCAGACCAGTCCGACATCGAGTCGCCCGATTCGATGGCGTGGACCACCGCCAAAGCCAAACTCAAGGTCGAAGTGCGGATCGACGGCGGCAAATGGTCCAAGCGGCCGGGGCACACCCCCAAAAAGGGCCAGAGCGTGGAGCTGCGCGTCAAACCCATCCCAGAAGCCCAGATCCGGTGGTATTTGATCTTCGCCGACCTCAACACCTTCTACGAAAACGCCAACCCGCCCTGGAAACCCGACGCCTACAAGTGGGTCGGCTTTGACACCATCAACTACCATCGGATCGAGTTGACCCAGCACCGCGACAAATGGCAGTTCGAGCCGTTGAGCGACGACATGTGGTCCTCGGTCCGACCGGCGCTGGCGGCCGCCGGGCACAGCGACCAGTACTACCACGGGACGCTGGGCACCTTTCGGTTTCAGGCCGTGGTCAAGGCCGGTCAAAAGATCCTGCGCAGCCCCGGACTTGAGGACATCGGCGATAAGGGCATCTCGCCGTCTGTAACGCGCTTGAGCGTGCGCAGCGGAGAGGGCGTCATCGGGGCGCTCTCATCGTTTTACAACGTGCCGGGGATTTTTGGCTCGGTGACCTACCAGAGCCAGCACCACATCGGGGTGGACTGCGCCGACGTGCTGGTGGCCGCCTGGGGCCAGTGGAAGAGGCGCCGGGTCAAGCGCAACTACAACGTGGACATGGTGGTGGGCAAGCTCAAAACGCGCTCCAGCGCCGAACTCAGCGGCGGCGCCCCCGACAAAACCCTGACCTGGGGCAAAGACGTCAAGGCGGGCGACTTCATCGCGGTGAAGTACTCGGGCGCGCGGCGCTTTCAGCACATCGGCGCCCTGGCTGGTGACACCGACAAAGACGGCATCCTGAGCGCCGGGGACCACGTCATGCACGCAGGCCCCCACCCGCTCAAGAGCGAGCCGCTGTCTGGCGGCGGCTTTGATGGCCACGTGGCCATCCTCAACAGCGGCGGCAAGCTATGACATGGAGTCGGTGCGAAAGGCTTCCAAGACGCTGTCGAGCGTCTTGACGTTGAAGGGCTTGGCCAACGAGGCGCTGAAACCGTGGGCTTCGGGGCGCGCGATGGCCTCGTTGTCGGCGTAACCGCTGATGGCCACCAGCGCGATGGGCAGATTGTGGGCGCGCAGCTGCGCGGCGACCTCGGCGCCGCCCATCCCCCCAGGCACAGTCAGATCCAGCAGCGCCACCTCCGCCTCGACTGGATCTGGGCCCAGGAGCAGGTCGAGCGCATGCTGGCCGTGCTCGGCCTCGACAACCTTGTAGCCCATCTGACGGATCATGCGCCTCAAAGCCCGGCGCACGACCCGATCATCGTCCATGATCAACACCGTGCCACGGTGCACCATCGATGGGCGCTCCAGGGTCACCGCCGGGAAACGGCTGACGGTGTTGGCCGCCGGGAGCAAGATTTCAAAGCAGGCCCCCTCATCGGTGTTGCGCACGGTCATCAGCCCCTCGTGGCGCTGGATGATGGTGAAGCACGACGTCAGCCCCAGCCCGGTGCCCTCGGCCTTGGTGGTAAAAAACGGATCAAAGATCCTCGGCAGGTGCGCCTCGTCGATCCCGCCGCCTTGATCTTCAAAGGTGATGTGGCCGTAGAGCCCAGGGGCAAGCGGCAGCGCGTCGGCCGCGGTCACCTCGCGCTTGGCACAGGTGATGGTGATGCACCCGCCCTGATTCATGGCCTGACGGGCGTTGAGGGTCAGGTTGCCAAAGACTTGACCCAGTTGCCCCGCGTCGCCCGAAATCGACAGGTCTTCGGACTCGTGGCCAAAGCGCCAGGTGACCTTGGAGCCGGTCAACATAAAGCCCAGCGAGTCCTCGATCAGCGCCTTGATGTCCACAATGGCCAGCTTCGGGGCCCCGCTGCGGGTGAAGGTCATCAACTGCGCCGTCAGCGCCGCAGCACCTTCAGTGGCCTTGTCGATGTCGGCCAGGATGTCGCCTAGCTCTTCAAGCTCGCTGGGCTCATCGCTCTCAAGCAGGAAGCGGCCGACCTGGGCGTTGGTGCGCACGCCCGTCAGGTAGTTGTTGAAGTCGTGGGCCAGACCGCCCGCCAAAACGCTGAGCGCTTCGAGCTTGTCGCGCTTGAGCATCTCCCGACGCATCAAGTGCGCCTCGGTAATGTCCCACAGCTCCACAAACGTCACCACCTGGCCGTCCAACTCCAGGCGGCTGGCGTGCGCCTGATAGCGCTGCACTTGCGTGGCGCGTGGCTGCACCTCGCCCTGAAGCAGCGCCTGGCCGTTGAGCAGCGTCTCCTGCATCCAACCTTCCACCGCCCCTGCGGGTTGATTCAGGATGGTGTGGAGTGGGTGACCGGACAAAAACGAGGCAGCGTCCCCAAGGAGTGACTCGGCGGTGGTGTTGGCGGCGGTGATGCGACCGGTGGTCGGCTCCACAAAGAGCCTTGGGGAGCGATGATCCACAAAGAGCGCTTGATAAAGGGCCTGACGAGCCTTGGCAGCCACCTGCCCGCGCCGGGCGGCGGTGACGTCCACCCCGGCAAACCAACTCTCCCAACCTCGAATGGGCGCGCGCGACGACATGTCCCACAGCGACAACCAGATCGACCCTTCGAGCGCTTGCAGCTCGGCGTCTCCCGGCGCCAGCCCCTCGCGCGAGGATGTCCGCGCCTTGTCCAAAGCAGCGGCGTTGTGCTCGCCCAGCCACGTCGCCAACACACCGCCCTCGCCCTCAGCCACCTGCGCCCCCTCCTGACCAACGGCCTCAAAAACGCGCCGGGCCTCGGGGCTGGTGTGGACCAATCGACCGCTGGCATCCTGGGCCACCACAACCACGGGCAACGCCTCCAAAATCGCGCGCAGACGCTGCTCGGTCGCTTTGAGCGCCTCTTCACGCACGTGCGCCGCGTCCAACTCATCCTTCAGATCATCGAGCCCACCAAAAATCGCCAACACTCGCCGTTGCGGTATCTCGGCCCCCAAGCGCCGCTGCCCCATCACATAGAGCGTCACCGGCACAGACAAAAGCCCCGCCATCACCAGGCGAACCCAGGCCGTCCCCACCTGCACCTCTTCATAGAACGGCAGCCCGTAAAACGCACCGGCGTTAAAGACCAGCGCGTCGATCTCCAACGCCAGGAACATCGACACAAAAACCCGCAGCGGCAGCGGCACCACGTGGCGGTTGCGCGCCAACGCCTCCCAACTGATCGCCATCACCACAAAGTTGACCAGGGTCGCCGACACTGAGGCGGCCATCATCCGTGGCTCAAAATCGGGGAACATCGCCATGGAACCAGCATCACCCAGAGCGACATGGGCGTTGATCAACATCGACACCAGCGGCATCACCAGCGTCACCCCCACGAACGCCCCCATCGCAGTGCGCGCCGGGGTCGGGCCGTCAAAGAGGTAGAGGACAAAGATCCCGGTGAAGACGCACAGGTAATAGACGTTGGAGCCGATCAAGAACGTCTGGTCGGCGAAGACCACGCTGATGCCCGTGGCGGCCACCAATGCCACCAAGGTCGCCAGGCAACCAATCGCGGCAAAAACCCACACCAGACCAATGCGCTGACGCAGCGCGTGCACCCCCAGCGTGCCGGCCAGGACCAATAACAGGTGAAAGATCGACAGGCCCTGCTCTGTCATACCCAAAACACCAAACGCTCGCTGCCTTCACAGCCCAAACTCATAGAAAGGCCTCGACTCGCCCACCGCAACACAAAACATAAGACATCAAATCCACATGAACCCGTGAAAACGAACCCACATTCTTGATTGCCGCCTTGCTCACAGTGGGCCCCTGCCTCAAAAGGGCCTTATCCACTCGATGCTGCTGACTTTTATACAAAATATGCCGCCAGAAAGCGACACAACGGTATCCCAATGTCTTGGGACCAAGCCTGAGATCAATGATCGGATGTGGCATCGGGAACTTGAGCGCTCAGGGTGATAAGCGGGGCTTCGGCGGGACATCCAAGGCGAAAGGGCAGCCAGTGACCCACGCCCGATGAGGTGTAAAGCTGGCTTTGTCCCTTTTGAAAGTGCCCCCACATATAACGCTCGGGCTGGTCGGGGAAGAGGAGGCTGCGGCCCTGCCAGCCCAGTTGGCCGCCGTGGGTGTGACCCGCCAGCGTCAACTCAACGCCCTGACGGGCGGCCTCGTCAAAACCCCGAGGGCGGTGGGACATGAGGATGGTGAAGGCGTCCTCGGGGCGTTTGCGCAGGGAACGCTGGACGGTCTGACTCAAGAATGCGCCGGGATCGTTGCGCAAACGGCGCGGATCATCGGCGCCAGCCAGACACAACTTTGCCCCCCCAATCTTCAGTGTGGTGGCGTTGTCCAGGAGCATGGGCACCTCGGAGCGCTCGTGGCTGCGCAGCACACGCTTGATCCCCCGGTAGTACTCATGATTGCCCACGCTGGCCCAGGCGCCATGGGGCGCGCGCAACTGCGAAATGAGGTTCAGCGCGTCGGGCAAGCGATCCAGATCGTCGGAGAGGTCCCCGGTGACGAGGACCAGATCGGGCTTGTGGGCCTCGGCGCGCTCCAAAAGCTGCTCCAACTGGTGCAGACCGATGTAGAAGCCGATGTGGATGTCCGACAAGTGGAGGATTTTAAAGCCGTCGAGTTCCTGGGGCAGGTCGGACCACTCAAAAGTCATGGGCCGGATGGAGGTCAACTCAGAGCCCGCCGCCACACCAGCGACCGCCGTGGTGCCAATGGTCAGTGGGATGGCGCTGGCGGCCCCTTGCATGATCCACTGACGCCGGGTCAGGCCGGCCACGGGAGGGGCTTGGCGGGCTGTGGGCGCGTCCGTGGCCGGTCTGGGGGAAGGCTGTGGGGCCGCCGCTGCGGTCTGCTCAGGGACCTGCGCGACCACCTGGGCAGAAGGTTCATCCTCTTGGGAAGGTTCGGGCGCTGGCTGGGCGTCGAGCCGTTGGCCGCCTCCCAGCCTCCCCAGAGCCCGCGCCAGCGGCAGCGTCAAGACGAGCGCCAACTCCGTCAGCGCGATCACCGCCGACACCGACGCCGCGACGTAGGCCAACATCCCAAGTCCCAACGCCATCGACAACATCCACAGCGCCATCGCCGCGATCCCCACAACGGGGGTGACCTTGATCGCCCGGCGCACGCGGGCCTTTTGCCACCACCACGGCAACGCCCAGCGCATCATCGACACCGCCAGCATCCCAAAGACGCCGTGCACCACCAAACCAAAGACCAACGGCCGCCACATAGAACACCTCTCGCTGCGCGTCTTGAACGAGCGCCGAACTCCCCCTTTGCTCAACCACCAGACCAAAGAGGACATTGCCTGAAAGTGACACAGCCCCACGGCGATGCAAGGCAACAGATTGTTTCAAAGAAACTGGTGCGCAGCCCTCACAAAGCATACCATCGGCCATCGCGCGCGACTGCTCCAAAGAAGCGCCCTCCAAACATCCACTCAGCGAGTGAGTACCCCATGTCCTTGAGCATCTTATTGATCGCGGTGGTGGGCGTCGTCGCCATTGTGGCCGTCTTCGCGGCGTTTGTAGTCTTCAGCTCCAGGCGCACCCCCAAGGCGCTGCCGCAAGCCCGGACGTCTCTGCCCGCTCCGCCGTCCTCGACGCTGGCGCCGCTGCCGGACGGCGCTCAGATTCTGCACGTCAACACCAAAAAATATGTGCCGCGCGGCCGCCACATTGTCCTCAAACCCGACATCAACGTCGACACCGTCAAAGCCTACTTCGAAGCCCAGGCGCCGGGGGTCTCTTCGGCCGAAGAAGACGGCGCCGTGGTGACGATCTGGGAGATCGCCCAGGTGACCGTGACGCTGCGCCGCGACGACGAGGGGTGGCTGTGGGTCTTGTCCTTTGACGGCGACAACATCACCGACCTCAAAGAGGCCGCCGCCCGCGAACTGGGCTGGCTAGAAGGCATCGAAATCGCCCCGCTGCTCAAGTCCGACCAGCGCCAGGAGGTCATGACAGGCCTCAAAGCCCTGGGACACTACGAGCCCGACAACTTTGCGCTGACCTTCTCGGCGCTCTTGTCCCACAATGACGCGCGCATCGCAGAACTGGCCAAGGCTGAAGACCGCCGCATTCAAATGCACCGCGCCCGCAAAGCCCGCGCCCGCAAAAAGAAACGCTAAAACTCGCCTCTCCACCCCTCAAACCTCAAATGCTGCCCAAAACCGGTTTTGACTGTCTTTTTCGACACCTCCTGCTGTCCAAAACGCTGTTTTAAACCCCCTCCACTCCCGAACAACACGGCCTCAAAAACCTGGCATCGGCCTTGCTCAAGGGTTTGACGTGCTCGCCGCTAAAGTGCAGCGCACCACAGTCGATCAACCCACGAAGGACGATACACGATGAACGCAAACCAATGGTTTAAAGCTCTGATGACCTGCCTGGCTTTGTTGGCCGCGGGCTGCGGTGATGACACCCAGGTCAGCAGCAACATCGACACCCAGTGTAGCAACGGCGAGGCCGGTTGCGTCTGCACCGAAGACACCGAGTGCAACGATGGCCTGGACTGCTTCAATGGACTCTGCGTCCCGGGCCAGGACACGCCCGACCCCTGCGAAGAAGACCCCTGCCTCAACGGCGGCACCTGCCAGGCCGACGGCGACAGCTTCACCTGCGAATGCGTCAACGGCTTTGAAGGCGAAATCTGCGACCAGGACATCGACGAGTGCGCCGATGAGCCCTGCCAAAACGGCGGCACCTGCATCAACGGCGTCAACAGCTTCAGTTGCGAGTGCGCCGAGGGCTTTGAAGGCGACAACTGTGAGGTCAACATCGACGACTGCGCTGGTGACAACCCCTGCGCCAACGGCGGCACCTGCGTTGACGGCGACAACGGCTTCACCTGCGAGTGCGCCGAAGGCTTCGAAGGCGAGACCTGCGAAGGCGATGTGGACGACTGCGCTGGCGACAACCCTTGCGCCAACAACGGCACCTGCGTTGACGGCGTGGGCGGCTTCACCTGCGAATGCGCCGAGGGCTTCGAGGGCGACACCTGTGAAACCAACATCGACGACTGCGGGCCGGGCGCCTGCTTCAACGGCGGCACCTGCATCGACGGTGTCAACAGCTTCACCTGCGAATGCGCCGAGGGCTTTGAGGGCGAAACCTGCCAGACCAACACCGATGACTGCGCAGGCGACCCCTGCCAAAACGGCGCCACCTGCATCGACGGCATCGCCGAGTTCACCTGCGAATGCGCCGAAGGTTTCGAGGGCGAAAACTGCGACGTGAACATTGACGAGTGCGCTGGCGACAACCCCTGCGCCAACGGCGGCACCTGCGTCGATGAGATCGGCACCTTCAGCTGCGATTGCCCAGAGGGCTTTGAGGGCGACACTTGCGAAACCAACATCGACGAATGCGCCGATGAGCCCTGCCTCAACGGCGGCACCTGCACCGATGGCATCGCCGAGTTCATCTGTGAGTGCGCCGAGGGCTTTGAAGGCGAAACCTGTGAGACCAACATCGACGACTGCGCCGACAACCCCTGCGCCAACGGCGGCACCTGCATCGACGGCGTCGCCGAGTTCACCTGTGAGTGCGCCGAGGGCTTTGGGGGCGAGACCTGCGAAGACTGCGCCGATGGGGACGTGGACGGCATCTGCGACGTGGATGACCGCTGCCCCGAGGACTTTGACGACGGCACCGACAGCGACGAAGACGGCCTGCCCGATGCGTGCGACTGCAACCCTGGCATTCCGCTGGGCGACGAGGTCTGCGACACGATCGACAACGACTGCAACGGCGAGCTCAACGACGGCCTGGAAGACTTCTGCTTTGTGGTCAACACCTTCGAGGACACCTCGGACCAGAGCAGCACCGATGAAGCCTGCTTGGACGCCCAGGGCAACTGCTCGCTGCGCGCCGCGCTTGAAGAGCTGGCCACCGAAACCGGCGACAACACCATCATCCTGCCCGCCGGCACCTACCAGCCGACCCTGGGAGAGACCTGGGAGATCATCGGCAACATCACGCTGCGCGCCGCCGATGAAGAGACGACCATCCTGGACTTCGCCCAGGGCGCGGGCCTGCTGGTCACCCAGGCTTTTGAACTCAACGTCGAAGGTCTCACCCTGCAGAACGCCTCAGACAGCGCCATCGACTGCGTCAACTGCGACGAGATCAACCTCACCGGCGCCCACATCCTCAACAACGCCACCGAGGGCAACGGCG
>CAKZKQ010000655.1 GCA_937123825.1 uncultured Pseudomonadota bacterium
GCTGGGGCCCCTGCCCCAGCCACGGAGAGACTCCGTTGGAGTCTCCAAGCCCCTTGTTCGCTTGTCGACTTTGTTGGGGAACGCGCTCGATTCACACAGGTGGCTTTGTTGAGCGGGTGTCGGTCGACTCCAGTAGGCAGCTTCGCAAAATGGAACGTAATTTTTCCCGCAGGTGACGCTGTTGCGAGGTTGGCGCTTGTTCAGGCAAGTGGCTTCGCTGAAGGAACGTAATTTTTCCCGCAGGTGCCTTCATTGCGAGGCTGGCGCTCGATTCCAGCAAGCAGCTCCGCAAAAAACAACACAACCAAACCCACCCTAAGGGGGCAGCGGGTGGGAAATAGGCCAAGCGGTGGCGAGTCACAGGGCGTCGTAGCCGTTTTCGTCAAGCGCAGGCGGTGCAGCGCATCGTCAAGCGCCGACGGAGACGGCTCCGGCGTCCTGGGGCCGCCACCGCGCCGGCACATTTCCCACCCGCAACCCCACAGATTAATCGGGGACGCTGGAGGGTGTGGCAGAGACGAGTTGGGGGGGTTGGGCGATGGTGATGATGCCCTGGTCGGTGAAGGAGGCGGCGCGCTCGCGGATTTGTTCGGAGATGAAGCCGGCAAACTCCATGTTGATGAGGATGTTGCGCATTTTGCGCAGCCGGTCGGCGGGGATGCGGCGTTGGCTGTAGAGGCGCACAAAGTGGTTGGGGTTGGGCAGCACACAGCCAAGGAAAACAGACTCGCGCAGGCTGAGTTTGTGGGGGGCTTTGCGGAAGAGGATCCGGCTGGCTTTGCGGATGCCGTAGATTTCGGGTCCGAGGTGGAGCATGTTGAGGTAGATCTCAAGGATGCGATCTTTGGTCAGCGTTTGCTCCATGTACCAGGTCAGGACGACCTCCTGGAGTTTGCGGCTCAGGGTGCGCTCGTGGCTCAGGAAGAGGTTTTTGATGACCTGCTGGCTGATGGTGCTGCCGCCTCGGCGCATGCGTCGGGTTTTGATGTTCTTGATCAGCGCGGCGCGGATGCCGCCCAGCGCAAAGCCTTTGTGTTTCCAGAAGTGTCCGTCTTCGGCAGCGGTGATGGCCTGATGGACGATTTTGGGGAGGCTGTCGAGGGGGACCCACTCTTCGTTGTCGGCGGGGCCGACAAAGAGGTCACCGGGCAGCGCGGCGGCGCGGACGCGGAAGTCTCCGGCCAGCACGGGGATGGGCGCCAGGGGTCCGGCGGCCACCACTTTGACATCTTCGTACTCGACTTCGACGTCCAGGCGAGTGCGTTCGACCTTGCGGGTGTCGGTGTCGAGCTTGATGTGGCCGCCGAGCGGTCCTTCAAAGCGGTAGCCTTCAAGGACGGGGATGAGGCCTTTGGGGACGCTCTCCAGGGCGGCCTGGGCGTCGAGCGAGGGGACCTTGACGCTGGTGCGCAGGTGCCATTCGTCGTCTTCGAAGCCTTCCCAGAAGCCATCGATCACAAACTTCAGCGCGCCCATGGTGAGGGTGGCGTTGGAGAGGTTGAAGGTGCGTTTGTGGACATCGCCGGTGATGTCAAAGCCCAGATCCACTTGGACATGATCAATGTTTCTGGAGGAGAGCAGCCCGGCGTAGACGGTGCCGTCGCGCAGATCCATCTCGGAGTGGAGGTTCATGTCTCCGCTCTTGTGATCGTAGTCCATGACCAGGATGCCGCTGAGCAGCCCGGTGCGGATTTGCATGTGTTGGGCGATGCTCTTGGGGATGAGCGGCCCGTAGGGATCAAGTGGAATGGCCTGGAGTCTAGCGCTGGCCGAGAGCGTCTGTGTGTCGGCGTCCCAGCGGGCGGTGGCGTTGCCCTGACCCAGCTCCTTTTCAAAGTCGATGCTGGCGCTGACGGCGCGTTGATCGGTGACGGCCACGGAGACGTCACCCAGCGGGACATTGTGGGGGCCGTCGCGGCCAGGGAGGCTGACCATGATGAGGGCGTCATCGCCTTCGAGGCGCCACTGGTCGGCCTGGCGCTTGAGGACCAGGGAGCGGGCCTGTGAGCCAAGCAGATGGGGGCGGCCTTCCTCGCCGTCGGCCGTGACGGTCCAGGGCATGGGCTCGGAGAGGCCTTCGACGCGGGTCTCAAAGAGGGCAACCTGAAGCGGCCAGTGGATGGCAGCGCCGCGGGCTTCGATGGTGGTGTTGGCGATGCGCGGGTCGCGCTGTAGGAAGCGCGAGGCCAGCGGGGTGAGGTTTTGCGGGCTTTGCCAATGCAGCTCAAGCTTGCCGTTCTGGGAGGGGCTCTCAAAGAACGCGTCCAGCTTGCCGGGGCCATAGCCGTGCATGTCGATGGTGGCCTGAGCCTCGACCACGGTCTGGGGTCCGCGCTGGTGTTTGGAGATGCTCAGGCGTTGGGAGTCGGTGACGACCACAGGAAAGCGCCCATCGCGGTCTTCGATGCGCAGGTGGGCGTCGGTGATCTCCAGCATGGGCAGGAAATCCACCAGCGCCGCAATGCTGCGGTGCCCGGAGGGCTTGGAGGTGATCACCGGGGTGTCTTTGGCGTTGTCTTTATTGCTCTTGGGACGACGCATGCCCTGAATGAGTTCAAGGTCGCCGCCTTCGCCCAGGAGGATGTTGGCTTCGACGCCGCCGAGCGTCACTTCTGCGGGGCGCACATCGCCCGCCAGGGCAGCCAACACATCTGGGTAGACCTCCAGATGCTCGATGGCCAGCCACAGCGAGCCGCCATCATCGGGGCGGCGCACAAGGACGTTGCTCATGGAGACGCCGGTCCACCCCACGGGGGTGGCCGAGCCGCGCACCACGCGGATGCCGGTGCGTTGGCGCAGCGCCTCCAATTGGCCGTCGATCAGCCAGCCACAGCCTGTCTCGGTGCGCGCAAAATAAAGCAGTGCGGGCAAGAGCGCCAAAGCGATCAACACCGCTCCAAGACGCCAGCGGCCGCGCGCAGAGCGCTGGGGCTGAGCTTTCTCCTGGGTGGCGGGGGCCACTGGGATGCTCAAAGACTCCGAGAAAGCCTGAAGGTTCTCTTCATTCTCCATCAGCTCGGTATCTTCGTCGGTGTCGGCGAGACTCACGATACACCTCCATGGATCCGGGCTACCACGGGATCCACACAGGCGCAACTTTATGACACATCTGACCGATCGAATGTGCTGGCGATTCCAGCGCCAGCGTGTGCCTTCAGTCCGGGTGAACTTCGACCTGAGCCCCATAGGTGGCCAAGGTCATCGCGGTGCGGTGCGCGTCCGCTCGGCTGTTGGACTCATAAGCCCGAAAAGGTTCACCACCATCCACCTGGTCAAAGATGCTGTTGTAGAAATCAAGCCCAGCTTTGGGAAAGAGGTGCTTGAAGTACACATTGAGCTCTTTGCGCCGGAGCTTGTCGTAGCCCACAATCATGATCCAGTACTGGTACTTCCCCGCCATGAACACCCTCGTCTAATCTTCATTGCTCTGGTCCACGGCCCATGTTGGCGCACAACGTGTCGTCAAGCAACCCACATCGACGCTTTGATTCATGCATTGGACACAAGGGGCCGATGCAAACGGTTGTATTGACCCAGGCGCACGACGCAACAGGAGCCTCAGATCATGACAGCCCCGCCCCCACCAGCCCCGCCAACCATCAACATGGCCCACCGACGCAAGCTGGCCCGCTCCGCAGGCCCCCGTCAGGCCGCCGCCACCCCCCGGCGCGTTCCTCCCACGCGCTTGCTTGGGCGCAGGTGGCGTCTGGAAAAAGAGCTCCGCCGGGGTCCATTGGTGCACATCCACGCAGGCTCCAGCGCCGAGGGAAAAGACGTGATGATCCGGCTCTTGCCGGTCGACACTTGTGCGCGCGCGGCGCAGGAGCGCTTCATCAAGGCGGCGATGTTTCTGTCGGGCGTGGATCACCCGGGGCTGCCCGAGTTTGAGGACTTTGGCTACGACGCCCACGCCAGGGCCTATGTCCTGGTGACCGAGCGCTGCAAAGGCGCAACGCTCTCGGCGCTGATGGCCCACAACACCTCCATGCTGGGCTTGCACCACGTCTTGACGGTCGGCCAGCGTCTGGCCTCGACGCTCTACGCCATTCACAGCGAGGGCATGGTCCACGGCGATGTGGCGCCGGGCAACATCATCTTGCGTCAGAACAACGGGGTGTTGCGCACGCGGCTCTTTGACCTCAGCACGCTGCGGCACGTCAAAGGCCACAGTCAACACAAAGAAGAGTTGTGGGCCACGCCGGGCTACATGGCCCCGGAGTTGATCTGCGATGAGCCGCTGACGTGTTCCAGCGATCTCTACAGCCTGGGGGCGTTGCTCTACGAGATGGTCTCGGGCGCGGCGCCCTTTGTGGGCTCCCACGCACAGGTGCTGCGACAGCACATCCTTGAAGAGCCCATCGCGCTGGAGAGGGTTTGGAGCCTCAAAGCCCCGGTCCACGATGGACTGACACAGCTTGTGGGGAGGTTGTTGGCCAAAAAACCAGGCGCTCGACCGGGCTCTGCGCTGGAGGTCTGGGCGACCTTGCGCGCGCTGCGCAAAGAGGTCCAGGATCCGACTCTGGGCCGCACTGGGGTGTCGTGGCGAGCCGTGCGGCCGCTCAGCGCGCCTTGAAATGGTTTCGACGCCATCCCAGGCAAATCAGCGCCAACACAACCCACCCTGCGCCAACCGGCGCGGGCTGACCCGGAGCGCTGGCGCAGCCGCCACCACCGCTGCCGCCGCCCCCAGAACCACCGCCGCCCTGCCCCACCACAGTAAAAGACGTCGTCACCGACGAGCGGCTCGCCTCGCCAGCCTCGTTGACCGCCTTGGCGCTCCACAGATAAAGACCGGGCGCCAGTGGGTCGAGCGCCACCGACGTGGTGCCCATCATGCCCTCTGGCACACCTTGCTGGCTGCTGATCACGCTGCCAGCTTCATCGGTGACCTCAAAGTCGTAGGTGACGGCGTCGGGCACATTTTCCACCACCAACACCACCACACCCTCGACCTCTTGACCGCTCAACGGCGAGATCAGCGTGGGGGCGCCCGGGACAGGCAGGTCGACTGAGCGTGTGAAGCTGATGGTGGCATACGGGCCGGCGCCCACGGGGTCCAACGCACGAACGCGCGCAAAATAGACCCCGTCGCCGTCCAAACTCCCCACATCGAGGCTCAGAAAATCGTCGCCGGGCTCAAGGGCAACGCCCTGGGCCTGGAAGGTGATGTTGGCAAAGCTCGCATCGCGCGCGATGTCCAGTTCGTAGAGCAGATCGTCGCCGTTGGCGTCCTCGGCGGGCTGCCAGACCACGGTCAAAGACTCCTCCACAACGGCCGCGCCGTCGGTCGGGGCCAGGAAGATCGGGGCGGTGGGCAGGACGTTGGCCACATCGACCTCAAAACCAAGCGGCGCGGGGGTGGGGCTGCTGGCCCCTCGCGCGTCGGTGGCCACGGCGGTCCAGAAATAGACCTGCCCCTCTTCAAGCCCATCGGTGATCACAGCCGTTTGCGCGCTCTCGGCCGAAAAGACCAGCGTCTGCAACCTCTCATCGGCAAAGACGCTGAAGGTGTACACCAGCGGCTCGCCTTCTGGGTCGGTGCTGGGATCGATCGACAGCTCGGGGGTGACGGTGTCGGTGCTGCCGTCGGGCGCCAGGAGGTTGGGCGCCGTGGGCGCGTCGTTGACCACATCAACCACAAAGCACGCCACCTCGCTGTACGGGCCGTTGACCCGACCGTCGTTGGCCACCGCGCGCCAGCAATAGCTCTGGTTCTCTTCCAGAGTGACCGTCGTAAAGGTGATGAGCGGGGTCTGGCCCACGTCTTCAACCACCTCAATCTGGTTCGCCAACTCGGGGCCTTCGTAGACTTCAAAGGTGTAGGTCAGCGGTGCGCCTCGGGGCGAAGTCGCATTCTGCACCGTCAACACCACGTCGAGCGACTCCACTCGCGTCCCATCGAGTGGATCATCGATGGTGGGTGCTGTGGGCGCGCTGAAGGTGGGCTCGCTGTCGATGCCCCAGGAGAGGTTGGCGCAGGCGCCATCATCGTCACAGGCGCGCAGCGTTATGGGCACGATTCCCTGACGAAAGTCCTCGGGGGTCGGCGTCCAGATGACCTCCCCCTCCACCAACGTCATGCCCTCTGGCCTGTCGGTCAACTCCAACGTGATGGGGTCATTGCCGGGATCGAACACTTCGGGCGTGAAGCTGTAGCGCACGCCGGGCAACGCAAAACCACCCGGCGCGCCGCGCAACACCGGCGGCACGTTGCTGATCGAGATGGTGGCGGGCGCACAGACCTGATCCTGGCCTTCAATGGCACAAAAGAAGACCGTGATGGTCTGGGGCCCGTCGGGCGCCTCAAAAGAGACGCTGTTGGTCATCACGTCCAAACCGGGCACGCCGTCAAGATCCCACCCCACCGTCACCTCGCCGTCGCCGGTGTTCAGCGCCAACCCCGACAAGGGAATGATGTTGCCTTCAAAACCCTGGTAGGGACCTCCAGGGTCCACCTGCAAGGGCCTGGGAGCATCGGTCACAATCAGCTCAAAGCTCTGGGCGTCGCTCCCCCCGGCACCATCGTTGACCTCAATGGTGATTTGATAGGGGCTCTGGGCAGCATCATCAAAACCCAACGTGCCGCTCAAGAGGCGAGCTTCGGGGTCGAAGCTCAAGCTGGCGGGTGCGCCGTTGACTTGAAAGCTGGTTTCGGGGCCGTCGATGTCGTTCACCGAGACGCTCACCGACACGTCTGTGTTCTCTGCGGCGGTCAAATCGGCCAGTGGCTCCATCACCGGGGGGTCGTTGACGGGCGCCACCTCGATGGTGACCTCACCGGTGGCCACCTCACCCAGCGCGTCGCGGGCCTGGTAGGCAAAGCTGTCCTGGCCATGAAAATGCAGATTGGGGGTGTAGACAAAGCCGCCCACGCCGTTGAGGTCGAGCGCAAGCTGACCGTTGACCGGTTCACGGACGATCTCGATCGTCAGCGCCCCCTCGTCCACGTCGTTCTCCAGCACTCCAGGCGCAGGGACAGTCAGCACGATGTCTTCATCGACGTTGTAGGCGTCGGGCTGGGTTCGAGGGGGGCGGTTGGCCAACCAGATCTCGTGCGCTTGCCCCTGGTTGATGGCCACGATGTCCATCGTGGTGTCCCCGTTGAGGTCTCCAAGCAGCGCGCCGTAAGTGGTCCCTTGACCAAAACCGCCGTCACCGGCCGCAAACCCTCCCTGACCGTCGCCCAGCCATACAGCGCCGTCGCCGTTGCTGTTGGCGGCCACAAAATCCAGGTGTCCGTCGCCGTCCAGGTCCCCCACGGACATGCCGCGGGTTGTGCCAGCGCCCAAGCGCACGTTGCTGTCTCTAAACGAGCCATCGCCGTTGCCAAGCCACAGCCGGTTGGGCCCCAGGACCCCCACCAGAGCGTCCAGGTGGCCATCGGCGTTAAAGTCCCCCAAGGCCACGCGCTGGCTGCCTGCCCCGCCGAAGGTCGCCGAGGCGTTCTGCAACTCGCCCTGCCCCACATTGATCCAGACTTCGCGGGTGTTGGGGTCGTTGTTGGCCACAAAGGCGTCCAAATCCCCGTCGCCGTCCAGGTCTCCCAGCGCGACGTCGCGCGCCGAAGGCATCACAAGGCGCTGGCCATTGCTGACAAAGGTTCCCCCTGCTCGATCCCACAGCCAGACCTGTCCAGGCTGCTGGTCGCTGACCACCACCAGGTCAAGAGCGCCATCGCCGTCCAGGTCCCCCACGTCCACGCCGCGGCTGTTGGTGGTGCCAAAACCCTGCAAGAGCGCCGAAAACTGCCCCTGTCCGTCACCCAACCAAAGTGCGTCGGGCTGGTTGTTGTCGTTGAGCACAAAGACATCCACATGACCATCTTCGTTGAAGTCGGCTGCCACCCCGTCCACGCTGGTCGCAGCGCCAAGCGAGAGCCCCGAGTCGACAAAGCCCCCCTGACCGTCGCCCAACCACACCGTGTTGGCCCCGTCGTTGAACACAAAGAGGTCCAGCACGCCGTCTTCATCAAAGTCACCAAGAGCGCCGTTGGTCCCTTCTGAGCTGCCAAACGTCGCCCCTGGCGAAAAGGTCCCAAAGCCGCGCGCCGACACATAAAACGACCACGAGAACGGCGCTTCGAGCGTTTCACCGCCGATGTCAGCGATGCTGCCAAGCAACGTGGCGTGGACCCGCGCGCCAGGGCGCAGCGCGGGCAGCACATACTCCACCGCGTCGCCGTCGACCACACCCACGGCGGGCACAAAGGTGGTGCCAAAGGACTCGTGGAGCACCAATGCTTGCTGTGCAGACGCTGGACCGGGATCGGGCTCAAAGCTGGCCCCAAGCGTCACCTGCGCATCCACAGAGGTCGCCCCCGGGTCAGGAGACACGCTTAGAACCTCAAAAGCCACCGCTGTGTTGACCCACAAAAGGCCCCACAACAAGCAACTGGGCAACCACAACAAGCGCATTGAATACCGCTTCGACATCGACTCCATTCTGCTCCATTGCATTCAAACCCGTCGGCCCGCTCGCCCAAGCAAACCCAACGTGGTACCAGCGTACTGGATTTTTGCGCACAAAACGAAATAAGAGCGTCGACAGCCCACCGCACTGCGCATGATTTCCTCGCCGACAGACACGCAAAGAGGTCCTCAGAGTGGGCGGCGATGGGGGGCCAGGCAGGCGGCGAATGCTCGCCTTCCTGGCCGACGCAGGTTCAAACAGGGATGATGAAGAGGCAAGAAAATCGGCTGGGGCTCAGGGTCCCCAATACGACAAATGGTAGGTGACGCCTTTGTTGATGGTCACCTCCACCGCGCCGCCGCACTCAATGGTGTGTGTGCCGGGGCTGATGGCCCCTTTGGCGTGAAGCGCGTGGGGCCATGGCTGCCCATCGACTGTGATTGCCTCGCACGCCTGACCGCCGTTGTCGTCGTCCACCACCAGATAGGTCTGACCATCTTTGGAGGGCTGGTACTTTCCTCGAAGCTCGCGGACAAAGTCGGACCCACAACCTGCGCTGAGCATCCCCAACACACCAAAGAGCAACAAGAGCCTTGAAAGGCTTTTCAGCATCGCGTCAACCCCAACCAAACGCCACAAATTCAGCGAGCACGCCATCCCGGCACTGCGCCCCACAACAAGACACAAGACAGAACGCGCACCGCAGTGCTTTATTCACAACACCAACCCCCCCCAAAAAGAACGCAAGGCGGCGCCAGCAGACCAAAAACAAAGAAAGCCCCGGAAATCCGGGGCTTTGTCGGTCAATCAATGGGATGTTGAGAGGTCTCAGGCCTCGGCCAACTCGGCCAACTTGCTGCGACCAAGCTCCAGGGTGTTCTTCACACCATAAAGCTGGATGAAGTTGCCCAGGCGCGGGCCCTTCTCCTCGCCCAGCAGCAGCTGGTACATGGTCTGGAAGAAGGCGCGCAGGTTCAGATCGTGCTCTTTGCCAATGGCGTAGGCGGCGTTCTGAATCTCCACCCCGTCGTTGCCCTCGTACGCATCGAGCCACTGCAAGAGCGCGTCCACGGCGGGACGGAACTCGTCGGCGGGGAGCTGGTACTTCTTGTGGGGCAGCACCTCGTCGTTGTAGTAGGCCAGCGCCCGGTCAATGAGCACGTCCAACACCTCGGAGTCCTCTTGGGCCTCGGGGCTGTAGCGCAGCACATAGTCCCAGACCACCGACTTGTCGTCGGTGTTGAGCGCGCTGACCAGGCGCAGAATCATGCTGTAGCTCACCCCGCTCTTGTAGGTGATGGCCTTGTCCGCGTCACGGGCATCCTCGTTGCGGATGAACCAGATGGGCGAGTTGTAG
>CAKZKQ010000656.1 GCA_937123825.1 uncultured Pseudomonadota bacterium
GCGCCGGCGACCGAACCAAAAGCAAGCGCAGCGCCGCGAACCGAAAGGGCAGCCAAGCGCAGCGCGGCAACCGAACCGACGAGACGGGGGAACCCCGTCACGCTTTCCATAGGGCCGCGATAGCGGGTCTATGGAAAGCGTTCTCGGTGCAGATGTATTGGCGGCATTCGCTGGGTCGGGCTTTGTAGATGAGGCAGGCGCGTTGGGCGTGGGTGTAGAAGATGCAGGGGCCTTTGAGCAGGCCGTAGAGGCGCGAGACGTTGGCGCCGGTGGGTTCGAGGGGTTTGTTGTCTCGGCCGAGTTTGGCGGGGGCGAAGACGTAGGTCTTGTTGCCTTCGGGGTCTTCGAGCCAGTCGACGACGAGGTGGGTGCGGACAAACTCGTCGGGGTCCATGTTGAGGCTTTGGGCGGCTTGCTCGACTTCACCGGGGGCGAACCAGCCGGGGTTGGACTTGCAGCACAGGCCTCGGCGGATGCAGCCCAGCTCGGGGTTGGGGTGGGGTTCGTGTTGGTCGTCCCAGTAGGGGTTTGTGGGGGCGTTGGGGTCGGCTTCGCCGATGATGCGGACCTCTTCGTCGATGAGCAGAGGTCCACGCGGGGGTTTGTCGGTGGGTTTCATGTGGGGTTTGGGGGCTGTGGTGGCTTTTGGGGCCGTTTGATGTGGGGTTTTAGGAGCCTCGGGTGGGCTTGTCGGGGCTGGGGTGGGCGCGCAGCTGTGGGTGGCTGTTGGAGGGGTCGATGGGGGGCCGCTCGGGGGAGTCGGGCGGCTCTGGGGGATCCATGAGCCGGATGATGAGGCCGTCGAGATCGTTGGCGTCGACGTGGAGCGTGCAGCCGTCGGTGTTGTGGGGGGCGCCGATGAGGAGCTTGGAGGCCTGGGTGAGCAGTTCTCGCTCGATGCAGCGCTTGAGTTCGCGGGCGCCGAAGCGCGGGGAGTAGCCGCGTTGGGCGAGCCAGTCTCGGGCGGGGTCGGTCAATTCGAGGCGGAGTTTGCGGCGGCGGAAGCCTCGGCGCTCGAGGGTGCGGGCGATTTCGAGGTCGACGAGTTGGCGGATGGAGGCTTTGTCCAGCGGCCGGAAGACCACCACATCATCCAAGCGGTTGAGAAACTCCGGTTGGAAGACCTCGCCCATGCGCTTTTTGATGTGTCCGTCGAGGACCTGACCGGTGGCCTCGCCGAAGCCCAGCGGCGTGGGGTTGATGCGCGAGGCGCCCAGGTTGGAGGTCATCAGGATGATGGCCTGACGGAAGTCGGCGGTGCGGCCTCGGGCGTCGGTCAGGCGGCCTTCGTCGAGGACCTGGAGGAAGAGGTGGTAGACCTCGGGGTCGGCCTTTTCGAACTCGTCGAGGAGCAGGACGCAGTAGGGCTGCTGCTGAATGGCTTCGGTCAGCAGGCCTTCGCGGTCTTTGTTGTGGGGCGAGCCGACGAGTTTTTCGACGGAGTACCGGCCCTGGTATTCGGACAGATCGAAGCGGATCATGCGCTCGGGGTCGCCAAAGAGCCGCTCGGCGACCAGACGCGCGAAGTAGGTTTTGCCGACGCCGGTGGGGCCGACCAGGAAGGCGGTCATCAAGGGGCGGTCGGGGTCGCGCATGCCTGCTTTGACCAGGGCCACGCGCGAGAGGACCGAGGCGGGGGCCTGGGGCTGGGCGACGAGGCGTTGGTCAAACCAGCGCTGCCACTGGTCCAGATCCAGGCTCACCTTGTCGTCGAGCAGCGCCATGTCCAGGCCGGTGGTCTCGGCCAGGGTCTCGGGCACGTCCTCGGCGTGGAGCGCCATGGGGTGGTCTTTGGGCAACTGGCGAGCGCGTTTGCGCCCGACGTGCTCAATGACGTCGTCGAGCAGGTCGCAGGCTCGGCCTGGGGCCTGAGAGCGGGTGTAGAAGGAGCGGGCAAAGTCGGTGATCTGCTCCAGGGTGTCCATGGAGGCTTCGACGGGGCGGTCGCCGCGCCCGCGTAGGCCCGGCAGGCGCGCGGCCAGAAGCTGGGTGGTCTGGGCAGAGGTCATCGGGTCCAGGCGGACCTGCTGGAAGAGGCGCAAAAAGCCCGGATCCCGGCTCAGGCCGCCTTTGAGGGACTCCTGGGTGGTTTCGGCCAGCATGCGCAGGTCGCCGCGCTCCAGGTAGGGCTTGAAGAAGTCGGCGAAGCTCTCGTCGCTCTTGCTGTGGGCCCCGGCGCCAAGCAGATCGTTGGGGTTTTTCATGTAGATGATGACCTCGCGATCGTGCTCCATGATCGCGTTGGCCATCTCTTTGAGCTTTGTCTCCCACTCACCCAGGTATCGGGTGTTGGTCATCAACTCGCTGGTGTTGGTCTCCAGGACGGTGACGGGGGCGTTCTTGTCCTGGAGGCGGCGGACGAGTTCGTGCACGACGGCGGTCTTGCCGGAGCCTGCGGGGCCGATGAGCAGGATGCTGCGGTTGGACTCGGACTCGGTGAAGTGGTCGACAAGCATGTCGACGGTCTCATCGCGCATGAAGGCATGCTCAAGGTACTCAAGCTCGCCTTCTTCGTTGAGGATGCGTCCGTATTTGTCCAGGCCGCGTTGCTGGCTGGGGCTGCTGATGAGGCTGACCAGGGCGTGGTGCAGGCCGCCCCAGACTTCGTGGAGGTTTCGGCCTTCGATGTAGTTGAGGACCAGGCGGATCTGGCGAGGGGTCATGCGACCGCGCAGGGCCTGATAGTGGCTGCTGTCGCATTGGGGCACGATGCGGTCGAGCGTGGTCTCGCTCATGGCCTGCATCTTCATCTCGGGCTCAAGGAGCGTCAGCAGGACGACGTGGAGGGCGGCGGGGCTGGCCTCGGTGCGCAGGTACCCCATGGCCTGCTCGCGGACGTTGTAGGCCTCGTCGCGCATGGCCTGGATGAGGACGCTCTCCATCTGGTTGTAGCCCAGGTCTCGCAGGGCGATGAGGGCTCGGACGCGGACGTCGGAGTCGTAGTCGCTCATGCAGGCCAGGATGGGCTTGATGGCCTGGGGGCGGCCCAGCACGCCGAGGCCAAAGATGGCCATCTCGCGCACGCGGCTGGAAGGATCGCCCAGCAGCGCGATCAGGTCTGGGATGCTGGCGTAATCGCCCAGGCGGCCCAGGTTGCAGGCCGAGGCCATGCGCTGGCGCGTGCTGCGTTGGGTCAGCGCCTGACGCATGACGGGGATGGCGGCGTCGCCCAGCGACCACAGCTGGTCGCGCAGCTCCCGGTAGGCCTCTTCGCTGGGAGCGTTGGCGATCTGCTCCATCACCTGATGGGCGACCAGCGCGGCGTCTTCGTGACGACGCCCCTCGCTCGTCTCTTCCTTGCGGCTTGTGTTGTCCTTGCCGTCGGCCATGAATCCTCCAGAAATGTCTTCCTCATATCATGCCATCAGCCTCGCCCGAGCGCAACGCCCATCGGCCAGCCACAGGCGCATCTCCAGTGCGCCATCGTGCCAATTCCGATGCCGTCGTGGTCGATGCCCATGCATTTGACTTGATGCTTGTGACAACGCGCTGGGTGCTTTCCGAACAGGCCGTTCAGTGACGCAGCCGCACCAGGGCGTCGCCTCATACCAATTCCAGCAGGCGTGTGGGTATTCCAGACGGGGAGAGATTGGGGAGTCGCTGCGACAAAGGGGCCGATATGCATCGGTCCCACCGAAGCTCAAAGCTGGGGGGTGCAGTCGCGCAAAAGGGGGCCGACGAGCCAGTCATCGGCCATGCCCTGGACGGTGATGGTCTGTCCGATCCGGGCTTTGGTGGCATCGACGCCGTTGGGGACGGTGCAAACCACCTCGCCGTTTTCATCGTCGCCGCGCAGCGCCAGTTCGACTTGCCCGAGGACTTCGGTGCGGCGCACCAGCTCGCCGCTGACCTTGAGCGTGCGGTTGTGGTAGGAGCGCCAGGCGGCGTGGCGGTGTTCGCCGCGCTTGGTGTCGCGCCAGACCGCGTGGTAGTCGGCGGCGTTGATGGCGATGGGCTCGGCTTTGGCGGCAGCGGCGGCGGGGGTGTCCTTTTGGGCGGACTTGTCCGAGTTGCTGCCTGAGGCCGGGGGTTGGCACGCCATCAGCGCCGTGGCCAACAAGAGGGCGGCCACGGCGAGCGTTGTGGTCTGGGCGTTCATCAAAAGACGATGTCCAGGGCGCTGCGGTCTTTGTTTTTGATGCTGCGGGCCAGTGCAAAGACGTGGGGCAGGGTGGTGCTGGCAAAGAACTGGGCCGTCTTGACCTTGCCGTCGTAGAAGCGCGCGTCGTCGTTGTCTTCGATGAGGGCGCGCAGTGCCTCGGGGGTCTCGGCGCTCTTCTTGGCGGCCAGGGTCTGGAATTTTTCGTCGGCGATGATGGCCTGGTGGGCCAGCAGGCGAGCGACTTCGACGTGGCCGAAGGTCTCCAGGAAGGGCGTGGCGGACTGGATGAGGACCTCGGGGTCGGACTTGCCCATCTCCATGAAGCCGAAGACCAGCTCGGCGAGCTTGTTTTTGGCCTTGTCGACCTGGGCGATGAGGCCGGAGAGGCGAGGATGGTCGGCGTTGGCTTGCAGGAAGTTGTTGGTCTCTTGCAGCCAGGTCAGGAAGAGGCCGCCGCCCTTCATGCGCATCTTGCGGCCCAGCAGGTCGAGGGCCTGGACGCCGTTGGTGCCTTCGTAGATGGAGGCGATCTTGGAGTCGCGCATGTCCTGCTCGACGCCGTACTCTTTGATGTAGCCGTAGCCGCCGTGGATCTGGATGGCCAGTTCGGTGACCTTGAAGCCCTTGTCGGTGGCGTACGCCTTGCAGATGGGCGTCAGCAGCTCCATCAGGTCGTTGTACTTGGTGCGGACCTTCTCATCGGGGTGATGATGGGCATGGTCGGCGTAGATGGCGGCCTGGTAGAGCAGGGCGCGGCAGCCTTCGGTGTAGGACTTGGCCAGCATGAGGTTGCGGCGCACGTCGGGGTGCTCGATGATGGCGACGCTTTTGGCGTCGGGGGAGCGGTCGGTGACCTTGGCGCCCTGGACGCGCTCTTTGGCGTAGCCAAGCGCCTTGGAGTAGGCCGACGAGCCCAACGCCACGCCCTGCACACCGCAGGCGATCCGCGCCTCGTTCATCATCTGGAACATGTAGACGATGCCCTTGCGCTGCTCGCCGACCAGGTAGCCGCGGCACTGACCGTTGTCGCCAAAGCTCAGCGCACAGGTCGAAGAGCCGTTGATGCCCATCTTGTGCTCGATGGCGGTGACGGCCACGTCGTTGCTCTCGGTGATTTTGCCTGTGGCGTCGAAGCGCTCGCGGGGGACCACAAAGAGGCTGATGCCCTTGGTCGTCTGGGGGTCGCCAGGCACGCGGGCCAGGACCAGGTGGACGATGTTGTCGGTCAACTGGTGGTCGCCAGCAGAGATGAAGATCTTGTTGCCCTTGATGAGGTACTCGTTGGTGCCTTCGATGGGCGTGGCGGTGGTGTGGATGTCGGCCAGGGCGGTACCGGCCTGGGGCTCGGTCAGGCACATGGTGCCGGTCCATTCACCCGAGTAGAGCTTTGGCACAACGAGGTCGCGCAGCTCTGGGGAGGCAAAGTTCTCAATGACGTGGCCCGCCGAGGAGGTCAGCCCGGGGTAGAACATGAACGATCCACACGAGGCGATGCCCATCTCAGAGATCGCCAGCGCCACGGCAAAGGGCAGGCCCATGCCGCCCATCTCGGGGCTCATCGACGGGGCCACCCAGCCGCCCTCGCTGTACTTCTTGTAGGCCTGCACAAAGGCTTCGGGCACGGTCACGCGGCCATTCTCAAGGCGACAGCCCTGGGCGTCGGCCTGGGCGTTGATGGGCGCCAACTCCTGGTCACACAGGCGCACCGACTCGGCCAGGATCATGTCAAAGTCTTCACGGGTCATGCCCGCGTAGGCCTCGTATTCCGTCAGGGCCGTCAGGGCGAGCTGCTCATGAAGCACAAAGTCGATGTCGCGCTTATCAATGTGGGAACCGGTCATGACCACAATACTCCTTCACTAAAGAGGGGCGCCTTTGTCTAAAGCCAGCGCCGTACAACCAGGTGGATATGGCTGAATGAACCGCCATTCATTATTCAGGAAGGTAGCACAGCCTTGGTTCAAGGGCAAACCTCTCTTGACCAAAGGGCCGTTGTGTTTTATCTGGTGGGTCACTGAGCGCTGCTACATCGCATCGGTCCTGGCTCCGTAGCTCAGTTGGATAGAGCAACGGCCTCCTAAGCCGTGGGTCGCAGGTTCGAATCCTGCCGGAGTCGTTTTCCCTCCTTTCAATGCCTCCTTCTTTTGGACACTTATAAAGATGCTGCCTTGCGTCAGCTTTCTTGTGGGTGTAATTTATCAAAATGTGGTCCTGAATATACAAGCGGATTGGGGCGCATGCTGTCATGGCGGCGCTTTATCCAGAACTGAGGGGGAGGTTTTATGGTGGATATGCCGACGGACATCACGTTGGAGAAGGCTCCTGGGCGAGTGTTGAGATTTTTGCGAGCGGTATCGGCCAATGGGTCGATTTACCGTTTGTTGGCGACCCGCGGTTACGATCAAGAGGTTCATAAGGAAGGGTGGACGTTGCTTGAGCAAGAGGCGGGTTCGGTGCCTGCGTCGTTGGGGGAACCTGAATTGCTCAACGCCGATCTGGCCACCGCTGCCATGGATGAGCTGGATCAGTGGGACGAGCCTTGGTTTGAGATCGTCCGTGTGACGCTGGCGCGCCACTTCCCGCAGCAGCGTGATTTTATCTTTGCCAAGGGGCTGCGCGCGGCTCAGGGGCCAGGGGCGGTCTTGGCTGTGGGAACGCTCTTGGATCGGCTCGACGAACTTGAAAGCAGCCCAGAACGTCAGGCCACGCGCGCGTTGGACTTGCAGGCCTTGGAGCGGCTGGCCAGTCGCGGCCTCAACGCCCAGGAGCGCCAACGCCTGCGCGGGTTGATCGAGCAGGCCCAGAGCCTCCCCTCGATCCCCCTGGAGCTTCCCAGCGACGATGATGAAGCCGCAGCGCAACACCTGAGCAATCTCCACAACCTGCACCTTTGGTGGAAGGAATGGAGCACCATCGCTCAAAGCGTCATCGCGCGCCGCAGTTACCTGATCCAGCTTGGCTTGGCCAAGCGCCGCTCTCCTCAAACTTCCTGAACAAGCTCTGGTAATCTTACCCACTTCATCGCGCCAGATGGTCAGTGGGCACCTTATGATGCCCATTTAAACCCAGCCATGGCAGCTTTGGAGCGGTGTAGATTCAAAGGCGAGCCATTTTATCATGAGCTCGCCTCATCATTCCAAGCGAACCATGGTCATCGCACAGTGGGCTTTGTGACACATCAACAAAGTTCTCGTGGGCGCTTATGGGGCTTCAAAGGTGGCTTTGAAGTTTCAAAGGTGGCTTTGATGCTTCAAAGGTGGATTGTGGGGGTGTATTGTTCTTTTTTTGGGGTGTAATGACTGCCTATGAAGCGATTTTAGCGACATTTGAGACCATTTGCGCCATGTTGGAAGTGTTTTGTGGAACAATGAAGCATGTTTTCCAGTTGCGAAGGTGGTTGGAGATTCTTTCTTGACACATTGCATGAACAGATGATTAGTCAATGGCGTTCAATGCCTGCTGTTATTTTTGATGCGGTCGCAGATGCGGACATGAGAGGAAGGACATGACCCACCCCCAGGAACGTTTCTCTAAACTGTTGCGTGAAGAAATCCTCAAGCTGGATCTGGCGGAGCTGGATTTTGGCATCTACAGGATTTTGCGTTACCGCCGAGCAGAGATCGAGCGGTTTTTGTCTGAGCGCCTGCCAAAGATCATTGAGGGGGTGATGGGCGAGCACGCTGCTGGGCGGCTTGAGGAGATGGAGGCGCGTTTGGAGGAGTCGCGCGCCAAGCTCTTGCAAGTGTCTCAAATGCTGGGGATTCCCAAGGCTTTTGATGGGTTGGGGGCTTTGAATCCAACGTTGGCACAGACACCGGCTGGAAAGTCGTTTGTGAAATTGCGCGATGACTTGGACAGGCTGAAGGTCAAGGCGGTCATGGGGAAGAGTGAAGAGGCGGATCTTTACAATCACCTCTACACATTTTTCTCCCGCTACTACAACGACGGTGACTTTCTGCCCCAGATGCGTCGTGGTGCGCGCGGTGGGTTCAGCGTGGCGTACAATGGCCAGGATACGCACTTTCATTGGAAGACCAAGGGGAGCCACTACATCAAAACTGCGGAGGAGCTCAAGGTCTATCAGGCGCTTGACAAGAGCGGGTGGAGGTTGCGTTTGGAGTTGGTCGAGGCCGACGAAGAGCGCGACAACACCAAGGGTTCGACGCGCTATTTTGTGCCGATCCTCAGCGGCGTCAAGGTGGTCAAAGCCGATAAGACGTTGGTGATCCCCTTTGCCTTCAGGCCCATGAGCGTCCAAGAGGAGCGGGCCTTTAAGAAGGCCAAGAAGGCCGATGGCAATGGTCTTCAGTGTCAAAAGTGGTTTGTTGAGCGTGCTTTGGAGTCCAAGAAGCTCTCTGGTGAAAAGTCGCCGCTGTCCAAGGTCTTTTTGAGGCGTCATTTGCGACGATATTCAACCAAGCATCGCGTAGACTATTTTGTGCACCCTCAGTTGGGAGATTTTTTGCGCGACGAGTTGGATTTCTACCTCAAATCGGAGTATTTGCCGCTCGACGCGCTGACCAACCCAGAAGTGCTTGCCGATAAGTTGCTGAAGATGAAAGCGTTGCGTCAAATTGGTCGTGCGTTGATCGATTTTATGGACAGCATGGAGCGTTTTCAGGCGCGTCTCTTTGAGAAGAGGAAGTTTGTTCTAGGCTCTGATTGGTTGATTTCACTGCGTTGTTTGCCGCCTGCGTTGCATGAGCGCATCATCGCCAATGAAGAGCAGTTGAAAGCCTGGCACAAGCTCTTTGGCTTGGAGGGGCCAATCACCGTGGATGTGCTCAAAGCCCATCCCACGTTGGTGGTTGATACGCGGCTTTTTAAGACATCTGACCCCACTTTTGCCAGCGATGCGCTTGCCTGTTTTGATGATCTGCACCAGGCCACCGACGGTGTGTTGGTTCACGCGGAAAATTATGCGGCGTTGCGTACCCTGGAGCCATGGCTATCAGACAAAATCGACTGTGTTTTCATTGATCCGCCTTACAACACAGGCAATGACGGCTTCATCTACAAGGATGAATTTGAGCGCCATTCGACCTGGTTGACCATGATGGAGAGCCGTTTGAATGTGGCTCGAAACATGATGTCGGACGATGGTTGTATTTTTGTCACATTGGACGAAAACGAACAACCTCGTTTGAGATATCTCATGGATGATGTTTTTGGCGAGGAGAACTTTGCGACTCATGTTGTCTGGCAAAAAGTGTTTGCCCCCAAAAACACCGCGAAACATTTTTCAGAAGATCACGATCATATCACTGCTTACATTCGCAGGTTTTTGAGTGTGTACGGAAGGCGCCTTGAGCAATGGCGGCCCTTCCTTTTGCCTAGAACGGAAGAGGCTAAGGCACGTTATTCTAACCCTGATGATGATCCTCGTGGTCCGTGGACGTCAAGTGATCTTGCCGCACGCAATTTTTACGCAGATGGTCAATACACAATTACAGGACCTACTGGTCTTGAGTTTTCTCCACCCGATGGTCGCTATTGGAGTGTTTCTGAGGATAAGTTTCAAAGCTTAGATGCTGATAATAGAATTTGGTGGGGGAAGGAGCGTAAAAACAAGCCTCGTTACAAACGATTCTTAAGTGAGGTTCAAGACGGTGTGGTGCCGCAAACCATTTGGCCGTACAAGGAGGTTGGGCACACACAAGAGGCAAA
>CAKZKQ010000657.1 GCA_937123825.1 uncultured Pseudomonadota bacterium
CCATCGGGGTGGGGATGTCCAGCGGGTTGAAGTCGGCCGAGGGAGAGCTGGGCGGTTCGTCATCAAGGCGGTAGATGGCGGTGTCGTTGGGCAGCAGATCGTCTTCGCCCACCTCCAACACTGGCGCACGCTCGATGTCTACCAGCGCTTCCACAAACCCCCCCACACTCTCAAAGCGCTCGGCGGGGTCTTGTGCCGTGGCACGCTCGATGATCTGATCCACCAGCGCGGGCAACGCAGGGTTGTGAATCGTGGGCGCGTCGAGCGGATCGTCTCCGAAGGGTTTGCCACGCAGCAGCTCGGCGGTGATGACCGCCACAGCATAGACGTCGGCAGCCGGTCCGGCGTCGTTGGCGTCGAGCTTGCGCTCGGGGGCCATGTAGACGCTTTGGCTGCTGGCCTTGTGAAAGGCCTCGGCCCCCAGCGCATCATGGATAAAGAAGTCCGTGATTTTCAGGCGCTCGTGTTGGAGGATGATGTTTTCGGGCTTGAGGTCACCGTGAAAACCGCTGCGGTGGCAATACTCCAAGGCCTTGTCGATCTGCTTGAGCAACGGCACGATCTCTTCAAGGCCGAAGGGCTCCTCTTTTTCCTGACGCAGGCCCATGACCTTGCGCAGGTTGAGCCCTTCGAGCAGCTGCATGGCCACAAAGGCGCGGTCGCGATCCTGGCCGCTGTCATGGAGACGCACGATGTTGGGCTGGGACAAACGGCGAGCCTGGCGCACGGCGGTCTCGAAGCGCTCCTGGCCCTCCTGACCGCTGACGCAGCGCTCGTGGAGGACCTTGACGGCGACCTCGCTCTCCAGTTCCTGATCAAAGGTCTTGAAGACGATCCCGAAAGGCCCTTCCCCGACGGTGTCGCGCACTTCGTAGCGGCCAGCGATGAGATCGCCGCTCTTAAACGGCACGTCACCACTTTCATGCTTGGCGCGGCGTTGGCGCAGTGCTTTGATCGACCCACGGGGGATCTTCATCGCGCGGGTCGCCGAGCCAAGCTCAGCCCCACAGTTGGAGCACTTCAACGCCCGGTCGGGCACATTATGTCCGCAACGGTAGCAAATCACAGCGACAACCTCCGGAACAACACCAACATAACACGCACGAACCAGGCCCAGCTCAATTCACCAGCGGCAAACGAACAATATCATAAGGGCACCTGACCCATCATACACTCAAATGTTCCCAATCCTCGTCCATATCAGAACTTCAAGCGCGCTTCAATGGCAGGCCGGGCAATGGGGATACGAAGGGACCAGATAAGTTGGTGCTTTCTTGTTCCGGAGCGCCACTCAGTAATTGACCTGAATGGACGCCACGCGGGCGCTGCGAGCCCCCGCAGGCACAGTGATCTGGAAGGTGCGCGTCACCCCCATCGCCCGCACCTTCACCCAGGCCTGGACGGGCTGCTGGCCTGCGTCGCGCCGCGTGACCTCCACCAGGTAACGCCCGCGCCCTGCCCAAGACGCCGCGATGGCCTCCAACGGCGTGCGCGCTGCATCGCCCACCGGCAAACCACGAGGGCTCTGGGTGGCCACATAACCGCGCCGCCCACCCCCACGGGTCGAGCGAGGCATGTCGGGGCTGATCCGCTCGCCGTAGGGCAGAACCAACGACAAGTCCAAATCCACGTCCCCTTGCCAGCCCATGGTCACCAGCATCGCGCCGCGCGGCTTGCGCTCGGCGCCCGGCATCCCCTCAAGGGCGTCGCCGCGGCCGCTGACAAGCACCGTGGCCAGCCCATCGGCCCGCTCGGTCTGCGCTTTGTTCAGCGCCGTGTTGGCCCTCAACGCCGCCAGACGCGCGCGGGCCTCCAACGGCGCCACCAGCGCCTCGACCGCCACCAGATCCAAACCGTAATCCACCGAGCCCGTCTGCGCCGCCACCGTGCGCAGTGCCGACGCCGCCAACTTGTGCTCACCGCGCATCATCAAGCTCAGCGCCCAGCGGTGCAGCGCCTCCGAATCCCCCGGCGCCAGCTCCACCGCGTTGCCAAAGTGCAGGCGCGCCGCGTCGTGCTCACCCAGGCGCGCCAACACATCGCCCAACATCCAGTGCACACGGGCGTGCAGCGGGTCGCGCTCCAACCAGGACTCCAACGCACGGCGAGCCTCTTGCGCATCGCCAGCGCGCATCAAAGCGTTGATCAGCTTCAGACGGTGGGTCCGCTTGAGCGGCTCGCGCTTGATGCTTTCCTCAAAGCGCGCCTGAACCTTGGCATTGATCTGACCAGGCTCGGGCGACACACTGCGGATGGTCGCACGCGGCGGGGGCGGCGGCGCCCACCCTCCTCCGCCACCACCACCATCAAAGGCGTTGAGTGATTTTTTGGCCCGACGCGGGCGCCTGGGCTTCGCTTTGGCCGCAGGGCGGCTGGACGCACGCCCCTTGGACTCTTCTTTGGGCATCACCGGCGCCGCATCACGGGCGTCACTGGGACCTCGGGGCGCGGGGGCCGGCCTTTTGGTGGTCACGTCCTTGTTGCCCCGCTTGCCGCCCACGTTGCCCCTGGGCGCGGCAGGCATGTCACCAAGCAAATCGTCGATCCCTTCGTTGAAGCCCCCAGTGTTCCGGTTTGCGCCCGCCATCGGTTTGGCATCGGGCATGGGCGAGTCTTGGAACACTGGCTCCGCTGCCGGAGCCGCGTTGGGCTGCGCAAGCACATCATTGTCCAAAGACTCCGCCTCGGCATCGCCCAGGTCCTTGAACAAAGGCCCACTCTCCTGGCCTTGCAAGCGACGGGTTTCGCGCTGGGCGGGGCTGAGCGTCTTGGTCTCTGCGGCTTTATCGCCGTCTTCGTCGCCCTGCTCTTCTTCGCCCTCGTCCAGCGAGCCAAGATCTTGTTTCCAGTAATCGCGGTTGCGGTCGCGGTCGACCCTGAAGCGCTGGTACATGCGCTCGCTTTCAAGAACCAGGAATGTCGTCAAGCGGCTGAGCACGGTGTGCTGCGTGCTGGTTTCGATGATCTCGGCGTTTCGCTTGCCTTCACCGTGGAGGGTCAGGTGCTCGATGTGCTGCTGGGCCCATAGCCTGGGCACAAAGCTGCGCGGCTGGGCCTGCTCCTGGGCCAATTTGACCCGGAAAGGCTGCGCAAAGGGCTCATCGCCCACAAGCCCGGTCAGCGTGACCTGACCATCCACCTTGCCCTTAAAACGCCCCACCAACACCACCTCATCGCCCGCGTAGAGCGTGGGCAAACGCGTGGGATAGACCAGATCGATCTTGTCGGAGCTGAAGGCCGCGGTCACCTGACGCAGCGCCGGTCTGCGCGTGGCCAGCGCCATCTCGCGCACTCGCCCTGGCACATCCTCACCGCGGTTGATCATCGCCGTGGCCCCAGCAAAGCGGCGCGTCAGCGCCCGCAAGAGGGCCACATTGGCCTGACTGCCAAGACCAATGGCGTGCACCGTGGCCGACACGGAGCCCAAAGACTGATCCAGCGCATCGAGCAGCGGCCAGTGGCGCGTCTCGCCCAAAGTCGCCTGGCCATCTCCGATGTAGACCACCACGGGTTTGGTGGAGCCGCGCAGCACGCGGGCGCCCTCTCGCAGCGCCCCCTCCAGATCGCTGGCCCCGCCGGGCTGCTGCTTGTCCAGGAACGACACCGCGTCTTTGAGGTGCGCGCTGTTGACCCTGGACATCTGGGGTTTCCACAACGTGGTGCTTTGGTTGGCGGCCATGACCATAAAGCGATCGTCGGGCCCAAGCGTGGAGACATAGGCCGCCACCGCCGCCGAGGCCGCCTTCAAGTCCCCATCGGGGGTGTTGTACGAGGTGTCCACAATAAAGAGGTGATCACGAGGACCTGCGCCAGCACCGCTCTGGGTGCCGCCGCCCTCTTCCGGCGCCTTGAAGGCCGACAATGAAGGCCTCAGGACCATCATAAAATAGGGGTCCTGTCCGGCACGCCGATCGGCACCAGCAAAAACAGTCGCATCCGTGCGCTCTGCCGACGCCCACTCCATGACCATGTCCTGGCGAGGATGGAAGTTCTCTTTGTTGAACTGGACGCTGGCGCGCTGACCACTGGTGTCGACAGAGCTGGCGTAGAGCGGGGTGCGCACCTGTTGAAGCTGACCGGGGGTGTTGATGTCGGCCGAGAAGGCAAAGTTGTCGATCCCGATCTTGCCGGTGCGCGGCAACGGATAGGTGTAGCGGCGATCAGCCCCGGCGCCGCTGACGGCCTGGGTGTACCACAAGACCACACGCTGGCGCGCTTTGGGAAAAATGGGGAAAATCCGGATGCGGAAGGTGTTGCCGCCGACCCACTCCAACATGGCGGGATCTTTGGGACGCATGTAATCGGCCACCACAGAATTGAAGATCTGGTTGGCGCGGCCGCGCTCGACGATCTCGCCCTCCATCATCTCGCCCTTGATCTCCATGCCGAAACGCACGATTGACGCATCGGGCGGCAGCGGAAAGGTGTAGATCCCTTCCAGGGTGCGGTTGGTGGTGTTTTCAAAGACCTGCTCGATTTCAGTGCGCGCGACGCGCTCGCGGACGGTGGCGTGGACCTTGAGTTCGGGGATGGTGATCGCCTCGGGCAAGATCCGACGCGAGGCCGGGTCCTTGCCGTGAATGGAGCCGATGCCGCGCGGTGCTTCATCACCGGCATTCGACTCCTCGGCCTCCACAGTCATCTCCCTGGACCATGCGGTTTGATAGGCCAGATTGACGCCGGGCAACATCTCCAGCGTCTGCCCGGAGCCCAGCACGCCCGATTGGCCTGCGGTCATGAGTTGGGCGTCGTTGCCCTCCCCCCCCCCCAGTTGGCCCGAGATGACACCAAGACGCGTGCGCTGAGCCTCAGCGGTGATGGTCATGGCACCGGGACGGGCTTGAACAAGGCCGTGGGGGGTCTCGACTTTCAGATCACTGGCGGTCTCAAGGACCATGCGCCCAGACTCCAGACGCATCCGGTCCTTGTCGACCATCGACAAACGCGCGCCCGTGTCGATGACCACGCGCGTGCCATCGCCCAGGCGCAGCGTGGCCCGGGCGGCCTGATCAGTGCTGATGTTGGCCCCAAGCTCCACGGGGGCGCCCACTGCCGCGCTCTGACATTGGGGCCGGCACAAAGACAGCGCCCCATCGCCCTGGACGGCCGCCACTTCACCCCAGGCCACCGGCTCTACGGCGCTGGCTTGATTGTCGCTGGATTGGGAGGCGCCCTGTCCATCGGTGCGCTCCTGGGACGGCTGGGTACAGCCCAGCGCGGTCCAAACCATCATCCACCCGGCCCAAGCCGCCACTGCGCGCTTTGTGATCACCATAGCGCCTCCTTGATCGTTGTGCTTCAACGCAAAAATCTGTCGCCACAAACTCTGGTGCGTGGGGTGTGAACGACGGGGGGCGCAAAAAGATCTCAAAGACACCGCAGAAAAAAATCCAATGCCCGCTCGTTTCCGTATCAACGGGGGTACACAGACGTTGCGCTTCCGTCCCGAGCAGGCCTGTGGGGGTGTGTGGTGGCGTTTGAGGTCGCAGTGTGTGGGTTCATGGCGTACTGGATTGTTTCAGCCCTACGGTTGTTGGGGTATACAGCGGAGGGAAGATCACCGATACTATCGGATGTTTCTTCTCATGCTCGTAGCACAATGCCACGAGATGAAGGGTGACGGCGTTGGCGAGTCAGGGCCGAGGACATGATCGGGGGAGTTGATGGGTGGCAACGGCTCAGTGGGAGCATTTACACCAGAGGTGCTAGGGGCGCGGCGTGGACAGAGCGCGTTCGAGCTTCAGAGTGTGCTTTCACACCAATTGAGCGCCAACGTGGGCGTGTGCGTTCATCCTTCTCGCCAGACGGCGGTGACGGCTTATTACGGCGCCGAGAGCCGCCTTGACCTGTGGAACATCCCGGCCAACCACCATATCCAGTCGATCCACCTGACCGGTGGCAAGGGTTCGGTCGGCGAGATGACCGGGGTGATGGTGTTGGGGCCCAATGGCCCGATGAGCAGCGCGCCGTTGCCCATCCGTGATCTGGCGCTGTCGCGCGACGGCAAGACCTGCGCGGTGGCTTGCGGCAACAGCGTGCGTTTGATCGCCATGGGCCCTGGCGGCAACTCCATGTCCGAGTTGATCTCATTGGAAGGTGATCAGCAGGCGGTCCACGCGGTGGCCTTCAGCCACAGCGGCGAGCTTCTGGCCAGCGCCAGCAATGATGGGCGCATGGTGGTGTGGAGCGTGCTCAACCATCAGATCATCAGCCAGTGCATGCTTGAGGGGGCGCCGTATCGCAGCGTGGCCTTCAGCCAGGATGACCTCTTGGTGGCCTGCGGCGACGCAGACGGCAACGTCTCGGTTTGGGACGTGGTGACCGGTCAACAGTTGGCCTACTTCCAGGGTCACGACGGCGAGGTCAGCACGGTCAGCTTTGGGCCGGTGGGGTACTTGTTGGCCACCGGCGGCTTTGATGCGGTGATCAAGCTGTGGGACATGGCCGCTGCGCAGCCGTTTGGCGAGCCCATGATGCACGGGGATTCGGTCTACGACCTGGCATTCAGCCCCGATGGTACCGTCCTTTACTCATGTTCATTTGAGCGCAACGTGGGCGTGTGGCGTCTGGACACCCAAGAACTGATGGACGCCTACGAGGACGACGACTCGGTGTTGTCGTTGGGGCTCTATCAGGACAACAGCGCAGTGGTCCTGGTGACGTCATCGGCGTTGAAGGTGATCGTCAATGGCCGGGCGCAGCCAGCTCCGATGATGCCCATGGCTGGCGCGGCGTTGCCGGGGTTTGGCGACACACCGTCAATGGCACCCGAAGCGAGCCTGTCGATGGACAGCTCGGTGTCCATTGACGGCGACATGCTCATCGGTGACATCGACGCAGAGTACCTGCGCGCCAGACGCGAGGCCGAGAGCCGCAACAGCGTCGTCAAGCCGCTGCTGGGAGGGCGCAAACCGGGCACCATCGCGGCGCCGCCTGCGCCGCCCGCACCGCCTGCGCCCCCTGCTCTGACCCAGGTGCCCACCGCCGACATGATCAACTTCGGCGGCAAGAGCGCTCCGATGCAGGTCCCGTCGCCGTCGTTCTCGACCGAGGATTCGCGGCCGCTGTCCCCCGCGCGCTATCTCGATGGCCAGGACGGAGCGCTGCCGGGGATGGAGCCTGCCGTGGGGCGCCAGATCGATGAGCGCAACGCCCAGGAGCAATCCTCGCGCTCCATCATCGCCCTTATGGTGGCTGTGGTGGTGGCGCTGCTCGGAGCCATGATCGGCTACAACTCAACGCCGTCCGCCAAAGAGACCGAGGCCTACACCGCCAAGGCCGCGCCCATCGCGAAGACCTTCAAGACCGGGATGGATCAAGAGGAGAAGCTCCACTACAAGACCATCTCGGGCATTGATGAGCGCAGCGAAAAGATCCGCAAAACCCCCGGCAATCCCCAACGCCGGCCGATGCTCAAAAAACTTGAGACGGCGCGCAACGCCGAGGTGGCCAGGCACGAGCGGATCACCAGCGAGCTCAACCAGACCCGCACCAGGGCGCTGAGCACGCTCGAAGCCGAGGTCGCCGACAGCCCCTGGCCCCGCGCGGCCATCGGCGCCATGATCGCCTTTGTGGCCACGCTGATGCTCTTCTGGATCATCACAACCTTCGTCTTCAGAGTCGACAAGACCCCCAAAGAGGCGTAACCTCCAAGGACACTTTGATGTCCTTGTCAGCGCGCTCCTGTGGGTGTTCTGACGCTTGTCTTTGCCTGGTGTGTGCCATGCGCGTTGTCCCACACACCAGGGCTCAATCATCCATTTGTCTCAGCTTGGACCCAAGCTCAAACGGACTGGCTTACGCCGGGACGCTCAAAGCGTCCCCACGCAGGTTGGCTCCTTGTGTGTTGGGTTCAGAAGGGAGAACACCAACAAGATGACCCAAAGCACTCACACTCTGTCCATCGACATCGGCGGCACTGGGCTCAAGGCCTCGGTCCTGGATCAAGACGGCAAGATGGTCGTCGACCGCGTCCGCGTGTCCACCCCCAAACCCTGCCCTCCTGCGGTGATGGTCGAGACGCTCTCGGCGTTGGTTGAGCCGCTGCCGGCCTTTGACAGAGTCTCAGTGGGCTTCCCTGGCGTGGTGCGCAAGGGCGTGATCCTGACGGCCCCCAACCTGGGCACACCCGACTGGCAGGGCCACAACCTGGGCGCCAGCCTGGGCAAGGCGCTGGGCGACAAACCCATCAAGATCATCAACGACGCCGACATGCAGGGTCTGGCCGTGGTCAAAGGCCAGGGTCTGGAGATGGTCATCACGCTGGGCACCGGCTTTGGCACCGGCATTTACATCGACGGCAAGCTGGGACCCCACCTGGAGATGGCCCACCACCCCTTCCGGGACGGTCAGACCTACGACAAGCTCCTGGGCGACGCCTCCTACAAAGCGCTGGGCATGGAGCCCTGGAAGGCGCTGGTGGTCGAGGCCATCGGCAACATGCGCGTGCTGACCAACTTTGACGCGCTCTACGTCGGCGGCGGCAACGCGCGCCATTTTGCCCCCGGCGAGTTGGGCGACGATGTCCACCTGGTGGACAACTCCGCTGGCATCCTCGGCGGCATCATGATCTGGAACGCCTGAACACACCGCCCTTCATCAAAAGGCAAAGCCAACAAACACGCCTGCGTAAGGCACAAGGCCAAGGTAAATGCCGCTGTCTTCAAGCTTTCCAGGCTCCAACCCACCCACGTCTGGCTCACCGTAGCGCACATTGTGTCCAGCCATAAGAGACGTCACACCGAGGTAACCGCCCAGGCGAAAACCCTCGTGGTGCTGGTAGGTATAGGCCAATTCGCCGTTGAGCCACAAAGCAGCGTCGGCTCTGACACGCGGGTTGTAGCAGTCGAGGATGCAGATAAACTGAGCGTCTGTGTCCAAGGTAAAAACAGACGCCCCCAATCCTACGCTCAAGGCGTGGTTCCGGTAAGGGCCGCCCAGACCGCCCAGGAAGGTCAATCTGGGCATGACCGACACCCCCGCCCCTGTCAAACCAGACCCCGCCCCCACACTCAACGCAAAGTCTTCCGAGAAGGTCTGCGTGACTGTGGCACCCCCGAGGCCGTTGGGACCCGCTAGGCTGCTGTGGGCATCCACTGCTGTGCTGCGGTCCAAAAACGGATCGGTCGCCCATCGGGTCCCCGCCTTGCTAGGCGTCTCCTGGGACTGAGCAGTGGCGGAACCCAAGAGCACTGCCGCGAGCATCAGAAGTGAAAAGAGCGCGATCAAACCCTGATTTTTGTGTGTGACGGTCATGGCGTGTGCCTCCTTGGTTGGTCCTGCGATGCTCAGACACCAACCCGACATCGCAACAACCTTGCCAAAAACGTCACTCACTGACAAAAAATTTCACCGACCGCCTTGATGACGACACCCAACCAGACTCCAAAACATCACCCAAACCAGAGTGGACAAACATCTGCCCCCCCTCGATCGGACAAAACGCACCCCACCACAAAGGCCAAAAGGTCTCCCAGGTGGCAACACAAACTGTCACTCTATGACAAAAAACGACCAACGCGCAGGCATCAACCCTCGTGCGGGTTGTCGACGGAGGGTTGTGACCCCTCGGGCAGCTCGTAGACCCAGATGTAGTCTCCGGCGTCCGAGCCGATGATGTCCTCGGCGTAAACGGGCTCTTCACCGCCAAACTGGGCGGGGATCACAATCCGGCCCTCAAAACCGGCCTGCTTCTCCACATGAAACGGGATGCCAAGGCCCTGCTGCACGTGGTACATCCCGGCCACCACCACCAAACGCGCAAGCTGCGGGTGGCGCTCAAAGCACTGCACCGCGCTCATCGCCATCGTCGAGTCCCACATCACCTGGGCGTGGTAAAAGCGCTCAAAAGTGGCCTCATCCATCCCGTGGTGGAAGCTCCCCATCGCCTGCTTGAACATCTCCCGGTGCGGCGGGTTGTCCTCGTGGAACGACGGCGGGATCTGGGCCTTTTCGGCCTCGTTGAGCGCGTCCAAGCCCTCGCGGCTGATCTTGCGGGTCAACTCCTTGGGCGCGTTGAGCGCCGCAATGGGGCTGCCTTGCAAGCGCATCAACGTCATCATCGGCCGATAAAACCCAAAGTCGAAACCCCAGCGCTCCTCGTACTCGGCGCGCTCCAACATGGTCTCTTCGTCGATCTGCGAGCGCGCATAATCGTCCAACACGCTCTGGAAGGGCCGGTGGAACATCTCCATCCCAAGCCCCACCTTCCCCGGCGCGCGCCTGGACAACTCCTCCAAAACCGCCGTCTGCACCATGTGGTGCGCCGCGTTGTCGTGCGTTTCACCCACATAGACGATCTTGGCCTGCTCCAGGTCATCAAAGAAGACCTCGGCGGGCACCTCGGCCCCGTCCGCCACCCGGTAGATGCCCGGCTGCAAGAGCGTCCCGGTCGTCGGCGGCGGCTCGACCGTCGCAGGCGTCGTCGCGCAGGCCGTCGCCAGCCACATCGGCGCCATCATCAGCGCCACAATGTATCGATTCATCGTCTCTTAAGCCCCTTGCTACTGACCAATGGCATTGATCTGGGCGGCCAGCGCAAAATCCTTGTGCGTCAGGCCATCGGCGTCGTGGGTGGTCAGCGCCAGACGCACCTGATTGTACACGTTCCAGATCTCTGGGTGATGGTCGGCCTTCTCGGCCAGGATCGCCACCTGGGCCAGGAAACCAAAGGCCTGCTGGAAGTTCTCAAACTCAAAGGCGCGCTTGATTTCATCCCCTTCGCGCCCCCAGCCAGGGGTCTGCTCCAGGTGCGCAGCGATCTGCGCCTCATCCAAACGGGTCACATCGGCCATCGCGTCCATCTCCTCTCATTGCGAGCCCGTGCTCGCCGTTGTCATCTCTGCACCCAGGTCACCCAAAAGCGCGGGACAAGCCCCCACCTGCTGGACAACCTCTCATATACTGATGAGGCGCGCTGCCCATCGGATGTACCCAAACATCAACGCAGACACAGGTTCATGCGCCATCAAACGATGATGGAGCACATCGGCCACCGCCGCCGACGCCTCCCGCTGCCCCAACGCCGCCATCGACTCCGCCGCCGACAAACCAATCTCCAACGCATGGGTCCCGTCCACCCCCGTCAAAGACGGCCCCGGCTGCTGACGCACCAACCCATCGCGCTGGGACCAGTTCGGCAACAAAAACTCCGCCCGCACCATCACGTTGGCCGCCTCGGCCCACAACCGCGCGCAGATCGCATCCCGATCCTCGGCCGTCCACACCCAATGCGGGCGCGTCAACGACAAAATCGCGCTGGCCGGACACGCCACCTGGGCAAACGCCCCCAACGACGCATAACGCACCTCACGGGCCGCGATCGGCGCCCTGGACGCACGGTTGAGGAAATACACCCCCACCTGCTCCGTCAACGTCCCCCACAGCCGCTCAAACAAATCCACATTTGGACGCACTGACCGCCCCAAAAGGGCTCGCCCGTGGGTCTCGGCGTCCCAACCCCGCGCCCCACGAGCGATCGAACACAGCCGCTGGGCCAACATCGGGTCGCGCGGCTCAGGCCGACAGGCCGCCAGCGTCATCGCCGTCAACAAACCATCGAGCGCCGCCGACAAGCTCAGGGCGTCGGCATCAACACACTCAGCCCAACGCAAAGCAAAATCTGCTGGCGCCGACCCTCGCTCCCGCCTCGCCGCAGCCGCCAAACACAAAAAACGACGCTCTTGCGGCACAAAACCCACGTCCACGCTGTCAAACCCAGGACAAGAAGGGTGCTCAGGGGCATGCTCCATCAACAACCAGGTCAACGCCCAGGCATGCCGACCGCCTTCATCACGGCGCTGCGCGGCCACGTCCCCCAAATAATCCCAGACCACCACCGCGTCCGGGACGTCGTCCATTGACCCTAGAACCGCGCCCAACTCCAACCAATCGGGCCGGGACGAGTGCAAAACCGCGCGCAGCACCTCCAGAATGTCGACGGGAGCCACCATGAATCTAAAACCCTTTCAAAACGTGCCAGCAAGCCTTCACAAACAAAGAACGTCGATTTCACCAAGCGCCGGGGAGCCTTTAAAGCATCATTCAAACGGGACCCGACAGGCCAGTCATCTTTGCCCGGCCTCTTGTCCGCGGTTCCTTTGGTGTCGAAGATAGAGCATCATAGACCAGGGACGCCAGCGCAGAATCACGTGGAGGGCAGATGGATAAGCTTGGCAGGATCTACAAAGAGATGAGCCAGCGCTTTATGGAGCGCGACGAAGAGATCCGGGGGCTCCTGGCCGCCATGCTCGCCGGGGAACACGCCCTCTTGCTGGGCCCCGTCGGCACCGCAAAGAGCATGCTGGCGGTCGAGCTGTGTGGCCGCATCCACGGCGCCGACTACTTTGGCTGGCTCCTGACACGCTTCTCCACCCCCGAAGAGCTCTACGGCGCCATCAGCCTGCGCGCGCTTGAAGAAGACCGCTACGAGCGCGTCACCACCGGCAAGCTCCCCCAGGCCCACATCGCCTTCCTCGACGAGATCTTCAAGGCCAACAGCGCCATCCTCAACAGCCTCCTCTCACTCATCAACGAGCGCATCTTCCACAACGGCCAGCGCTCCGTGCCCGTCCCGCTGATCTCCCTCATCGGCGCCAGCAATGAGCTGCCTGAAGAGGGCGAACTGATGGCGCTCTACGACCGCTTTCTGCTGCGCTTCTCGGTCGACTACATCCAAGAGGATTTTCGCTTCCTGAAGATGCTCTCCATGGACGACGCCAAACCCCAGGGACCGGTCACCACGCTGACGCTGGTGGAGCTTGAGGCGCTGCGCCAACAGGTCTCGCGGGTCAAAATCCACAACGGCTACCTGGGCGATCTTGTCGATCTGCGCCGGCGCCTTGTGGCCAAGGGCATCGTGGCCAGCGACCGCCGCTACCGCAAAGCCGTCCACCTGCTCAAGGCCTACGCCCTGGTCGATGGCCGCGGCGAAGTCCAGCAAGAGGACATGGCGCGCCTGGTCCACGTCCTGTGGAACGACCCCAGCGAGGCCGAAGAGGTCCGCCTGACCATCCAGGAGGTCTTTGCGGGCCACGAAGAGAAAGCCAGAGAGCTTGTCTTCCAGGCCCGCGAGGTCCGCGACTACGCCCTCAAACCCTGGCACGACGCCGAAATGGCCATGCGCGCCAGCATCGAGGCCCACACCAAACTCAAGCGCCTGCACGCCAAGCTCAGCGAATTGGTCGAGGGCGCCGTGGCCCGAGGCCGCCGCACCAGCGAGGTCAAACGCCTGCTGGGTGAGGTGGAAGGCATCCAGCGCCAGATCCTGGAGGAGATGTGATGGGGGAGCGGTCGACAGACCAGCGCCCGTATCCCGCGCTGGTGGCCCGCGACGCCTACGACGAGGCCGCCTTTGGCCGCGCCGTGGCCCACAGCGCCACGTTGGCCGAGCGGATCGACTCCGGCCTGAAGCTCCATCCCGGCTTTGGTGCGCTGGCCCAGGACGTCTTCACCCTCTTTTTCAAATACACCACCGTCCTGCACGAAACCCCCCAGGAAGAAGCCCAGGGCCGCCTGGAGCTTGCCCGGCGCGTCCTTGGCTGGGTCCGCACCGCCGAGGGCTTTGAGCAACTGCGCGCCGAAACCGTCCTGGACGAGGCCCGCGCCACCTACGGCACGCATCTGGTCCTGGAGCACGTCCTGCGCACCCTGCGAAAGCCCGAACTCTTCAGCCACGAAGACCTCCTTGGCGATTTTCAGATCGAAGCGCTCGAAGAAAAGCTCGAAACCCTCGACGAGCAACTCGAAAGCGCCCGCGAGCTGATGGAAAACACCCAGGAGCCGCCAGCCCAGGAGGCCCTCGAAGACGCTCAGGAGAGCCTGCAAGACGAGCGCGGCGAGCTTAAAAAAGCCCTCGACCGCCTGCGCAAGGCCCAGCAGCGCCGCCTCGACGACCTGCCCGCCTCCCTGGAGAGCCAACCGCGCGAATTGACCCAGGCCCTGCCCGAA
>CAKZKQ010000658.1 GCA_937123825.1 uncultured Pseudomonadota bacterium
GCCTCGCCCTGCTCGGTCCCAACCCGCCGCCCTTGGTCTTCCTGCCGGGGGTTTGGGGGCTGGCCCCCATCCCAAGCCCCTCAAAACGCCACAACAAGGCACCAAAAAGCGGGGCATGAGGGGCGGCAGCCCCATTCAACCGTGCACCAGCCCACTGACCCCACGGGTCATGGAGCAGGCGCGCGGTTTTTTTGTGGGTTTTTAAGGGGTTAGCGGGCGTGGAGCTGGGCCACGGCTTCGGCGCGGGCGGCTTCCATGGCGGGATCGTGGGGCAGGGCCTGGACGACTTCCTGGACGACTTCGACGGGGGCGTCGCAGGTGATCATGGCGTCGAGGACGGCGGTGCGGCCGCCGACACACCCGCACGAGACGTAGAGTTCGCGCAGCCCGGCCAGCGCCTCGGGGTAGTCGAGGGCGGCGACGGCGTCGATGGCTTCGCAGCGCACGCCCATGCGTTTGTCTTCGAGGCCGCTTTGGAGGGCCTTTTGGGCCAGCGGGGCGTGCATCATGGGGGCTTGCTCCATGATGGCGGTGTGGACGCGTTCGGAGGAACTCTCCAGGAGCGTGTCGAGCATGACGAGGCCGTGTTCGACGTTGAGGGCGGGGACGAGCTTGACGGCGTCGAGCAGGTCTTCCTCGCGGGGGGCGCGGCCGGTCAGGCGCAGGAGGATGTGCAGGGCGGCGCGGCGGATGTGGTCGCCCAGGGCGACGTTCCAGACCAACTCGCGCAGCATTTTGCCCAGGTCACCGCGCAGCTCTTCAAGGCGCAGCAGGGTGACGGCGAAGTCGAGCCAGTCGGTCAGCCACGCGGCCTTGGGGGCGACGCCTCGGGGGGCGGGCGGGCCGGTGACCTCGGTGTGGGCTTTGGCGGCGCGCTCCCAGAAGGTGTCTGTGGTGGCGCGGTTGAGTTGGAGGGCGGCGATCTCGCGGTAGCACCGGGCGGTCATGGCGGCGTCGCCGAGGTCTTTGTAGCAGCGCGCGGCGTGGCTCCAAAGCGGGGCGGCCTGGGCCTTGCCGGTGGCGGCGCGGGCGGCCTGGGTGTAGGCCTCGGCCAGGCGCCAGCGGATGGTGGAGCCGACGTGGTCGTAGGGCAGGGGGAAGTTGTTGAGCGTGTGGTGGTGGGCGTCGATGACACCCTGGAGGTCGCCCTGGCGCAGGGCCAGCTCGGCGACCGTCTGGCGAAAGCGCAGCGCGGCGTAGAGCTTGCCCTGTTCACGGTGCATGCGCGCCAGTTGGATGTAGCCCTTGGTGACGGCGGCCTTGTCTTTGAGCAGCGTGGAGGCGATGACGGCCAGACGCAGGGCAAAGACGGCTTCGTCGAGTTGGCCCTTTTCCTGGTATGTGGCGCTGCGGGCGCGCATCTGGGCCTGGACCTTCTGGAGGATGACGCGGGCGGCGACTTCGAGCCCCGCGCGGAACATGCTCTGGCCAAGGAGGACCTGGGCGACGGCGTGCAGGCGAGGATAGCGGCGGCTGTCGAAGTGGGCGACGAGGCGCTGGTGGTCGTTGACGAGTAGGCGCGCGGCGAAGGGCGAGTCGGCGTTGTCGGCCTGGGCTGCAGCGGCGTGGGCGTTGAGGCCCTGGCGCCGGTAGAGCTGGGCCGAGACGCTGGCGTCGGCCTGGACGGTGGCCTCGAGCATGGAGGCTTGTTGTCCTGCGCCGGCGCGTTTGAAGGCGTCGAGGGCGCGCTGGCGTTGGTCGAGGTAGACGTAGATGTTGCCGGCGCGCTGGTGTTGGCCAAGTCCGCTGTAGGCGCGGGCCAGCCCGAGCAGTGCGTCGCGTCCGTCGGGGTGCTCCTGGCGAGCCTGTGCGGCGTGCTCAAAAGCGGCCGCGGCGTCCTGATGGTTGCCTTGGGCCAGGAGCTGCCAGGCCTGATTGATGGGGACGGTTTGCGGGGTTGTTTGCGACACGCGGCACCTCCTCTTGCTGCTCTGTGCTGCGACCGGGCATTTGTGTTGAGGGTCACCTGAATCAAACGCACAGCGGCGCTGGCTTAGTCCCTCTTCCTATAGATGTTAATGCCAAAAGCAGCAGGCCGCCAGGGACGATGGTTGGAGGGGCGACTTTGCGCGGGGGTGCAGCTTGTCGATACTCTTTGGTGGGGGCTTTGGAGCACAGAGACGGGACCCTGAATGTGGATGTGTGCCAAGAGAGGACAAAAGATCGTGCGCAGCTTGTTGAAGAGTGTTTCTTTGGGTGTGTGGCTCGCCTTTGGGGTGGGCCTGATGTTGGGCGGTGTGTTGACGGGGTGCAGTGAGATCGAGGACCTGGACAACTTTGATGTGGAGATTGTTCAGGAGACGGCCATTCCGGCGGCGTCGGCGTTGGAGTTGGTGTTGGGGGATTTTCCGACGCTGGATGCGTTTACGCGCTTTGATCTGTCGGAGAACGCGACCTTTCAGAACACCGAGTACAGCCCGAACGATGTCGACAGCGTGGTGCTGGAGGAGTTGACCTTTACGGTGGTTGAGCCTGAGGGGCAGGACCTGTCGTTTTTTGGGGAGGTGATCTTCTTTGTGGAGGCCGAGGGGCTTGAGCGCAAGGAGATCGCGCGTCAGGATACCTTCCCGCAGGGGCAGGGGTCGGTGTCTTTTGAGACGACCAACGATGATCTGAAGCCTTACCTGCTGGCCAAGGAGGCCAACATCACCGTGGAGATCAACGATACTGCTCGGCCTGAGCAGGAGACCACCATTGAGGTCAAGGCGGTCTTTGACGTGGACGTCAACGTGTTGTGATGCCAAAGCCAGGCTTGTGCGCTTTGGTGCATACCAAGATGCAGACGAAAGGCTTGCTTTGTGGCGAGCAATAACGGATGGCAGGGACCTCGGGATGAGCGAAGCTGTAGCGCAGCTACCGCAAGTGAGTCACGTGGTTCCTGGCGCCGTTAGGGCCGTCACAAAGTCAGTCGGACGTCTGCAACTTGGTATCAGTGCCGACAGGCGGAGTCGAACCGCCAACCTCCCGATTACGAATCGGGTGCTCTGCCAATTGAGCCATGTCGGCAACCGGCGCCCCAGAGCGGGGCGCCGAGAGGAGGGGTTTTGCGAGCGCGTTGGGTGCGCGTTCGCAGTGGACCAACGGGGATTCGAACCCCGAACTCCGCTTTGCAAGAGCGGTGTGATCCCGGCTTCACCATAGGCCCGAAGAAGGGTGTGTGCAGCGCTTTGGCTGCGTGTGCGAGCGCCTGTTGGGGGCGTTCACAGTGGACCAACAGGGATTCGAACCCTGAACTCCGCCTTGCAAGGGCGGTGTGATACCAACTTCACCATAAGCCCGCGATTTGAGACGCGCCGTGGGCGTGTCTCAGTGCCACCTCCCTGGATCGAACAGGGTTCTCCTGGACTTCACTCAGGCGTGATGACCACATCTACCAAGGTGGCAAAAGGAAGGAGTTGGTGTGCATAGACCGTCGTGGGTCTGGCGAGCATGCCCCATCCGTTGGACACCCCTTTGCGCACAGCGCACACCGAACTCCAATGCCGTCCCCCCGATTTGAACGGGAACCTCCTGGGCTTCAACCAGACGTGATTGCCACTTTCACCAGGACGGCGCATGCGACGAAGGCCCGGGTGGGTCCATCGTCAAGCGGTAAACCGGGATCGAACCGGTTCTTCAGGTTTGGGAAACCTGCGTGCCACCTGCAACACCTTTACCGCGTGTGGGGCCGTGTCCCGTTGTGTGACGGGACACGGCCAGGAGCGAGAGACGGGATTCGAACCCGCGGCCTCCTGGCTGGCAACCAGGCGTTCATCCAACCGAACTCCACTCGCATGACAAGGACACGGCGCCGAAGTGTGGGCGCCATCGCCTTGGAAGACCGCACGGAGAATCGAACTCCGCCTCACAGGGTTGCAGCCTGTGTTATCCCCAGGACATACGGTCATAAAACGGTCATAATCTGGCTTCTGAGAGAGCCAAGCTCCAGGGGTGGGACTCGAACCCACAACCCCACGGTTAACAGCCGTGTGCACTGCCAGTTGTGCTACTCCAGAATGTGATTCGATTTGTTTAAATCGAATCAATTTTTGAGCGCAGTTGTTTTGTGGTTTTAACAAAACAAAAGGCCAGCTCGATGTCTCGAAGCTGGCCTCCTGTGCGCTGATGCGATGCCGTGTTTGGCATCTTGTCTCAGAACACTGGAGGCCCGACTCCAAAGGGATTGGGACCGTTGGCGGCGGCGGGGCCGGCGGCGTTGTTGTTGCCGGTGCCGCGACCAAAGCCGCCGCCGTTTCCGTTGGCGAAGGCGGTCTGACCGCGCTGACACACCCCTGCGGCGCCGCAGAGAGCTGCTGCCGCTCCCTGTCCATTGCCCACAAAGTGTGTCGTGTTGCGCTGGCCGTTCATGCCTTCGTCCTCGTGCAGTCCCCGCATCCGGGGAGTTCTCATCGATGCCGTACTTATCGGCGTCCGTGTCTTTGCAGGCTGAAGGCCTGCGGATAAAAGAAAAGGCCGAAATCCTTGCGGGTTTCGGCCTCCTGGTGGTTTGATCCTTGTGTTAAGGAACCTACCTGGAGACCTCCCGCCGCGTCCCGAAGGCGCCGCCGTTGGCGTTGCCAAAACATCCGGCGTTGCCCGCCGCGCCTGTCGCACACACCCCACCGGCCACGCCAGCCGCATTGGCCGCGCCCATAAAGGCCGTATTGTGGGTGTTGTGGTTGAGGTGCGTCATGGTGTCCGGTGTCCTTTGGTCTATGCCGTTTGCCTTGTCTTTCTTTTGGCCGGTCAGGGAACCGTTCCCCATCCAGCACGCACTTTATATGGTCACCCCCAAAGCGATGTCAACAACAAAGTTCAAATAAAGTTACATTTTATCCTGGCGCTCTACAAAATGCATTTTGCATTTCCAGCACACCTCGCCCCCACACGCCTCTGCCGCCGCTTGCCCCACCCCAAATCCAGCCCTCCCAACGGGGGCAGATAAGATCTTGAAAACACTTGAACAAGTATATAGTATAAAGGTGTTCAGGGGCTCAATGGATGGTGCCCCGCCAGCAGGAGTACCACTGTGGTCAGCTTGATCGTCGCAGAAAAACCCTCCGTGGCCAGGGACCTGGCCAAAGTCCTCAAGGTCAAATCCAAGGTCGACAGCAGTCATTACAAAGGCAACCGGGTCTGGATCACCTGGTGCCTGGGCCACATGGCCGAGCTGTGCGAACCGGCCCACTACGACCCCGCATGGAAAGCCTGGCGCTCGCAGACCCTGCCCATGCTGCCCGAAGACTTTCAGGTCCGGCCCATCAAGCGCAGCGCCGACCACTGGCGCAAGCTGGCCAAGCTCTTCACCAACAAAAACATCGACACCGTCATCAACGCCTGCGACGCCGGACGCGAAGGAGAGCTGATCTTCCGCTACGCCTATGAGCTGGCCGGGTGCAACAAACCCGTGCGCCGCCTGTGGCTCTCCTCGCTGACCGACAAGGCCATCCAGGACGGCCTGCGCAACATGCGCCCCGGCTCCGACTTCGACGCCCTGGGTGACGCCGCGCGCTCTCGCTCCGAGGCCGACTGGCTCATCGGACTCAACGCCACCCGCGCCCTGACCATCCTCAGTCGGCGCCACGGCGGCGGCCAACTCTTTAGCGTCGGCCGGGTCCAAACCCCCACGCTGGCCATCATCGTCGAGCGCGAGCTGGAGATCGAGTCCTTTGTCCCCGAGCCCTTCTGGCAACTCTATGGCCACTTCAAAACCGAAGGCGGCCAATACCAGGGCCTCTGGCACACCCCCGATGGCAAAACCAACCGCCTGGACAAAGAACCCGACGCCAAAGCCATCGTCGCAGCCGTCACCGGCAAGACCGGCGCCATCACCAAGGTCGAGCAGAAAAAGGTCCGCGAGCGACCCCCCCTGCTCTTTGACCTCACCCAACTCCAGCGCGCCGCCAACCGCCGCTACGGCTACTCCGCCGCCGCCACCCTGGCCGCCGCCCAGACCCTCTACGAAAAATACAAGATCCTGACCTACCCCAGGACCGACTCAAACCACCTCACCACCGACATGGTCGCCAGCCTCCCGGGGCGGCTGCGCGGCGTCAACATCGGGCCCTACGCCCCATTCTGCCAGCACCTCCTTGGCAACCTGCCGCTGCCCACCAGCAAGCGCATCGTCAACAACAAAGAGGTCGGCGACCACCACGCCATCATCCCCACCGGCCGCAAGCCCAACATCGAGTCGCTGCCCGAGATCGAGCGCCGCGTCTTTGCTCTGGTCGTGCGCCGCTTCATCGCCGTCTTCTACCCGCCGGCCATCTTTGCCACCACCCGCATCGAGACCACGGTCGAAAAACACCTCTTCGTCACCCGCGGCCGCGTCTGCCTCGACCCCGGATGGCATGCCGTTGAGCCCCAACCCAAGACAAAGAAGCCCAGCGGCAACGCCCGCGCCAAAAAGGGCGCCGCCGCCGACAGCGGCAAAGGCAAAGAGCCCGAACAAGAGCTGCCCATCGTCAAAAAAGGCCAACCCGCCATCGCCGAGCGCGTCCGGCTCCACAAAGGCATGACCCAGCCCCCCAAGCGCTACAACGAAGCCTCGCTGCTGGGCGCCATGGAGCGCGCCGGGTCCAAACTCGACGACGCCGAACTGCGCCGCGCCATGAAAGAGTCTGGCCTGGGCACACCCGCCACCCGCGCCAACATCATCGAGACCCTCCTGCGCCGAGACTTCATCCAGCGCAAAGGCAAAAACCTTGTCCCCACCGACCAGGGCCGCACCCTCATCCAGACCATCCCCGTCGATGACCTCAAGAGCGCGCGCCTGACCGGCTCCTGGGAAGCGCGCCTGTCCCAGATCGCCGACGGCCGCATCTCCCGACAAGACTTCATGGCCGAGGTCCGCAAGCTCACCGCCACCATCATCCCCAACATCCTCTCCGCCACCGACAACCCACACCTGGCCGCCGCCGCTGCCGCCGCCGACAACGGCGGCAACGCCCTTGGCAAGTGCCCCGTTTGCAACACCCCCGTCACCGAGGGCTTCAAGGCCTACAGCTGCCGCACCGGCCGCGACTGCACCTTTGTCATCTTCAAGACCGTCGCCAAACGCAAAATCTCGCCCAAGCTCGTCCAGGTCTTGCTGGCCAAACGCCGCACCAAGGTCCTCAAAGGCTTCCGCAGCAAGGCCGGCAAAACCTTCGAAACCGCTCTTATTCTGACCAACGAAGGCAAAATCGCCTTTGACTTCGGCGGCAACGCAGGCGGTGGCGGTGGCTCTCTCCGCAGCAGCCCCAACAACAACGGCGGCAGCGGCAACCAAAACGGCGGCAACCAAGGCGACGATCCCTTCGGCCCCATGTCCCACGTCCCGCACCCCGCCAGCTACAACCAGGACGAAAACCCCTTCGCCCCCTCCTCAAACGGCCCCCCCGCTGCTCGCCCCCCGCAGCGCAACGCGCCACCCGCCCCCGCACCGCCCGCGCCCGCTGCCGCGGCCAGCGCCACCCAGCCCCCGCCCACCCAAACCAAGCCGCCCCAAACCGACACCCAGGCCCCCCCGTGCCCCTGCTGCAAAGAGGGCCACATGATCAAGGGTCGCAAAGGCTGGGGCTGCTCTCGCTGGCGACAGGGCTGCCGCTTTGTGGTCTGGTTTGAACAACACGGCCACACCATCCCCGACGACGAAGCCGACCGACTCCTGCGCAAAGGCCGCACCCGCATGATGAACGGCTTCACCGACCCCCAAAGCGGCCAGACCATCCGCGCACGGCTCGCCCTTGATCTTGGCGCCGACAACAACGTCGTTCTTGAGCCCTCCAAGGCCAAGCCCCGCAAGTCCGCCGCCAAAAAGACTGCCCAGCCCCCCGCCGCCAACCCCTGACGATTTCCTTGCTGCTGCCAAAACTAATTTCCCTGTCCTTGCGTTGTGAGAGCCAGTCTTCTGGAGTTATCCTGGGATCCACACCAGACATGTGCTCACCAGAAGCGTTCTCATCACACAGAGCCCAGCTGGCCCGGTCCCCTTTTGCCCGGGCTTTTGACAGGAGGTTGCGTTGGAGACAAAAGAGCTGCTCTCTTCGAGCCGCATCACCGCTGTGGTCGTCTACGCCCGCGGCGCACTGGTCACTCGGACCGTCGAGGTGCCCACACCGCTCGACCCCGGGGCGATGATCCTGCGCATCCCGCAGATCACCCCGCTGGCCGACCCCGGCAGCGTGCGCGTCACCCTCGATGGACAGCGGCAGGTCCTGGGCGTCCACAGCGCCCTGGTCTTTCCCGAGACGGTCGGAGACCCCGGCGTCCTTCGCGCCGAAGTCCAGGCCCTCGAAGACGAAGACCGCCGCATCAGCGCCCTGCTGACCGCCTGCCAAAGCCTGCGCCGCCGCCTGCTCGACGCCGAGGTCAACCTCGACGCCAACCGCAAGACCCTGCGCAAGCCCGACCAACGCTTCGCCGACGCCATGGCCGCCTCGGTGCTCTTTGACGGCCTGACCGCCGAAGAAGCCGCCAAGCTCACCGAACTCGAAGCCCAGCACCGCGCCAACCAACGCGCCCTTGGCGCCGCCCGGTTGGCCCTCTCACAGGCCACCGCCGCCGAAGCCGCCGCCGCCACCGACCCACAGCGCCACTTCCTTGTCCGCGTCGCCCCCGGCGAAGGCCGCATCGAGCGTCTGACGCTGACCTACGCCGTCAAAGAGGCCCGCTGGTGGCCCGCCTACGCCGTGCGCCTCGATCAGGCCGCCACCGCCGCCGACATGTCCCTGGAGGCCTTTGTGGCCCAGTCCACCGGCGAAGACTGGTCCGATGTCGAGCTTGGCCTGTGCACCGCCGACATGATCCACGACATCCGCCTGCCCAAGCTGCCCTCGCTGCGCTTTGGCCGCCAACAGACCCCGGCGCGCACCGGCTATCGGCCACCTCCGGCAGACCTCGAAACCCTCTTTGAAGGTTTTGATCAGGCCCAGGCCCCCGCGTCGCAACCACCCCCATCCATGCCGACTGCCAAACCAGCCCCCGCGCGGCAAATGCTCAAGTCCGAAACCGTGCTCCTGGACAAGTTTGGGGATTTTGACGGCGACGACGACGGGGTTTTTATGCCGGCCCCCAAAGGCATGCCCGCCCCCCAATCACCGCCCATGCCCCCTGGCATGCCCATGCCTTCTGGTGCGCCCATGCCCATGAAGGCCAAAAAGATGCGCAAGCGCGACTCATCCCTGGAGCGGGCCCGCAGCGCAGGCGCACCCTCGCCCGAGGCCATGCGCAGCCTTGGAGGCTTTGGCGGCAGCGCCAGCAGCTACGACGAGGAAATCTATGAAGACGACCTCGCGCTCGATGACATGGAGGGGGGCGAAGCGATTGTGGTCAGCGCTGAGGCCTGGCTGCGCTTTGACGCCCTCATCCTGCGCTCTCCGCTGAAGTCTTCCTCCCGAGGTCGGTTGGAGAAGAGACCCGCGCAGGACTGGAGCGGGCCGCTGCGCCAGGCTGCCGGGCGCTTCTCTTCCATCAACGCCCCCGCCGGGACCACTGACCCCAGATCCTCCCGAGGCCACTTTGACCATCGCTACGACGCCATCGCGCGCCTCGATGTGGAGTCCAACGGCAAGGTGCAGCGCGTCAGCCTGCGCTCGGCCCCGGCCCAGTGCACCATGCGCCTGACCACCACCCCGGTGCAGACCCCCGAGGTCTTCCGCGAGATCGTGGCCACAAACCCCTTTGGCGCCCCGCTGCTGGCCGGACCCATCGACATTTTTGTCGACGGTGCCCTGGTCCGCACCTCTCCGCTGGACGCGGTGGACAAAGGCGCCGAGGTCCGCTTTGGGCTCGGCGTCGAGGAGCGCGTGCGCGTGGTCCGCAACCCCAGCACCCGCGAAGACACCGTCGGCTTGCTCAAAGGCACCACCAGCATCGAAACCAACATCTCCATCGAGTTGGCCTCCTCGCTTGGTCGCCCCATCACCGTCGAAGTCTACGACCGCATCCCCGTCACCGACGACAAAGAGGTCACCGTCGAGCGCACTGGCTCCAACCCCCAGGCCACCACCTACACCCAGAAAGACCGGCACCAGCCCATCCGCGGCGGCCTGTCCTGGGCCGTCGAGGTCCCCGCAGGGGGTCAAACCCGCGTGGACTTTGGCTACACCATCTCCTTGCCCGCCAAACGTGAACTGATGGGAGGCAACCGCCGTGAGTGAACCCCAACAAAGTCGCGCCACCCGCGTCACCCTCTACGAAGACCGCGCCGAGGTCACGCGCCGCGCCCGAGTCCGCGCAGGCGCCGGTCAGGGCTGGGTCCAGATCGCCGGGATCACCCCCTACATCGACGACCGCAGCCTCCAGACCAAGGTCATCACCGGCACCGCCGAGCTGCTCACCGCCCGCGTCCGCCGCCGCATGGTCACACCCGAAAGCGCCGACACCCAGCCCCTCCAGGAGGCCTGCGACAGCGCCAGCCAGGACGTCACCACAAGCGCCCGCGACGTCGAGCGCACCTCCAGCGCGGCGCGCCGCCTGGAAAACCTCCAGGAGGGCTGGTTTGAGGCCCTCAGCGCCGTGCCCACCCTGGCCGGACAGGAAGACGTCTGGTGGCAGACCTGGCGCCGCCTTCGCCAAAGCCAGGAAGACGCCCTCCGGGCCCGCGTCGAAGGCCACATCAACCACGATCGCCTCATCGCCCAGCGCGACCTCGCCAAGCGCCGCCTCCAGGACGCGCTCGTGCAAAACCCCCGCTGTGAATCCATCATCGAGGTCCAGCTCTCCAGCGACACCGACACCGAGGTCGAACTGGAACTCGTCTACCGCACCCCCTGCGCGCTGTGGCGCCCCGAACACCTGGCGCGTCTGGTGGGCAGCGGGGACGACGCCCGTGTTGAGTGGACCACCTGGGCCACCGCCTGGCAGATCACCGGCGAAGACTGGGACGGCGTCGAGGTGGTCTTCTCCACCGCGCGGCCGGCCAGCATCGCCAGCGCCCCGCTTCTTGAGGACGACGTCGTCATCAGCCGCCGCAAGAGCCGCGAAGAGCGCCGTCAGGTCGTGGTCGAGGTCCGAGAGCAGAGCTTTGAGCATGCCCGCAGCGACGGCGGCGCCGCCGAGTTGGACTTGATGCCCGGCGTCGATGATGGCGGAGAGCCCATCATGCTTCGGGGCAGCGGCCCCGTCGCGCTGCCGTCATCGGGAGAGCCCACCAGGGTCGAGGTCCTCAAGATCGACATGCGCGCCGCGGTTGAGCCGATCGTCATGCCCGAAAAGTCCCCCGTGGCCCACCTCAAGGCCTCTCTAACGTGGTCAGGACAGGTGCCGCTGCTGGCCGGACCGCTGCGGGTGGCTCGTGAGGCGGGCATGGTGGGGCGCTCCAGCGTGGACTTTGTGGGGGCTGGGGAGCCCTTTGTGATGGGATTTGGCCCCGACGATGCTCTGCGCGTGCGCCGCGTTCAAACCGAAAAGCGCGACACCGTCCCTGTCATCGGCACCCAGAAGCTCGCGCGCCACGTCACCCTCTACGTCTCCAACCTCTCTGACGAGCCGCGCTCTTTGAACGTCATCGAACGCATCCCCGTCTCTGAAATCGACGCCGTCGAAATCGACCTGACCGAGGCCCGAGGCTGGACCCTCAACGACCGCCACGGTCTGCTCACCCGTCAGGTCACCCTTGGGGGCAATCAGGGTCACGAAGCCAGCTTCCGCTACGAGATCACCGCCTCTCCCAAGGTCGTCCTGCCGTTTTGAGCCCTAGGGCGTGTTTGCAAAATCTCCCATCGACATGCGGCCCGACGACACCGATCCCGTCGTCGTCGATGCTCAACGGGTCAAAGACCCGCCTGCGCTCTCCTCCTCGACCTCGATGCCGTCGGGCTCGCCTGTCTCGGTCCCATTTTGCAAACACGCCCTGAAAAGAGGGAAAAGGCGCCTTCTGGCCTGTTTTAAGGCGAGCACCGCCCTTGGGGGTTGGTGGGGGCGGGAGGCGCGGCGGCGGCCGTAGGCTCGACGTGTGCCGGGGTGGGTTTTAACAGGCCGCCGTTGCGTGGACAGGAGCGCACACAGCCGTGGGATGCTGTGTGCGCTTGGTATCAGTCGCAGAAGCCGGGGAAGTTGCAGCGTCCAGAGAGGCAGACGCGGTTTTCCACGCAGACGCTGCCGCGCCCCAGCTTGCCCTGGCAGCTGCCGCTGCCGTTGCAGAACTGGTTGCTGTTGCAGCCGCGTCCGACCTCGCACTGGCGGCAAACGACGCCGTTGCAGATGCCCGAACTGCACACCCGGTCCTCGACACACGCGCTGCCGTTGCCCAGCGTGTTCTGGCAGGCGCCGTCGCCGTTGCAGAACTCATCGCTGTCGCAACCTTGCCCAATGCGGCACTCACGGCAGACAACGCCATTGCAGATGCCCGAGCTGCACACCCGGTTTTCCACGCAGACGCTGCCGTTGCCCAGCTTGGTCTGACAGTTGCCGTCACCGTTGCAGAACTGGTTGCTGTTGCAGCCGCGCCCGACCTCACATTGGCGGCAGACGACGCCGTTGCAGATGTCGGACTGGCACACGCGGTCTTCGACGCAGACACTGCCGTTGGGGACTTTGTCGTCGCAGACGCCTGCGTTGCAGAACTCGTCGCTGTTGCAGTTGCTGTCGCGGCTGCACTGGGTCTTGCAGGTGCCAAAGCTGCACAGCAGGCCACTGTTGCACTCCTGGTTGGAGTCGCACTGGCCTCCGACACCGCGGCGGTTTTCGCAAGAGTTTTGGCCGCCCACGACGATCTCGCAGTACTGGTTGGCGCTGCAGTTGCCATTGTTGACGCACTCGGTGCAGGTCACATCGCAGATGTTGGTCTGACAGACGCGGTTTTCCACGCAGGCGTCCCCGTTGGGGAGTTTGTCAAAGCAGCCGCCCAGGTTGCAGAACTCATCGCCGTTGCAGTTGTTGTCGTTGGAGCACTCGCGGCGGCATTGGCCCAGCGCGCAGCTGAGCCCATCGCGGCACTCCTGGTTGGAGTCGCACTGGCCGCCTTCACCGCGGCGGTTTTCGCAAGAGTTCTGGTCTCCCACGATGATGTCACAGTACTGGTTGGCGCCGCAGTCGTCGTTGTTGGCGCACTCGGTACAGGTGACATCGCAGACACCCGAGCGGCACACGCCGTCGCGGCCGCAGACGGTGCCGTTGTCGAGCAGGGGCTGGCAGGCGCCGCCGATGTCGCAGAACCCGTCATCGCAGTCGCTGTCCTCGTTGCATTCAAGGCACCGGCCCAGGCTGCAAGCGCCCGAGGTGCAGGCGGCGTTTTCGTCGCAGGTGTCTCCGGCGGCGCCCAACGGTGAGCAGACATTGATCTGGCAGTAGGTCTGTCCGGTGCAGTCGTCGTGGTTGTCACAGGGGGTGGTGCAGCGGTTTTCCTGGGGCCCGCTGGCGGGGCAGAAGCTCGACAAGCACTGGTCGCGGTCGGTGCACTCTTGCCCGTTGTCCAGTTGGGGTTCGCAGAGGTTGTCCTCGCAGTAGGCGCCCTGTCCGCACTCGGGGTCATCGACGCAGCTTTGTCGGCAGACCCCATCGGTACAGGGACCAGCGGCGCAGGCGCGGTCTTCGGCGCACGCCTGTCCGGCACCCAGCGGCGCGGCGCACGCGTCATTGAGGCACAAGCCCGATGCGCACAGCGCGTCGCTTTGGCACAGTTCGCCGTTGGCCAGCTTGGGTTGGCAGGTGCGTTGGTTGTCGCAAAACATGGAGGGACCACAGTCGATGTCTTGTTCACACTGGACCAGCGTCTCCACAGCGCGTTCGCAGTCGTTTTCGCGCGCATCGTCGCCATCTTGCGCGGTGCCTGGGCCGACGCCGGGTGCCGCGCAGGTTTTGGTGGACTCGGGGCCGTCAATGAGGTTGCCGCCGGGGCCAAGCAGGACCGCAATCGAGGGGCCACCGGCGCCGGGGCTGCCAGCGGTGCCGTCACCGCCATTGCCGCCGTCTCCGCCGCGTCCGCCATTGGTGGCGTTGTCCTGCAGCGCGGCGCTGTAGGGGTGGCCCGCCAGACGTTCTTCGTCCTGGGTGTTGCCGTCATTGAGGCCAAGGCCCCCGGCGCCGCCTTGCTGGCCAGCGCCGCCTTCACCGCCGTCGCCGCCGTCGCTGGCCTCAAGCGCAGCGCGGATCAACTCCAGCTGGCCGCTGACGACAAAGGCCGCGATGGAGCCGCCGCCGGTGCCGCCGCCGTTGCCGCCGTTGCCGCCGCAGCCGCCCGCGCCGCCGCCGCCGCCGTGGCCGCCTCGGTTGGGGCAGCCGCCCACCTCGGTGCCCGCGCCTCGGCCGCCGCCACCGCCGCCACCGCCGCCGCCGTTGGTGCCCGGCTGGCCGGGCAGCCCAGCGCGTCCAACCCAGCCCAGCCCCAGGCTGTAGAAACCTTCGCCGGGTTGGGGGACGAAGTTGGGTGTGGTGCCATCATCGCCGTCGCTGCCCACGGAGTTTTCGGGGACATTGTCGCCGGACTCGTCATCGCAGTTGGTGATGACCAGCGAGGCGGCGCCGCCAGTGGCCCCACCGTCTCCGCTTTGACCTGCCAGAGGGGCTTCGCTGTCCATGGGGGCGTCGCAGCCGCTCAAGACTGTGCCGCCCGCGCCGCCGTCGCCGCCAGCACAGTCTGAACCGCCGCCGCAGGTGCAGGCGCCGCCGCGTCCGCTGGTCCAATAGGCGTCGGGACACTCCAGGCCGCAGAACCCGGCGGCGATCTGGCAGCCATGTTGGCCAGATTGGCCGTGTTCTCCGCTCAGCGCGGCGTTTTCAAAGGCAGCGCCGGGCTGGCCGTCGTCACCGGGGCCCGCCAGGAGGTCAAAGTCTTCGAGCGTGACCGTGGCGCCGCCAGAGTCGACCCGCATGCCGACCACAGTGCGGCCATTGAGTGTCTGGTTGTCGTCTTCGGACAGCACGACGGCCACGTCAAAGCGGCTGATCACCAGGTTTTCATTGCGCCCGGTCACCGACCAGCCCAGCGGGTTTTGGATGGTCAAGGCAGTGTGTTCAAAGTCGGCGTCTTGCCAGTCTCGGGCGTCGAGCTGACCCCGCGCCATGGCCCCCCGGATTTCAATCACGGAGGAGGGCACCACGAGGGGCTGGGTGAGGGTCTGGCTTTGTCCAGCCACATAGACGCGCCACGTGCCCAGGTTCTGAGTGGCAAAGATGAAGGCCTGGGCCATGGTCCCAAAGGGATCGTCGGGTTGGCCAGAGCCCACCTCGGCCCCCAGCGCCACGTCCACAAAGATGCTGTCGCTCAAGCGCCCATCAAAGCCATCGCAGTTGTCATCGCGGCCATCGTTGTAGCGGTCTTCGCCAAGCGCGTCGGGCAACACATCAAGGCGGCACACCGCCACGGCGTCCTGGCCCTGGCCGTCGCACCCAAAGGTGCCCTGGGCGCAGACGCCAAGCTCACCGGTGTCGCAAGGGGTGCCGCTTTGGGGGCAGCCGTTGCAGACCAGCGCGCCAAAGTTTTCCACGTCGGACTCGCAACCCACGCCGTTGTCGGGGCCGTCGGTGAATCCCTCACACAGCGACACCAGGTCGCGACACTCTCGCTGGCAGCCGCGCGCATAGTTGTTGACGTCCGAGAGGGTCCGCAGCGCGGCCCAGCCGACCTGTCCGTTGGTGACATCGGCGGTTTGCTCACACTCCACACCATCTTCCTGGCCGAGTTGGCAGAGGTTGACATCAAAGTCGAGCCCGAGCCGCCTCAAGGGGAGCTGGCGGGCTTCGTTGGGGCTGGTGACAAACTGGACGCACTGGAATTGGCTGTGGTGGTTCATGCCGGTGAAGGTGCCGTCCAGCGCCGGGCCGCTGCAAGCGCCCGTGATTTGGTCGCCATCGGCGCGCTCTTCGGGGTCAATGGAAGGGCAGGAGCCCGAGGCGGCGTCACAGCTCCAGCGCCCCAGGTCAAAACCGGGCTGGCCGGGTCGGTAGTCGCCATCGCGTCGGCGCTGGCATTCGCGCCAGTGCTCCGAGTCGTCGTCGTAGCCCAGAGCAAAGTTGTCGGGTTCGCAGCGCCTAGCCTCGGCGATGGTCAACACACCCCCATCTGCGGCGTCAAAGTTGATGGTGTGAAGCTCGGCAAAGTGGGCCAGCCCCAAAAAGGGGATCATCCAGTCGTCGCTTACCTCAGAGCCATCGTGTTCGGACAGGTCCGAGACCCCGTTGGCGTTGTAGTCCGCCGAGGCGCTCACGCAAAGCTTGGTCAAGGGGTTGAGCATCGCCGCGTCTGGCTTGCGCTCGCCCCAGGTCGGCATGAAGGCGTTGTTGTCGATGGCGGTTTGTTCGTCGGTGAGGTTGGCCTCGTAGAGATCCAGGAAGCCGTCGGGGATGTTGAGGTCTGCGCTCACCGACAACAAACGCCGCTCTGAGCGCTCATTGACCAGCGCCACACTGGTGAAGCGCTCCACCGCGCACCGGGCGTTGGTGGACAGCGCTATGTCGTTGGATTGGACGTACTGCCGGGCGGATTGCTGGGTCCACCCGTCGCCGTCGCTGTCGCAGGGGCGAGGACGGTCGGCGGCGGATGCGACGTCGTAGTAGAAGCCGTCGTTGGTTTCGCACAGGCAGTCGCCCGCCGCGCTGGTGGTCGGCCAGATGGCGCCGGTCGAGCCCTCAACGCCGTCGCACGACGGACACGCCACACAGCCCCCCTCCAGGGGAGACCACGCGGCGCCCTCTTCGCCCTCGGGTTGGGGCTCCACGCAGGCGGGGACCTCCACGCAGATCGGTCGCCGTCCGGCGGCCAGCCTCAAGCAGCGCTGGGGGGCCTGACAGTCGTCGTCGCTCTGGCATTCGTCGCCCTCAAGCGCCATGCAACCGCCCTGTCCGTCGTCTATAAAGCCGCGCATGACGTCGCAGGGGCCGCAAGACGGCTCGGGGTCTTCGTTGCAGACCCGGCCCTGCTCGGCGCAGTCCAGATCGCCGCACTCGGGCGGTGCGTCGTCCACGCAGGTGTCGTCCTGGCAGACCAGACCGTCGCCGCATGCCATGGCGTCACACGGACAACCTTCGGTGCCCGCAGGGCAGGGCTGACAGGTGTCTTCCTGACAGCCAAGGCCATCATCGCAGCGATCGTCTGGTCCACAGCCGCAGCCCTCGGTGCCTTCAGGGCAGGGTTGGCACACGCCGTCCTGACAGGCCAGATCATCGCCGCAGCCCGAACCGCAGCCGCAGCCCTCGGTCCCTGACTGACAACACTCGCCGTCCTGGCAGGTGTCCCCTGCGCTGGCGTTGGTGCACTCCTCATCTGCCAGGCAGTCTTCACAGACGCCTTCGATGCACAGGCGCCCATCGGCGCAGTCGTTCTGGTCCTGGCAGCCATCGTCCCCGGCGTCGGCGTTATTGTTGCCGGGGTCGGTGTCCACCGCTGGGGTGTCGTTGTCGCTGCACGCTGCGGTGCCAAGGCCAAGCGATGCGCACAGCACCAGCAAAGCCAACCATGACGAGACATGATTTGCAGGGTTCATGATCAGTCCTCCCTGGTGAAGTCGGTGTAGTAGATGTAGACGACGATGTCGTCGATGCTGGAGAGGTTGATGTCCTGGTTGACCTGCTCTTGGCGTTGGTCCAGGACCAGTTCCCAGTCGGTTTGGATGAAGGGCCGCTCGCGGAAGCGGTAGCTGCGGTAGATGGAGCGCGTGGGGCCGGTGATGGCGCCGTCTGAGTCTTGTCCAAAGGCGCGTTCGCCGTTGAAGAAGGGGTTCATGACCGCCGTGCGCGGGTCAAAGGTGAAGAAGCGCTGGCGTCCGTCGGTGCCTTCGAGCACCCCGGAGCCTTTTTGCCGCAGGTAGATTCGCCCGACATGGTCTCCGAGTGCTTCGCCAAAGAACTCAACCTCAATGAAGAGGATCTTGTGGTTGATGGTCAGCGGTGAGAGGAAGTCGTAGGTCGTGGAGAACCGGAAGGCCAGTGCGCCGTCATCGTTGATGCGGTTGGGATCGGCCAGGGCCTGGCGCAGCAGATCCACGCGGTCCTGGCTGCTGTAGATGACGCCCGAGCCGTCGTTGGCGTACCGGGGGATTTTCAGGATGTCGTCTTTGAGGGAGACGGTGGCCACGCGGGTGTCGGGGTTGCCAAAGACCTGCTCAAACTCCAGATAGGCTTCTTCGAGGTCTTCGACGTAGCGGCGCAGGTTGATGTCGCCGTTGTCGACCATGCGTACCAGGAAGAGGCGCTCTCGATCGGCGTAGCTCGAAGCGGTGTAGTACTCGTAGGTGCGCGTGGCGCGCCACACCTGCCGGATGGCGGACTCAAAGCTGCGGTCGGCGTTGAGGATGGCGTCGTTTTTGTAAATGCGCACGTTGGGATCGTTGCGGGCGGCTTCGACGTTGAGCAGCAGTTGCTCGGTGTCAAACCACTCGGTTTCGATTCGGTTTCGTTCGTTGGCCAGGGCCTGGATGTTGGAGAACTGGACCTGGACGTTCCACAGGGCGTTGAGGATGTCGAGTTCGACCAGGAGCAACTCGCGCTGAAGCTCGCGCACGATGAAGCCGCCCTCGACTTTGACAAACTCGCACTCCTGCTTGATGGCAAACTCCTCATAGAAGCGCTCTTTGTCGCGCTGCGTCTTCTGGTTCTGGATGATCGCCTCCTGGAGGCCTGCGGTGACGCCCAGGTTGACGCCCGCGCTGACCAGATAGGCGAGGTTGGAGGCGATGATCAGGCCGTCCTGGGTGTAGCTGCGCTCGAAGTAGCCGCTGATGAAGTCGTTGGCGCGCGCTGTGGACTCGGTGACGATGTCGTGGATCTTGTCGAGGTTGGTGATGCTGCCGTTGAGCCGGTCGATGTCGCCTTCGAGGTCGTCGATGACCTGCTGGTCTTTCAGAAAACGCTCGGCCAGTCCTTCGACGTCAGAGCCGTTGCCGTCGATGAGGTCGCATTGATCGGCGACGTTTTTGCGGGCATCCGAGATGCTGGTCAGGATGTTCTGGGCTTCCTGACGCACGCGGCGCAGCTCCAACTCAAAGGTTTGCAGGTCGGCGCCAGCCAACCACAGGCTGCCGCTGGCCACTGGACCTGCCCCGCACGGGTCATCAAAGGCCTGCAATTCGGGGCTCTTGTCGCTGTATCGGGCGATGGCGGGGTAGACCCGGCCGTCAGCGCCCAGGAACGTGCCGCAGAGTTCGCCCAGTTGGGCTTCGTAGCTCTGGCGCAGGGTGACCAACTCGGCCTGGAACGAGGCCTGATCGGTGTCAAACTCGCGGCGCACGGCGATGGCGCGCTCTTCGTCGGAGGCGGCCAACTCCAGGCGGTCTCTGGCCCGCTCCAGCATGATCTCAAAGCCGTTGACGGAGTCTTCATCCAGCGCTGGGAAGGGGACCTGATCGGGGGGCAGCCCAAAGAAGTCCACGTCGGTGGAGGCCTGCTGGTAGGCGGTGCGCATGTCGAGCATGGCCACGCGGTAGCGGCGCTGGGCGTCTTCAAGGGCGCGGCGCACTTGCGGAGCTTCCTGGGCATCGACGGCGGTGATGGCCCGCTGCATGAAGGTGCGCAGGATCATCGATTCCAGGTGAGAGCGCGTGTAGGCTCGCTCCAGGACGCGGCGCGCCAGATCGTCCCGGTTGAAGCTTTGGTAGCGCTTGGCGATCTCGTTCCAGGCGTTGGCGTTCTGGCTGGAGGCGCGGATGACGCGGTCGAGCCACGATGTGATGGTCGCGCCGGTCACAAAACGGTCGCCTTCGGCGCCCTCCAGGTTTTGCCACAGCTGGGGTACGAGGTTGTAAAAGCGGTTGAGGACCAGATCAAAGTACTGGGTGGCTTGGTAGAGTCGGACCATTTCAAAGCCCGCCGCGCCCGACAGGTCGATGCCTTCCTCTTCAAAGCGCGAGCCTTCAAAGGCGATCTGGCGGCTCGCCGAGAGATCAAAGCGGCTGGCGAAGGCCTGCGTGAATGCATCGTCGCCAAGCATGATCAGCAGCTCTGCGTAGAGGCGCTCAAAGCCAAAGCTCAGCAGCTCGCCGCCCTCATCGGCGTTGAGGGCCGAGAAGTTGCGCTCCAGAAACTGTTGCAGGTTGCTGCGCTGGCCTGGTTCGAGGTTTCCAAGTGCGTTGGCTTGAATGTCCAGGGCGCAGTCCACGCGGTCGCGCAGCGCTTCAATGTTGGACGGCTCGTAGCAGTAGGGCACCAGGTTGGAGCCATCGAGGCAGATCGAAGGGGCAAATCCAAGTTGTGTGCCGGTGCGGCTGACAAACTGGGTTTTGTAGCGGAAGGCCTGGGCGATTTCGGTCTCCAGCGGGACAAAGAAGTTGTCCACGCCGTTGGTCAGTGAAAAGGCCTTGCCTTCGGTCAGGTCATAGCGGTTGTTGTCGCAACTGACGCGCCCGACACCCTCGCACTCAAAGATCAGCGCAAAGCGCTCGTCCTCAACGTCGTTGATGTAGCGTTCTTTAAAACGGGCATCGACATACAGTTCTTCGGTGCCGTTGTTGATGAGGTTGATCAACTCTGTCAGGCAGGTTTCGGCTTGCGGAGCCTGGGCGGTGTTGCAGGACCAGGCGCTGGGGTTTTCGGTGTTGGGCAGCGCGAAGTAGATGATCTCGGCACCGGGGAAGCAGGGCCGGTTGCCTTGCGCGCCTGCGTTGACGACCTGGCGCGTGATTGTGGTGGCCTCATCGACTTCATCGACGCCGCCGTTGTCCACCACGTCCTCTTCCCAGACACAGAGGCTGTGCACGGTGTAGTTCGAGGGCAGCGCCGAAGCCTCGCGCCGGCCCCCTTGAATGATGGCCTGGGCCAACTTGTTGAGGTCGTCGTTGCCGAGCGAGTTGACGGGCGCGTTGTTGTTCAGGACCGTCTCAAGGAGCGCGGACGAGCAGGTCGGGGAGAGCCCCAGCCCATCGATGTTGGTGGGGTCATCAAAGGTGTTGCCCTGGGTGGAGACCAGCTCCAGGGGGTCGTTGCCCTTCTCCATGCTGACATAGAGGTAGGACACCAGCGGGGGGCCGCCGTCGAAGGTCTCAACCGTCTCGCGCAGCAGCAACGTCATAAAGCGCTGGTCAAAGACCATGCCGTCGATCAACTCCAGGTGGCGCAGCCGAGCGCGGCCATCGGGGATGGGGTTGGCCGCGGCGTAGTCGATGTTCAGGTTGTCGACTTCAAACGGCAGCCGGGTGTCGCGCAGTTCCTTGAGGTCATCGGTCGAGGTCTCTCCTGGGGCCACGGCGTGGCCAAAGTCGGGCAGGAGCCAGGGCTGGGTTTTGACGTCAAAGCCCTGGACGTTGCCGCCCGTGAAGGGAGCGCGGCCGCCAACGGCCATGGTGGCGTCGAGCCCTCTGAGGTAGGTCACGCAGGCGCCATCGTCGTCCAGGCGGCTGCACTGGCCCGGGGACTGGTCAAAGGTCAGAACAACCTGGGGGTTGGCGCCGTATTGGAGGGCGCTGGCGCTGTCGATGCGGCCGATGAGGCACGCCGGGGCACCAGCGCACTCGCCTCCGGTGCCTTCGCGCAGGTTGAGCGCAAAGTCCTGCTCAATCAGGCCAGAGGGGACCGGGTTGCTGTCGGCGGCGGTGGTGTAGGCGATGACGGCGCTGGAGCCCGTGCCGCCAAAGGGCGCGCAGATGGTGTTGCTGTCAAAACCTTCCTGACGACACAGTTGGCGCACGCGGTCAAAGTTCCAGGAGCCGGTCAAGGTGGCGTCGAGCAGCGCGGCGAACTCATTCTGGCTCAGGTCGCCGTTGCGGTAGCGCCCCCAGACCTGCAAGAAGGCGTTGGGGATGGTTTCGAGGGGGGCGGTCTCGGTGCGTTCCTGACGCCATTGCTCCAGTGGGTTGGCGCCAGGGCGTTGTCCGTCGTCAAAGGTGCCAAAGGTGTAGGTGTTGCCCACCCAGCGTCCGGCGACGCTCTGGCTGTAGACCAGGCGCAGGCGCTGGCTTGTGGCGCCCTCGGCCCGCATCTCCAGCGCGCCTTCCCAGCGCTCAAGGCCATCGCGGCGAACGCCGCTGATGGCGACCTGCGCCACCTGGCCAATGGGAACCTCAACGGTGACGGTGGGGTCGGTCTGGCCGTTGATCTCCACCCAGTTGATGATCTCCTGGGCGTTGACGCCGTCGTCGCCAAGTGCGACTGCCTCGCGCGAGCCGTCCGGCCCAAAGGTCACCTGCTCGGTCCTGACGACGTCGATCGTCAGATCGGTCTCCCCGGTGTTCTCCACCAGCAAGACGGCCTCGGTGCGCTCGGCGCTAAAGAGGAAGTAACGAAAACCCAGGTCAAACGAGGAGCTGTCCAGGATGATCTCTTCATCACCGGCCTGGGTCAGCGGCAAGCAGATCCCGTCTTCGTTGCACGCGGTCTGGGCATTGGGGCAGGGCTGCGCCTCACCGCACTGGCTGCGGCAGACCTTGCGCTCACAGACCTGGGCGTTGCCTGCTTCGTCCACATCACAGTCGGTATCCGCCTCACAGTCCGAGTAGCAGCGCCCCCGAATGCAGGTCTGGAAGTCAGGGCAATCGGTTTCAACGCCGCAGGTGCCCGGTGGCAAGCCCTCTTGCTGGAAGATGGCGCCGTCAAGGCTCTTGCTCGATGTCGGCACACAGCTTCCCCGGTCGCACACGGCTCCCGAGAGGCACCCTTCCATCAGGCCGTCAGGGCTGCACCGCCGCCGCGTGCCGTCTTCGCCGATCAGGTCGCCCCGGCAGGGGGTGTAGCAGATTGGATTGGCGGGGGGGCACTGCTCAGCGCTGGGGTCACAGGGTTCTTCCTGTGGCGCTTCACAAATGCCCATGACGCACTCAAGGCCACTTAAACGGCATGTGCCGTTGTCCAGGCAACGGCACCCTTCGGTGCCTGCCGAGCAGTCTCCGTCGTTGTTGGCGTCGTTGTTTTCGGCTGGCGGTTGGGCGTTGTTTGAGTTGCCGTCGTCGCCGCAAGCGCCCAGGCCAAATGTCAGCAACACCGCTGTCATCGACCACACCACGTACATCTTGGAGGCATGGAAGTTCATTGGGCTTTCTCCATGGGTTGGCGTTGATGCTCTCTTCGTGTCTGTGGTGTGAGTATAGGTAGGACATTGCCTCTCGAAGGTTCGAATGCACCTTCGAATTGCTTTCGAATCATGTATTTAGGGCGGTTGACAGTCGGCTGTGCGCTATGACAACCATCGACGACAGGACTCCTGTGGCATCCACCGGCTTGGGTTGCGCAATGTTCGGGGGAAAGGTGAGATCTAAGGTTCCATGAAGGACGGCAGCTTCATCATCCGGGTGGAAAAGACGCGCGCTGGTTCGGCGGTGCCTGTGGGGATGACTTCACAGCCGATTCGTGGGCAGGCGATGATCGGTCGGGGGCCCACGGCAGACTTTCAACTGGCCGACCCGACTGTGGCCAGCGAGCATGTCCTGTTGGAAAATCTCCCCGATGGCTTCGGGGTGCGCGTCATGACCGAGCGCGGCACGACGTTCATCAACCGGCGCCGCGTTCAGCCTCAGGAGTTTGTGCTCATCGACACCGATCGCGGCTGGCTCCAGCTTGGGCGCGTGCTGATCAGCGTCGTGCAGGTGATGGCCACGTTGCCCTTTGATGACATGGTCTCTTTCCCCACCGGTGCCATGGAGATGACCAGTGACATCTGGCTGACGGTCCAGGTCGTGCCGCGCTGCCGGGTCTGGATCCGCGGTGAGTTGGTGTCGCTCTTTCCCTCGGCGGCGCGTGTGCTGGCGTTGCTGGCGTCGCGTCCCGGCGAGGTCTTTTCCACCCAGGAGTTGACGCGCGCCATGGATCCCGAAGGCCATCATATGGCTGGGGGAGCCAAGCTCAGTCAGTCCATCACCTACATTCGAAACATGTTCGACAAAGTGCTCGAACATGGGCTCTTGGACGAGGAAATGCTCAGGGAGCAAGTCCGCCAAGTGGTCGGCTCGCCTTTGCTCGACACTGACTTGAACGACCGGCGCGCGTTGCTCCGAGCGTTGGTTGAGAGCCAGCGAGGTGTGGGTTACAGGCTGCGCCTGCCGCAAGATGTGATCGCGCCGGTGAAGTTGCCCTGAGGTTTGTGTTGGTTGGGTCTGATGTTCATGCCGACCTGCCCGGGAGCACGTTTGAGCTCTTTGAGGGGGGAGACGAGGTGCTTGATGGGCACCTTGAGGTGCTGCGCCAGTGCGCCGATCCCGTGGCCGATCCCATCGTTGAAGAGCTTTATGACGCAGGCCGCGACGCTGTGGTGGCGGCCAATCGGGCCCTGGCGCGTCTGGTTCGCAATGGCGACCCGGTCCCCGCCACGTTGCCAGCGCCGCTGCGGGACTTCTTCAACACCCCAGCGCCGCTGAGCGGCGTGTCCCCTGATGTGTTGCGCGATGGTGCGCTCTTTTACCGTCGCTACGCGCTGCAAATCCCCATCGTCTTGCAATTTGCCACCATGCCGCTGTCGTACACCAGCTCGACGGCTGTGGCGGCGTTGACGTTTTCCGGCCAACTCCTCAAGCGCCCACTTGAGCGCAGCTTCAACACCGCGCAGATGGTCTACGACGCCATGGCCATCAACGGTTTTGAGCCCGAAGGCATGGGTGTGCGTTCTTGTCAGAAGGTGCGCCTGATGCACTCTGCGGTGCGTTATAAGTTGCGCCGGCGAGGTTGGGACAAGGTGCGACATGGCGCGGCGCTCAATCAGGAAGATGGTCTGGGGACGCTCTACGCCTTTTCTTTGCTGTCGCTCTTTGGGTTGGCCCGTATGGGGGCGCGCTTTGAGCGCCAACACGCCGAGGCCTTTCATGCCCGATGGCGAGTGGTGGGTTTGATGATGGGGTTGACCCCCGAGATGCTGCCCACAGACCTTGACGATGCCATGCGCCTTTTTGCGCGGATCATCGGTCGCCAACTCGACCCCAACATCGACACCGGGGGACTGATGGCGCGATGGTTGGAGGTTTTGGAGGGTCTGGTGCCTCACCGCGTGTTCAAACCTTATGTTCCGGCTGCGATCGAGGCGCTCCTGGGCTCCAAAGTGGCCCGCGCCCATGGTCTGCACACCACCGCCGAGCAGGTGCACACGGCCCGCCGCATCCTGTGCACTACGACCTCGCTTGACGCTGCGCTGCCTGGACATGGGCAAGTGCGTCAAGGCATCGATCTGCTGATGTGGCGCCTCTTTATGGCGTTGTTTGAGCGCGCCAAAGGGCACAAAAGGACCACTTTTGCCCTCCCGCCCCTTTGAGCAATTGGAACCGCGGGTCATGTGGTCCTATAATTGATGCAATCTGAGTTATGGGCAGACGTCCCACAATTGGGGGCGTCGGAGCGATTGCGTCATGTCAACCAACACCAACGATCCCGATTCTCCTTTGGATACCCCTGCCATCCCGCTGCGCGGCAGCGCGCCTCGCCAGGGCCCAGGCACCGTGCCGCTTGAAGATGTCACTCAGATGAGCCTCAGCCCCATGAGCCTGCATGCCCCTGCGCAGGCCCCTGAGAGCGGGACATGGCCAACTCGCCAGCACGACACTGTGTCATCCGAGCGTTACACCCAACTGGGTTTGTTGGGTATGGGGGGAATGGGCGAGGTCTACCGCGTCCGTGACGGAGAGTTGAACCGCACGGTGGCGATGAAGGTCTTGCGCAAGGGGCTGGCCCAGGAAAAGGATCTGGTGGCGCGGTTTGTGGAAGAGGCACAAATCAGCGCCCAACTCCAGCACCCCGGCATTGTGCCTGTATACGAGATCGGGCGCCGCGCTGATGGGCGGCTCTATTTCACCATGCAGGAGATCCAGGGCACCACACTCCACAGCCTCATCCAGGAGGCCCACGTCGCTTCGGCTTACGGCGATGGAGAGCGTCTGGCGAGTTGGTCTTTGAGGGCCCTCCTGGTGGATTTTCACCGCGCTTGTGAGGCGGTGGCCTACGCCCACAAAAACAACGTCATGCACCGGGACCTGAAGCCGTCCAACATCATGAGCGGCGACAACGGCGAGCTTTTTGTGGTGGACTGGGGGCTGGCCAAGGTTCTTGGCGACGCGGCGCTGTCCAGCGGCGGGATCGTCACCGATCGCTCGTTGGTGACGCCGCTGCAGACGCGCTACGGAAAAGCCGCTGGAACCCCTGCGTACATGAGCCCTGAGCAGGCGCGCGGGCAACTGGAGCTTGTCGATGCGCGCTCGGACGTCTATGCGCTGGGTTGCATCCTCTTCCACATCCTCGTGGGGCATCCCCCCAACATCGTTTTGGGGGATGACGGCGTCTGGATCTCGCTCAACGCTCCCAGGATCGCCGAGGAGCTCGACAAGGCCCACGCACCTCAAGAACTGCGTCAGGTTTGCATCAGCGCCATGGCACAGCGGCGTCAGGCGCGCCCCAAAGACGCTGGCGTGCTGGCCAATGACATTCAGCGCTGGCTCGACGGTGCCCAGCGGCGCGAGCAGGCCCAACAAGACCTCCTGGACGCCCAGAGCCTCGATGGGCAAGCCGAAGCGTTGGTCAAAGAGGCCAGCGCGCTGCGCCACAACGCGCGCAGCATTCTGAGCGACATGGTGCCCTGGGCCCCCGAAGACGAAAAAGAAGCGGGTTGGAGCTTGATGGAGGAGGCCCATCGCCTCGACGCGCTCGCCGTTGAGCACTCAATGCAAGCCCACCAGCGGCTGCAACGGGCCTGGATGCGTGCGCCCGATTGGCCCGAGCCGCGCGCTCGGTTGGCCCAGCACGCCGCCAGACTCCTGCATCAAGCCGAAGAGCGCGGTGACGACGGCGAAGCCAAACGGCAGGAGTTTGCGCTGCGGATGCACACCGAAGCGCTGCCCGAACGCCACCCGGTGAGACCCCAGATGGCCGCCATCCTGCGGGGCGTGGGCACTGTGACACTGCACACCGATCCACCGGGTGCCGAAATCCTCCTCCACCGCTATGTCCCTCACCGGCAAAGGCTCAAGACCGAGTTTGTGCGCTCATTGGGGCAGTCCCCACTGGTGGAGGTGCCCATTGAGGCCGGGCGCTATCTTCTGGAGCTGCGCGCCGAGGGCCACGATCCCGTGTCCTATCCGCTGCACATCGAGCGTCAGACCCGGTGGGACGGCGTTCGCCCCGGCAACACCGACGCCACGCCCATTGCGCTGCCCCCCGCCGGGGTGCTGGGGCCCGACGATGTCTATGTGCCTCCAGGGTGGTTCTTGGCGGGCGACAACAACAGCGAAGACGCCGCGCTGCCTCGAACCCGACTTTGGGCCGACGGCTTTGTCATCCGTCGCTACCCCGTCACCCACGAAGAGTACCTGGCGTTTCTCAATGACCTGGTCCGCTCAGGCCAACGCGAGTTGGCCCTTCAGGTCGTCCCCAGAGAGCGCTCCGTCCTCGATCCGCTGGCCCATCAGGCCCCCCTCTACATCGAGGCTGACGACGGGACCTTTTCGCTCCCGCCCGACTCACCCATCGGCATCTGGGGCCCGGGCCGTCCTGTGCTGATGGTGACCTGGTTTGGGGCCTTTCATTACGCCCAGTGGTTGGCCAGGACCACTGGCCGCCCCTGGCGTTTGCCCGCCGATCTTGAGTGGGAAAAAGCCGCGCGCGGTGTCGATGGGCGTCTCTTTCCCTGGGGAGACGTCAGCGATCCGTCATGGTGCCGCATCGCCGGCAGCCAGGAAGGCTTCCGCACCCCCACTCCCGTCGACACCTATCCCATCGACTGCTCGCCCTACGGCGTGCGTGGCATGGCTGGCAACGCCATGGACTGGTGTTTGGATGTCTTCTCGCCGTTGTCGAGCCCCGAGTCCATCGTGTCGATTCCACAAGTGGACCTCAGGCGCGTCAGTCTCCAGCAAGAGCGCTGCAATCGAGGCGGCTGCTGGGTGACCGATGCCAACTTCAGCCGCTTGACGCGCCGCAGCGGCCACGTGCCCTTCATCTCCAGCGTGGTGATTGGCTTTCGGGTCGCCCACAGCATTCAGGACATCCTCTCCAAACCCCAGAAATGACCCGACAGCAGGCTTGGGCTCCCCTCAACGCGGTCCCTGCCAGCCCACCCCGGCGCTCGTCGGGCCTGCGGCCGCCGCCGCGCCTCCCGCCCCCACCCTGACCAAAACGATCTTTGGACGGCTTGGCCTCATTCGGGGCAGGCGCCTTTGGCTTGGACCCAGAGGGTGAAGTTGCGCACAAACTCCTGGTGGGTCAGCGGCGGCTTGGTGCGGTTGCCGCCCGGGTTCCAGCCCCACAAGACCAGCGGATCTTTGGTGACGTGCTCCAAGAGGTCCTGGAGGGAGCGGTTGCCGTTTTTGACCGGGTCCTGAAGCTGGTCGCAGAGCAGCGCCGGGCTCAGATCCTGGAAGATCATGGGCGTCTCTTCGGGCGGCAGGCCCCAGTGGGGGGCGCCGGGTGGGCCGCCGATGATGCCGATCTCGTCGGAGTTCTCTTCGCGGTGGCAGGTCGAGCACGCCATGCCCGACTTGAGGCTCTCGCGCGAGATGTTCATGGCGTGTGGGACGCTCTGGTCGGTCTGCAGCGGCCGGTCGCCGGTGGGGTGGCAGTTCATGCACCGGGGCGATTGCAGCACCTTGGCAACCTCAATGAAGGCCTTGCGCCCGGCCACGACCTGATCGCCGCTGGGCTCTGGGAGCGCCGCGTTGGCCTCCAGGGCGGCAGCGGCGGCGTTCTCTTCCTCGCCGTCTTTGGCTTTGTCGCCCTCGGCCAACGCCAGAGAGGCCGCGCTGGTGATCAACACAAGGCCCGTCAAAGCCAGCCAGAGCTGTCCTTTGGGGCGAGCATTTTGGGATGGACCGGTGTGTGTGGGGGTTGTGTGTGTCATTTGGCGGCCTCCGACGAGCGGTTGTCCCAGGCTTTTTGAAGCGGCAGCGAGCGCAGGCGCGTGCCGGTGGCGGCGTAGATGGCGTTGGCCAGCGCGGGCAGGACCGGTGGCAGGCCGGGTTCGCCCACGCCAAAGGGCCGCTCATCGCTCTCCATCAAGTGCACCTCGATCTGTCGGGGGCTGTCGTGCATGCGCAGCGCCGGGTAGGTGTCAAAGTTGCCCTGTTGGACCTTGCCGTCTTTGAGCGTGATCTCCTGCATGAGCGCCGAAGAGAGCCCAAAGATGACGGCGCTCTCCATCTGGGCGCGGACCACATCGGGGTTGACGACCACGCCACAGTCCACGGCGCAAAAGACCCTGCCGACCTTGATCTTGTTGTCAAATACCCCCGCCTCGACGACCTCGGCGACATAGGTCCCAAATGCCTTGTGGACGGCGACACCCCGGCTGTAACCGGCGGGCGGATCGGTCTTGCCCCAGCCCGAAATCTCCACCACCTTGTCCAGAACGGCCAGATGCCTGGGAGAGTCGCCCAGCATCCCTCGGCGGTATTCGACGGGGTCTGCTTTGGCCGCCAGGGCCAACTCGTCAATGAAGCTCTCCATGACAAAGGCGTTGAAGGAGTGGCCGACCGAGCGCCAGAAGGCCACCGGCAGGCGCGTGCGTATGGGGATGTGTTGGACGCGGACGTTGGGGATGACGTAGGGCGTGTCTCGGGCGCCTTCGGTGGCCAGGATGTCGGGGAAGGAGCCGGTGTTGATGAAGCCCAGGTTGGCGCGCGTGATGAGGCGCTTGCTCAGCAGCGGGATCCAGTCGGCAAAGATCCCCGAGATGAAGGGGGACTGGTCTTTGACGATGGGCTGGCTGGCGCTGCGGTAGAGCAGGGCGCGGGTGCGGCCGCCTTTGTCCACGGCGCCGCGCATCAGGTTGACGGCCAGCGGTCGGTAGTAGCCCTGTTGGGTGTCGTCCTCGCGCGACCACATGACGCGCACGGGTTTTTTGACGCGCCGCGAGAGCATCAGCGCCTCGGCCACAAAGTCGGGTGCCAGACGCCTGCCAAAGCCGCCGCCAAGCATGGTGGTGTTGACCTTGATCATGTCGCGGTGAACGTCGAGCAAGCGCGAGGCGACCTCCTGGGCCAGCGTCGGCGACTGGATGGGGGCCCAGATCTCGGCGCTGCCGTCCTTTTTGACGTGGGCGACGCAGTTTTGGGGCTCCATGGGGGCATGCGCCAGGTAGGGCACGCTGTAGACGGCCTCGACGACCGTCAAATCGTCGCGCTCAAAGACCGAGTCCACGTCGCCGTCGTCGCGGATGGTGTTGCCGGGTTCTTTGACGCGTTTGGTGGCGGCCTTGGTCAAGGCGTCGGTGTCGAGCCCAGCCAGGATGCCGCCCTTCCACTCGATCTTGAGCATGAGCGCCGCACGGCGCGCCTGCCAATACTTTTGCGCGATGACGGCCACGCCGCGTTCAAAGGCAAAAATATCGACCACGCCGGGGCTCTGGCGCGCCTGGCCCTCATCCACTTTTGAAGCCTGGGCGCCGAGCGTGGGCGGATGGATGACGTAGGCGGTGACCATGCCTTCGACGCGCACGTCGCCGCCAAAGACGGCGGTGCCATCGACCTTGGCGCGGGCATCAACGCGGGTGACGCCCTTGCCGATGATCTTAAAGTCCTTGCGGGCCTTGAGCTTGGGTTCCTCCACGATCTCCAGCGCCGCGGCCTCTTTGGTCAGCTCGCCGTATCCCAGCGCCTGAGGCGTGTTGGGGATGATGACCTTGCCGTCCTGGGCCACACAACTGGCGCGGGAGACGCCAAAGCGCTTTGCGGCCACGGTGATGAGCATCTCGCGGGCGGTGGCGGCGGCGCGGCGCAGGGCAAAGTAGCTCTCGGGGAGGCTGGAGGAGCCGCCGGTGATCTGCATGCCGACCAGCCCATAGGTGTCGATGGAGGCTTCGCCCACGCTGGTGCGGAACTCGTCCATGGCCGGGGCGTGGAAGGGCTCGATGGCGCTCATGGGCACTTCGAGTTCTTCGGCCACCAGGGTCGCCAGCCCCGTCCAAACGCCCTGGCCCATCTCGGCCTTGGGCGAAGCCAGGATGACGCGGCCTTCGGGGGTGATGGTGAGGTAGGCGTTGGGTTGGAAGGCGCCGCTCTGGTCGGCGACCGAGCGCATGCGCTTGACCTGGGCGCTGGTGCAGCCGGTGGTGTTGATGCCCAGTAGGAGCCCTCCACCCGCGGCGGCGGCCAGCTTCAAAAAGGCGCGTCGATCCATCATGGTTTGACCTCCTCTTTGGTGGTGGCGGGCTCTGCGGCCTCGGGTTTGGGCGGCTGGGCGTTTTGGGCGGCCAGTTTGATGGCCTTGCGGATGCGCGGGTAGGTGCCGCACCGGCAGAGGTTGCCGCTCATGGCGGCGTCGATCTGGTCGTCGGTGGGGTTGGGCTGAGCTTTGAGCAGCGCCACGGCGGACATGATCTGTCCCGACTGGCAGTAGCCGCATTGGGGCACGTTTTGTTCGATCCAGGCCTGCTGGACGGGGTGAAGTTCTCCGTCCTGGCCGCTGAGCCCTTCGATGGTGGTCACTTCCTGGCCCAGGACGTCGCGCACGGGCAGGACGCAGGCGCGGCGCGGGACGCCGCCCACGTGGATGGTGCAGGCGCCGCACAGGGCCTGACCGCAGCCAAAGCGGGTGCCAAAGAGCCCGACCTCTTCGCGGATGAACCACAGCAACGGGGTGTCGCCGGGGACCTCCACGGGGTAGGCCTTGCCGTTGATGATGATCTCCATGATGGGTTCCATGTGTGCCTCTTCCAGGGTGCAAGGCGCTGCCGGTGTGGGCAGTGGGTAAGATGCTTCAGGGGCTGCAGAACAAGCGCGTCTCAGCGCGCCATGGCGGGGATGGGCGCCGACGACCAGAAGGGGAACTTCAGCAGCACCCCGACCTGACCGACGTGCTGGGCGTCTTTGCTGCCGGGCCAGAACCCGTAGCGTCCAAAGAGCGAGAAGTTGCCCAGCGAGACCAGCAAGCGCATCTGGCCGCCCAACTCCGGGTCATCGGCCTGTCCCAGGCGCAGCCCCAGGCCGCCGTCGAGCCCCAGCACGGCGTACCCAAGCTCTGGGCCGATGCTCAGCGTGGTGTCGCCGTGGCCAAAGTCATAAAAGCCGTCCATGTAAAAGCCGCCCCAGACGCCGTGGTAGAGCCAGGCCAGCGAGGCTTCTCCGCCCAGGAAGCCGCCGCCACCGGGAGAGCCAAAAGAGCCGCCACCAGTCAGTCCGCCCATGACAAAGGCCTCGGGGACGTCTCCAAAGGCAAAGGGCTCTCCCTCTTCCTGGGCCGCAGCGGGCTGCGCCATCCACAGCAGCAGCGCCAGGGCTGCCAGGGCGGTCACGGTTGATCTCTTTTGGGTCACTGTGGGCCTCGTTGGTGTGGTGGGTTTGCCTGAGCGTGAAGATGCCATGGCCAAGCCCCCAAGGGCAATTTCAGTCGCTTGTGGGTTGTGACGGGGGCAGCGCGTCCAGATCCTGGAGGATGCCCGGGTCATCGGTGGTGTGCCAACGCACGGCGTCTTTGTGGGCCTGGATGATGTGGCGAGCGCCCGTGTCGCCTTCCAGCGTGCTGAGCGCCGTGAAGAAGCTGCCATCAAAGATGACCGGGTGTCCCGGTTGGGTCTGGTGACGCGGTCGACAGATGGCGCCGTCGGGGGCTTTGTCAAAGGTGCGCACCTGGGCGGCCAGCGTCTGAGGCTTGATCCACGGCATGTCGCCAAGGAGCACAGCGGCGGCGGGCGCCCCGAGCGCCTGCAGAGCCGCCGCGCCAGTGCGCAGCGAGGTCCCCATGCCCTCTTGGTAGTCTGGGTTGTGGGCAAAGGTCACATTCAGGCCTTTGAGGGCGCGTTCGACGGCTTCGCGCTCGTGTCCGGTCACCACGACGATGGGGGACAGGACCCCCGAGTCCAGGGCGTTTTGCACGCTGCGCCGGACCATGGGTTGTCCGTCGATGTCGAGCAGGAGCTTGTTGACCGCGCCCATACGCCGGGAGAGGCCGCCGGCGAGGACCATGGCGCCGATGGGCTCGATCGGTCGCAGGCGCAGGCGCTCGACGATCTGTGCGATGATGGAGACGGCGATCTCTGCGGGACCCTGGGCGCCGATGTTCAGGCCGATGGGGCCGTGGATGCGGTCGATCTTGTCCTGGGCAAAGCCGTGGTCGAGCAGGCGCGCCTGTCGTTTGGTCTGGGTTCGGCGGCTGCCAAGCGCGCCGATGTAAAAGGCTTCGGTGCGCAGCGCCGCCACCAGCGCGGGGTCGTCGAGCTTGGTGTCGTGGGTCAAGGTGACGACGGCGGTGCGGGCGTCGACTTTGAGGGCTTCGAGGGCCTCGCCGGGCCATTGATGGACGCGCGCTACGTCTGGAAAGCGCGCTGGGCTGGCGAAGGCCTCTCTGGGGTCGACGAGGGTGACTTCAAAGCCGATGGCGCGGGCCATCGGGGCCAGGATCTGGGCGATGTGGACGGCGCCGACGATGATCAGGCGCAGCGCGGGGTTGAAGACGCGCACAAAGCGGGTTTGGTTGCCGCCGGATCGATCGCAGAGCGCGGCGCGAAGCAGTGCGCGGCGCGTGGGCGCGGCCAATGCTTCAGGCAGCGCCTGTGGGTCGAGCACTTGCCATGGACCGTCCTGGGGTTCGGCCAGGAGCAGGCGCGGGGTGCGGTCACGGCGCGCTTTGAGGAGCGCGGTCAGGAGCGCTGGGTCGGTTTTGTCGACGCGGATTTGAAGCTTGCCGCCGCAGGCCAGGCCCACGCTGATGGCCAACTCGTCGGCCACGCCGTATTCCAGGATGCGCACTTGCCCGTCCTGCAAGGTCTGGGCGGCGTTGCGGATCACGTCGGCCTCAACACAGCCGCCCGACACCGAGCCTTCAAAGCGCCCGTCCTGGGCGACCATCAAGATGCTGCCGGTGGGGCAAGGGGCCGAGCCCCAGGTCTTCAGGACGGTGGCCATGGCCACTGGGGTGCCTTCGTCGAGCCATTCCAGCGCCGTTTCCAAGATGTCTCGATGTACAGATGGCATCACAACTTCGCTCTCCCGATGGACCACGGGAGCGACTTTAACCCTTTGTGTGTGGGGTTCCCAGGGGGGCGGCGGGTTGGGTTTCAGTGTTGCGTGTGTCGAACGCGGCGCCAAAGCGCTTTGGTGCTGTCGATCTGATTTTGAGCGTTGTGGTCGCCTGGGGTGGCGTGGGCAGGGAGCGCAAAGTCGCGCTTTGGGGTCGCCGTCAGTGCAGGGCCCTCTTTCTCCCAGCGCTTCAGGAGCGCCAGAGAGGGGGGCGCGTAGGTGGGGCGAGCGGGTGAGGCACAGGTGAGGTCAAGGTTGGGGCTTTGGAGGGCGTCGAGTGCGGCGCGTTGGACGCTGCTGAGGTCCTCAAAGCTCCACGCCGACAGTTGGAGGGCGGTCCACCAGGGGGCGTCTTGCTGGGTTTGCTCGTCCATGGTCGCTGCGTCCATGACGATGGCGGCCGCAGTGGCCCGACGAGCGTGGGGTGAGATGGGGGTGTTGATGTGGTAGGTGGTGTGGGTGCGCAGCACGCTGCCATCGACGCGTTCAAAGGCCGCGGTCAGCGTCAGCTTGTCGGAAGTGGGCGCTGAGAGGTGGTTGAGGGTCTGGCAAAGGCGTTTTTGGGCGCCGTGGTGGTGTGCCTGGTCAATCCAGCCCCAGCCTGCGCGGTGAATGAGCCGTCCTTGCTCCACCTGATGGGTTTTGTAGGCCAGATTGATGGCTTGGCGTTCGGGTCCGGGGCCGAGCGTGGCCAGAAAGAGGACCGAGGCGATGGCGATCCAGTCCCATTGGATGTGCCAGAGCGCCAGGAGCTTCCAGTCGGTGCCTTTGGCAAAGGCGCCCGCGGTCACCAGTCCGACCCCCAATGCGTAAAAGGCCGATGGGACGCTGTGGTGGAGGTGACAGGCCGCGTAGGTGGCGGCCGCCAGCGTCAGCCCGGCGGCAACACCGAGCTTGCCCATCACCGGTCGTTGTATCCCCAGGCGTAAAAAGGCTTCGATCCCCGTGGCGTAGATGGCCAAACCACCGGCGTAGAGCGCCAGCGAGGTCAAAGAGACGCTGGCGCCAGCGACCTCGGCGGTGTACGACCCCGTCATGTCCAACCCCAGCGCCGAGGTCAGCGCCAGCGCGCCAAGCAGCACCGTCCCTGCGCTCAGATTGAGGAGCGTCACCGTTGCCAGCGCCCGTTTGAGGGAGATTTTGGGCGACGGTGTGGGCTGGGTGTGGTCTGAGGAGCGTCGATCGGGCATGGTGTCCATGATTGGGCAGTTGATGGGTGGACTTTGTAGAACGCAGGGCAGGGCGCGACAATGCCAGGACGCGGTAAAGAAGAGGATTTGACGCTGGGACAAGCGGCGTTGCTGGAGGTCTCCGGCGCGTTGGAGCGCCAGATTGCGCTGGGACTGGAGAGCGAAGGGCAGCAGGTGCAGTGTCTGCCCACCTGGGTGCCGTGTCGCAGCGTTGGGGTGTCGGGCCGGGCGTTGGTGGTGGACCTGGGAGGGACCAGCGTCAGGGCGGCGGTGGTGTCGGTGTCGTCCAAGGGTGCTGTGGTCGAGCAGGGGCCGGTCAGCGCCGCGTTGCCGGTGCGCCGGGGCCAACCTTTGGCGTTGGACACCTTTCTTGAGGTCCAGGTGTCTTTGGTCAAGGCGCTGGGTCCGCCGCAAGGGCTCCCGCTGGGATACTGCTTCTCCTATCCGGCGCAGTCCACGCGCGACGGCGACGCCCGGCTCTTGAGGTGGACCAAGGAGTTGTGGGTCCCCGATGTTGAGGGCCGTTTGGTGGGCCGGATGCTGGCGCAGGCGTTGGAGCGCGGCGGCGTTCGATGCGGTCCGGTTTTGGTGCTCAACGACACCGTGGCCAGCTTGATGGCCAGCCTGGTGCATCAGAACATGGATGGCCACATCGGGCTGATCGTCGGCACTGGGACCAACATGGCCGTGGGGCTGCCCGTGTCGGCGGCCGCCAAGCTGGGCGACGCCAACAACGCTGCGCTTGTGCCCTTCAACCTGGAGTCCGGCAATTTTCATCCGCCCGGGCTCACAGACGCCGACGATGCGTTGGATCTGGCCAGCGCCGATGTGGGACGGCAGCGCTTTGAAAAGGCCGTCTCTGGGGTTTACCTGGGGCGTCTGATGATGGCGCTCAACCCCGACTGCGGCCTGGGACCCGACGAAGGCGCCGCTGGGGTGGTGCGGTTGGCCCAGGACGGCGACGCGCTGGCGCGGGCGGTCCTGAACCGCTCGGCGGATCTGGTGGCGGCGGGGCTGGTGGGGACAGCGCGCGTGCTCAAAGCCGTCAGCAGTCAGCCCGTAGAACACATTGGGGTGATGGCCGAGGGGAGCGTCTTCTGGAAAGCCCCCGGGTACGCCCAGCGCGTTGAGCAGACGCTGGCCGACCTGAGCCCAGTGCGGATCAGCGTGCTCAAGATGGCGTCGGCCAACCTCATCGGGGCGGCCATGGGAGCGTTGGGCGCGGATTGATGAACGATGTTCATGGTCGCGGAGTTGACCCGGCGTGAGGGTTCAGGGACGATGAGTCGGTATTCCGAAAACGCGGGGTGCGATGACTTGCGGTGAAGGTCCATGCGGTTGAACTTTAGAGTGTTTTTGTGGTGTGCGCTGGCGCTGGTGGCGCTGGCGGGTTGTGGCGACTCGAACAACAACAATTCGAGCAACATCGTGCCCGACAACAACGACGTGCCCGACGCGTTTGACGATGTCGGCGATGACGGCGACGTGGTCGACGACGCCACCGAAGACGAAGACGACGGCCCGCCGCCCGACCCCAACATCATCCGCGTGCGTTTTGACCCCGGCGCAGAGGGGTTCTATCGCATGCCGTGGCCTTCAGACGCGCGCCTGACCCCCGACGGCACCCCCGATTTGGAGGATTTCCCAGGCCGCGACACCGTCGTGGACAGCTTTGTGGAAGAGTTGGGGCTGAGCGTGGGCGGCTATGCCACCATGCCCATCATCTACGTTGGGCTGGAGACTTTCATCCGCGACAGCTCGCTGCCCCAGGGCAACGACGCCACGGCGCCCGAGAGCCCCGTCCAACTCATCGATCTGAGCGAAGAGGGCTGCGGCCGCCGCTACCCGCTCGACATGGCGATCAACCTCCAGTCCGATCGTTTCAACGAGCCGGGCACCCTCCAGGTCAAAAACAGCATCGGCACCGTCCTCGACCCCGGCTCTCCCTACGGCCTGGTGGTCCTCAAAAGCCTGGGAGAAGCCGAGGGCAAGAGCACCGAGCGCCCCGAGGGCTTTGATCAGGCGCTCAATGGCTCGGGAGACCCCGTGTCGGACTCGCTGGAGCCGCTGCGCCGCTGTCTGCCGCAGACCGGCGTGGAGTTGGACGACGTGGCCGTCGCCACCGTCTTTACGCCCCACGACCCGGCGGTCGAGATGAAGGTCCTGCGCGACTTTGTGATGGATCCCGAGGCGGTCGAAACCCGCGGCCCGCTCGACTGGGAAGAGTCCCACGCCTGGTCCCGCGACAACCTGGATCTGGTGACCTACCGGGCCCACGTCGAGATGCCCATCTTCCAGAACGGCGACAGCCCCTACACCAACGCCGGGGGGCGGCTGACCTTTGATGACCAGGGCCAGCCCGTCATTCAGCGTTGGGAAGAGGTCGAGGTGGCGGTGTCCATGCGGGTCTTTGAGGAACCCTTTGAAGGCCCGCGCCCGGTGCTGGTCTTCCTTGACGGCACCGGCTGGGGTCCCTGGACGCACCTCTACGACAACTGGATCGTGCGGGCGCTCAACAACGGTTACATCATTTTCTCGTTCATGCCCCAGTTCCACGGTGGCCGCGGCGGCTTTGGGGGCAGCACGGAGTTGAGCACCTTCAACTTCATCAACCCCGCCGCCGGGCGCAGCAACTTCCGTCAGCAGGCCGCCGAGGCGTCCTACTTCATCCGGCTCATCCGCGAGCAGCTCGACGGTCAGGAGGGCTTGCCCGAGTTGGACACCGAGCGGATGGTCTACGGTGGCCATTCCCAGGGCGCGCTTGTGGGCTCGATTGTGGCGGCGGTGGAGACCGAATATGAGGCCTACGTGCTCAACGGGCTCAGTTCATACCTGACGCTCACGCTCTTGTTCAGAAAGGACATCGTGGACTTTGAGTTGGTCGTGCGCAGCGTCTTCAACGTCGACAGCATCGACATCTACAGTCCCGTCATTCAACTGCTCCAGTTGGGCGCCGAGGTCGTGGACCCGCACAACTATGCGCGTCTGTGGCGCGGCTGGGAGGGCAACCCAGCGGGCAACCACGTCTTTGTCATCAACGGCCTCAACGACAGCACCACCACGCCGCGCGGCATGGAGCACCTGACCATCACCGCCGACCTGCCCCCGCTCGACCCGCCGGGTTGGGACGTGGACCCCGAAGGCGTTTGGGACGGTCAGCCGGTGGCGCTGCCTGTGACGGGCAACGTGGAGTCGTCTGAGGGCGAGCCGCTGACGATCGCCACCTTCCTGGACGGTGACCAGGGTCACTTTACGATCTACCGCCGCGATTATGTGCGCCAGATGGCCGTGGACTTCTGGAACTCGGCCCGCGAAGAGGGCGTCCCAACGCTGCGCACCATCATCGAGTACCGCTGCGACGACGGCGAGGACGGGGACGGCGATGGAGACATCGATTGCGATGACAGCGACTGCGCCGACATCCGCCCGTGCGCCGAAGAGATCTGCGACGACGGCGAGGACGGCGACGGTGACGGACTGGTCGATTGCGAAGATGATCAGTGCCAGGGCACCAACGCCTGCCGTGAGTTTGCCTGCGATGACGGCGAAGACAACGACTTTGATGGCGCTATCGACTGCGACGACAGCAACTGCGCCAATGTGGTGCCGTGCGGCGAGCAGCGCTGTGGTGATGGAGAGGACGGCGACAACGACGGGTTGATCGATTGTGAGGATGACCAGTGCGCGCGCAGCGAGTTGTGCGTGGAGCGCAACTGTGTCGATGGGCGCGACAGCGACAGCGACGGCTTGATCGACTGCGCCGACCCCGACTGCATTGGCAGCGTGGCCTGCCCTGAGGTCGATTGCAGCGACGGCGAAGACAACAACGACAACGGCTTCATCGACTGCGACGACTTTGGTTGCGCGGGCACCGAGGCGTGCCCGATCTTCCAGGAGTTGGTCTGTGACGATGAAGACGATGACGACGAAGACGGCCTGACGGACTGCAACGACCCCGATTGTGGTCTGGCGCCCGAGTGCGAGGACGATGTTTGTGCCGACATTGACCTGGGCAGCGCCATTGGGGCGCCGGTCTACGTGGGCACGCTCGAAGGGGCCGAAAACAACTATCCGCCCGGTGAGTGCGTGCCGCTTGGCCGCGGTGACGACACGCCCGATCTGGCGTTTCGCTGGACGCCTCCAGAAGCGGGCGACTACTTCATCTCGACCTACAACTCCGAGATTGACACCGTCCTGTCGCTCTACCGTGCCGGTTGCGACGACGCCGAAGAGTTTGGCTGCGACGACGACGACGGGCCGCTGGACACCTCGGCGGTGGTGTTGCGCGTTGGAGAGGGGGTGTCCGTGGATTTGATCGTCAGCGGCTACACCGAAATGGACGCCGGGGCGATTCAGCTCCACATCATCCCGTTGCCATGACCCTCCACCAGTTCCCTGCCCAGCTTTGGCGTTGGCGACGGCGCGTGGGGTTGTCCCTGGTGGTGATCCTCGGCGCGGTGTGTGTGTTGGTCCTGGAGTTGACCCACGACATGCCGCTCTACGAGGCGGTCTACGAAACCCTCAAGATCTTCCTGATCGACTCCGGCTTTGAGGTCCGCCGCGACTCAGAGAAGGTCTTCTGGTTTGTGTGGGCGGCCCGTTTTCTGGCCCCGGCGCTGTTGGCCTCGGGCTTGTTGGACGTGGTGCTGGCCATGGGGGCGCGCCAGCGCGTCTGGTTTGGTCGCGGCCATGTTCTGGTCGCGGGGCTGGGCAGCGTGGGGGTGGCGCTGTGCGAAGAGGCCGTCGAAGCTGGTTTGCACACGGTGGCCATTGAACTCGACGAGCAAAACCCCAACATCGACCGCATGGAGTCGCTGGGCGTTCAAGTCCTCATCGGAGACGCCACCCATCAAGATCTCCTGCGCCGCGCGCGCATCCATCTGGCCGCTCGCCTCTACGCCGTGACGGGCCACGACCTGGTCAACGTCAACATCACCGCCGCGGCCATCGCGGTGTCGTCGCGCCGGGGCCGCCTCAGGCGCAAACGCCACCCGCGCGGCCGCTGGATGTGGACCCACGTTTATGACCGCTCGCTGCGGTTGTCGCTGGACACCATCCTGGCCCCAGCGCACCGCGACCAGATGCACCTCTTCAACAGCTACCAGGTGGTGGCCAGGGAGCTTTTGGAGCGCAACCTACCCTCACTGCCCGCCAACGCGCTGGTGGTGGTGGCGGGTTTGGGGCGTTTTGGGCGCGCGCTGGTGGCCGAGATGCTCCAGGGTCCCAGAGCCGCCGGGCAAAAGCTCCTGCTGGTCGATCCGCTGCTGCATGTGGGGGATTGGAAGGTGATGGTCTTTGGCGGAGAGCACGGAGAGTGTGCCGAGGACGTGCCGATGGGGGTCGATGATCGGGTGTTTACCTTTGCAGGCAGCATGTTGGCGCCTGAAATGGACGCGCAGCTCGAACTGCTGGACCTTCAGGGGCGGCCGCTGCACTTTCTGATCTGCACCGACCATGACCTCAAGAACATGCACTTTGTGCATCGGATCTCGCGGCGACGGTTTCGTCAACAGGCGATGTTGGTGGTGCGCCTCTTTGAGCTGCCCACCTTTGTCTCCAACACCCTGGTGGGACACGAAAACGGCGCCCGGACCCACTTCTTCTGCACCAACAGCCTGCTTGTCGAAGGGGTCAAGCGCCTGGGACGCTCCTGAAGCCTTGCGTTGGTCTCTCAGACCGCTTCGACAGGCATCATGCCTTCGACGATGAAGCGAGAGCGCACATCGGGCGGTGGAAGCTCACAGGTCTCCTTCTTGCCAAAAATCCGGTAGCGGTTTCTGGCGACGAGGTCATAGACCATGTTGCGGATGAAGCTGGGCACCACGCGGAAGATCGACAGCACGGGCCAGAGCCCCGACATGCGGCTGGCGATCTGGAGGGCGGCGTCGCTCTTGACCCAGTGCCTCTCACCGCTGACCAGCACAATGGAGTCCAGTTTATCCGGGTCGAGGCCATGCTTGAGCATCAGCGCTCGCCCGAACTCGGATTGGAGCGAGGCAAACTTGTAGTGGGCGTTTGGGTCGCGCTCGATGATGAAGTTGACCGAGCTGTTGCAGAAGCTGCAAACCCCGTCGAAGAGGACGATGTCGTTCATGGCATGGCCTCCTTGTGGGAGCGGGCGCACCTTGAATGAAGCGGTGTGGCTGACGGCTGCCGGTCGCTGTGCCCTTGTGGGCGATGTCAGCGGACTTTGAGGTGTTGGTGCGCGTTGGGCCGCTGAGTTTGGTGTTGGCGGCCCATGTCCCTGGCAGGAACGTAGGGACTGTGTGGGGTTTGGCAAGCCTTTGGTGGGCTCACCAGTCCTGCGAGAAGCCCACGACGGCGCCGCCTTCGGTGGGGCTGATGGAGAAGCCCGAGGCGCTCTCTTCTTCGGCGTCGGGCGCGGTCAGCAGTAGGACGCCGCCAAGGACGGCAAATCCGGCGCCAATGCCCACGCCCCAGCCGCCGATTTGTCGGAAGGTGTCGGCGTCGTCCTGGAACTCAATGGACTGCCTGGAGTCCAGGGTGCGCCTGGAGAGGTCTTCAGAGTCGCTGGCCTGGAGGAAGGAGAGCGTGCCGCCGACGATCGCGGCCACTGAGAGGCTCAGCATGGTCCAGCCAGCGACGCGTTGTCCGTGTCCGACGTGACTGTCTTGATAGATCACAGCGCCGCCGCCGCCACCGGCGCTGCTTCCGTAGGCTCGCGGGGGCAGGAGGATGGGCGCAAGGACGGTGGTGCCGCCGCCTCCGCCACCGCCACCGGCCACAGCGGCGGTGTTGTTGAAGGTGGCGCCGTCGGTGATCCAGATTTCGACGCGCCGATCTGCGGTGTTGGTGCCCTGGGAGCGTCGGGGGATGATGGCGAAGGCGCCCGAGTCACGCTGGCGGTACTTCAGGTCGCTGCCCAGGACCAGCATTGGGGTGCCGGCAAAGGGTCCAAGACCTGCTTCATCGGCCAACTCGGCCACTTGCAGGGCTCGGAACGAGGCGATGCGCTCGTGTTCTTTGATGCCTTCGGGGACGAGGTGCGAGATGCACGGCGAGGTCAGCCCAGCGCGTTTGCGGGTGACTTCGGTGCCGTCTGAGTAGGAAATGAGGGTGGCGGCGGCGCCTTCGGGGATGACCAGCTCCTTCATGCGACGGGCGGCGTCGGCCAGCTCGGTCTTGGACAGGCAGACCTGCCCGACCTTGGGATATTCGATGGTCAGGACTTTTCGGGTCTCGGCGCTGGCGGTCTGCGCCAGCCCCAAGGTCACGGTCAGGGCCACGAGGGCCAACAGTTGCCTGGACATGTTCTCCTTCCGTGTGTCTTTGGCGGCGCAGGCGGTGGTGCTTGCGCCGTGGTGCCCCAGACGGCGCGCTTGTTTCGAGCAGCGCGCAGTCTGGTGGTGGTGGGCGTCTGGTGGTGGAGCTGGGCTCAGTCTCCGATGAAGCAGGCTTCGTTGAGCACGCCGGGGGTGCCCAGCAGGACGCCGCCTTCGCCATCGTCGAAGTAGCTGCTGGTGCTCTCACACCAGTTTCCGCCGTCGTCGTTGTCGGTGGCGTTGGCGCTGTTGGGGTCAAGCTGGATGGAGGCCTGGGTGCCCACGGGGAAGCCATCCAGATCGACGGTGTCGATGGCGTCGCTGCAGGTCAGGACCAGCAGGTCGCCGTCGGCGATGGTGCCGGTGAAGAGCGCGTCGGGGTTGAGGCCGCCGTTGAGCTCGGGCACGTCGCTGTTGGCGATGAGGGCAAAGCCACCAGCGTCGATGCTGACGCCGGTGAGCAGACCCAGGGCGTTGGGGCCGACGATGGCGCAGCCGCTGAGGCTGACGGCTTCGCCGGTCGTGTTGACCAACTCGATCCACTGGCCGGTGGTGGCCACCAGCGGCGGGAAGGGATCAATCATGACCTCGGTGAGGATGACGGCGCCAGCGTTGACGGCGCAGTTTTCGGCGTCGGCGCAGTCGGTGTCGAGGCAGTCGGCGAACTGATCGGCGTCGTTGTTGACGCCGTCATCGCAGACCTGCTCGGCGCAGACGCCCGCGACACAGGCCGCCCCGTCAGCGCAAGGACCGTTGCAGCCGCAGTCGGCGTCGTCGTCCTGGTGCTGATCGGGGTCACACTCGCAAGCGCCCGCGTTGCAGACATCGCCTTCGTTGCAGGGACCTTCACAGTTGCAGTTTGCGTCGTCTTCCTGGCGTTGGCCGGGATCACACTCGCAGGCGCCTTCGTTGCAGGCGTCGCCAGCGTTGCAGGCTCCCTCGCAGTTGCAGTTTGCGTCGTCTTCCTGGTGCTCGGGCGGGTTGCACTCGCAGGCGCCTTCGTTGCAGACGTCGCCGTCGTCACAGGGGCCTTCGCAGTTGCAGTTGTCGTCGTCTTCGCGGTGCTGGCCAGGTGCGCATTGGCAAGAGCCGTTGTTGCAGGCTTCGGCGTTGGGCTGGTCGCAGGGACCCTGGCAGTTGCAGTTTGCGTCGTCTTCGAGGTGGAGCTGCGGGTCGCAGACACACTCACCGGCGACACACTGCTCGGCGCCCACCTGGTCACAGGCACCATTGCAGCCGCAATCGTCGTCGTCTTCCTGGTGCTGACCGGGGTCACACTCGCACTCACCGTCGTTGCAGACATCGCCTTCGCCGCAAGCGCCTTCACAGTTGCAGTTTGCGTCGTCTTCCTGGTGCTCGGGCGGGTTGCACTCGCAAGCGCCGTTGTTGCAGACGTCGCCGTCGGGGCAGGCGCCTTCGCAGTTGCAGTTTGCGTCGTCTTCGAGGTGAAGCTGCGGGTCGCAGACGCACTCACCGCCGACGCACTGCTCAGCGCCCTCTTGATCACAGGCACCGTTGCAGCCGCAGTCGGCGTCGTCGTCCTGGTGCTGGTTGGGGTCACACTCACAGACGCCGTTGTTGCAGACGTCGCCTTCGTTGCAGGGGCCGTTGCAGTTGCAGTTTGCGTCGTCTTCGAGGTGTTGACCGGGGTCACACTCGCAGGCGCCGTTGTTGCAGACCTCGGCGCCGGGCTGGTCGCAGGGGCCTTCGCAGTTGCAGTTTGCGTCGTCTTCGAGGTGGAGTTGCGGGTTGCAGACACACGCGCCGCCGACACACTGCTCAGCGTTTGGCTGGTCACAGGCGCCTTCACAGTTGCAATCGTCGTTGTCGGTCTGGTGCTCGGACGGGTTGCACTCGCAGCGGCCGTTGTTGCAGATGTCGCCTTCACCGCAGGCGCCGTTGCAACCGCAGTTGAGGTCGTTGAAGAGGTTGTCGGCCACGCGGCACACGCACAGGCCCGACTCACAAATGAAGCCGCTCAGACCCACGTCGGGGTCGTTGCAGGGGCCCTGGCAGTTGCAGTTGTTGTCGTTGGCCAGGTTGATGGGGTTGCAGACACACTCGGCGTCGTCGCAGACCTCGTCGTCTTCGCAGGGGCCTTCGCAGCCGCAGTCGTCGCGGTTGTCGTCGTTCTCGGGGTCACAGACGCACGCGCCGCCCTGGCAGACCTCGTTGTCTTCGCAGGGGCCCTGGCAGCCGCAGTTTTCGGCGTTGGTCAGGTTGACCGGGTCGCAAATGCAGGCGCCGTTGGTGCAGGTTTCGCCGTTTTCGACGTTGCAGGGGCCGTTGCAGCCGCAGTTGGCGTTGTTGGCCAGGTTGTCGGGGTCACACTCACAGACACCGGCGGTGCAGACCTCATCGTTTTCACAAGGACCGTTGCAGCCGCAGTTGGCGGCGTTGGTCAGGTTGGCCGGGTCACACTCACAGCGGCCGTTGCTGCACTGCTCGTCGTCCTCGCAGGGGCCGTTGCAGCCGCAGTTGAGGTCGTTGGCCAGGTTGTTGCCGGGGCGGCAGACGCACAGGCCGTTGTCGCACTGGAAGCCGTTGCGCTCGTCGTTGTTGCAGGGACCCTGGCAGTTGCAGTTCTCGTCGTTGCTGAGGTTGATGGGGTTGCAGACACACGCGCCAGCGGTGCAAATCTCGCCGTCTTCGACCTCGCAGGGGCCGTTGCAGCCGCAGTTCTCTGCGTTGGTCAGGTTTTGCGGGTCACAGACGCAGCGTCCGCTGTCGCAGACAAAGCCATCTTCGCAGGGGCCGTTGCAGCCGCAGTTGGCGTTGTTGAAGTCGTTGTCGGGGTCACACTCACAGCGGCCGTCGGTGCAGATTTCGCCCGTGCCGCAAGGACCGTTGCAACCGCAGTTGGCGTTGTTGAAGTCGTTGTCGGGGTCGCACAGGCAGCGACCGCCGTTGCAGACCTCGTCGCCCTCACAGGCGCCGTTGCAACCACAGTTTTCGTTGTTGAAGTCGTTGGCCGGATCACAAATGCACTCGCCGGCGCGGCACAGCTCGTCGCCTTCGCAGGGACCCTGGCAGCCGCAGTTGGCCTCGTCCACCAGATTCTCCGACGGGCAGGCGCAGTTGCCGTTCTGACAGATGCGGCCCTGGAAGTCGCCGGTGTTGCACGACCCCTGGCAGCCGCAGTTGTCGGCGTTGAAGAGGTTGTCCGGGTTGCAGACACACACGCCCCCGGTGCAGACCTCGCCGCGCTCCACGTCGCACGGGCCACGGCAGCCGCAGTTCTCCACGTTGGTCTGGTTCTCTTCGGGGCAGATGCAGGCACCCTCGCGGCAGACAAAGCCGTCGGCGCACGGGCCGCGACAGCCACAGTTGAGCGGGTTGTTGAAGTTGTCGGGGTCACAGATGCAGCGGCCGTTGTCGCAGATCTCGCCGTCGTCGCACGGGCCACGGCAACCGCAGTTGTTGGGGTTGACGAAGTTCTCCGCCGGGCAGGTGCAGGTGCCGTCCTGGCAGATGAAGCTGTCGGGGCAGGGGCCGTTGCAGCCGCAGTTCTCGGGGTTGAAGAAGTTCTCTTCGGAGCACACGCAGATGCCCTCGCGGCAAATAAAGCCCTCGACGTCCTCATCGGGGTTGTTGCACGGGCCACGGCAGGCGCAGTTTTCGCTGTTGTTGAGGTTGTCCGGGCTGCAGTCGCAGCGGCCGTTCTGACAAACCTCTGCCTCGGGGCAGGGACCGGCGCAGGCGCAGTTGCTCGAATCCGCCGCGTGGTTCAGCGGATCGCACACGCACTGGGCTTCGCACTCGTCGCCGTCACAGACCGGCTCACACTTCTCGCCAGCGTTGCAAGGACCTTTGCAGCCGCAGTTTTCGGCGTCGCGCTGGTGCTCCTCGGGGCGACACAGGCACTCAAGCTCCGGCACGCAGCGGCCATCGCAGTAAATCTCGTTGGGGTTGGGGCACTCGCAAGCACCCTCCTGGCAGAACGACCCATCCTCACACGCACCGCGGCAGCCGCAGTTGGCGTTGTTGGTCTGGTTGATGGGGTTGTTGGGGTCACACTCACACACCCCGTCCACACAACGCTGCGAGTTGGAGCAGGGACCATTGCAACCGCAGTTGTCGACGTTGCCGCTGTTGAGCACCTCATCACAGGCGCACTCAAACGCACCGCCGTCGCCCGCCTCACAGGTCTCGCCGTTGGCGCAGGGACCGTTGCAGCCGCAGTTGCCGTTCGAGTCCGCCGTCGTCGGATCGCAGCACACGCCGTTTGTGCATGTCTCACCCTCACCACACGCTTCGCCACATCCGCAGGCGTCGTCGTTGGTCAGGTTCAAGGATGGATCACAGCAGTCGCCCTGGAAGCAGATGCTGTTGTCCGTGCACGCCACGCGAGCACAACCGCAAGCGGTATTGGATTCGTTGTTGAATATCCCTTGCCGCTCTTCCTCAACGCACTGATCGATCGCGGGTAGGACCGGATCGGAGCAGGCTGGGGCCAGCGCAACAAGCGCCAACGCCGCAAACCAGAGCTTAAGGGAAAAGTACCACTGACCTCTCATGGATCGGTTCTCACGCTTTGGCCCTGACTTAAAAGGCCGCGCCCGGCCCTCCCGGTCAGGGGGTTCTGGTGTATTCTCGTGTAAGTGTCGCCGTATTTACTGACATCAATCACCATAGGAGCGCCCAGAGGGGGTGTCAAGATAGACTTCGACACCCCACGAAGACGCGACAGATGCGCCTTCGTGACCGATAAATAGGGCGTTTAATGTGAAAGAAGTTCAGGGCACGGCGTTGAGCAAAACGGAAGCGCTGTTGGAACCTCGGTTGGTCACCACCAGGTCTGCCTTGAGGTCTCCGTTGACATCGGCGACCGAAACACTGGTGGGCTCATCTTCAGTGTCTGTGGGCGAGATGAAGGTAAAGCCTCCAAACCCATTGCCGACCAGCAGCGCCACGGCGTCAGCGTCCTGAAGGGTCACGGCGATGTCCAACGTGCGGTTGCCGTCCACGTCCGCCAGGACAATGTCGGAGGGGCCGCCGCCCAGTTCCAGATCGTCGAGCGACACAAAGTCGCCGCCGCCGATGTTGGCCAGAAGCGTCGTGGTGCGGGCGTTGGCCGTGACAATGTCGAGCAGGTCATCGCCGTTGAAGTCGCCGATGTCCAGCGCCACAGGGCCGGGGCCCACGCGCAACTGACGGGGCTGCGCAAAGCTCAGGGCCCCCTGGCCGTCGAGGATCCACAGGCGACCCTCTGAGGGGGCCACCTGGTCCAGCACCACAATGTCGTTGATGTCGTCGCCGTTGAGGTCGGCCACGGCCACGCCGGTCAGCTCAATCGCGCCCGCGATGGGTTGCAGCACCGCGTCGCGCACCGTCCCGGCGCTCGAACCCCGGAAGATGGCCAGCGCGCCGCCGCCAAGGGTGACCACAAAGTCCACCACGCCGTCCTCATCAAGCTGACCCGAGGCCATGGCGTTGGGCTGACCGCCGGTGGAGCGAGAGTTGATGTTGGCAAAGCCTCCCTGACCATCGCTGGTGTAGACCTGCATCAACGTCCGGTCCTGATTGGGGTCGTACGACGCCACCACCACGTCCGGCACGCCATCGCCGGTCAGGTTGGCCAACTCCAGCGCGACCGGGCTGACACCCAGGAGCTGAACCCCTGAATTGTTAAAGTCGCCGTCGCCGTCACCCACAAAGGTCCCCACAGCGCCGCCAACCTCTTCGACGTTGGCCACCGCCAGGTCCATCACGCCGTCGTTGTTCAAGTCCGCCAGCGCAGAGTCAATCGGGCCAGGACCGATAAGGCGCGGCTGGCGAGGCACAAAGAGACCAACATCGAAGGGGTCGCTTTCGGCGGGGGCGATGCCGTTGGCCCGGGCGATCAAGGTGTAGCCAGCGCCAGCTTGCGCGATGGTCACCAGGTTGAAGCGCGCCGAGCCGTTGATGATGGCCGTGGGGGTTGTCCCCGAGATGGTCGCGCCGGTCGGGTTGTTGCCCAGCGACAGGGTGATCTCCTGCTCAAAGTCGGCAGCGGCGTTTCCAAAGCCATCGACGGCGACCACGGTGATGTCGCTGGAGTTGGCGGCCGCAACAGTGCTGTCGATGGGCTGGACCGCAAAGAGCAACTGCACGGGCGGACCCGCGGTGACCGTGATGGGCTCGCTGATCACAGAAGTCAGCCCTTCGGAGGTCGCCCGCAGCGTGTAGGTGCCCACGCGGTTGATGGAGGTGGCGAAGACCCCCTGCCCGCCCACGGCGTCCACCACCGTGGTGCCCAGCAACTGACCGTCCTCGGGGCCAGAGGCCAACTCAAGCGAGATTTCACCCGCGCCCAGACCTTCAAGGACGTTGCCAAACTCGTCTTCAAAGCCAACCACCAAAGGCGTGGGGCTGCCGGCCTGGAACTCTTGCGGGGCTTCGATGTAGCGCAGGCGCGCAGCTGGACCTGCGATGAACCTCAGACGAGCAGCGCCGCTCAAAACGCGCGCCACGCCCTCCGGGTCAATGATCAAATCCAAAACCACCTCGCCGACCGCCGTGCTGGTGACCTGGAAGCGGGCGTTGCCCTGCAAGTCGGTCACGCGGCTGGGCACGCCGATGCCCGCGCCGGGAGTCTCCGAGGTCGCCAGCACCTCCACCCCCGCGATGGGGTTGTCCTGAACGTCGCGGACCACCACGTCGATGGTGTAGGCGCTGACCGCGTCGGCGGGCAACGCGACCCTGGGGGTGACGTCCACCAACGTGCTGTCGCGGTTGATCTGGTCGGGGTCACCCAGGAAAGTCACCTGCCCCTGGTTCTCCAGCACCGTCTGCGATTCGCCCGGGTTGATCTGCGCGATGATGTCTTTGACCTCCGCCCGCTCGCTGCGAAGCGTCGTGGTGAAGACGCCGTTGATGTCGGTGGCGCCAAGCGGGGGGCTGAGCACGTTGCCCTGACCCGTCACGGCCAGCGCCACAAGCTGCCCCGGCAGCCGGTTGCCCTCCACGTCCACCAGCGTCACCGTGATCTCCACCCCGTCTTCCAGGTTGGCCAGCGCCGTGGGCGCCGAAACCTCCACAGTCGAGGCCTCCTGGTCGATGTCCTGCGCCACGTTGATCGAGAACGGCCCGCTGAAGACCGGCTCGCCGATGGCCAGCTCAGATTGAGGGTTGTCATTGAAACCAATGCGCATCACCGCATGATCGACCGGCAGCGGGCCACCAAAGGCCTCCTGGAGGTCGGTGGTCACATCCCAACGGAAGAGCTGGCTGCCAACGTTGCTGGGCATGTTGACCACCGGCGTCTGAGCGTTGATGGTCGCCGGGCGGAAGCTCTCTCCGCCGTCAAACGACACCTGCACGTCCAGGCTGACCAGGTTTGACTCGGGGTCGTTGATCTCCACCCGAATGTCCGCCGGGTCCGTGGTGATGGCGTCGATGGGCTCCAGCGTCACCGTGGGGTTCTCGTTGCCGTCCACCTGCACCGGGACAATGGCCTCCACGTCTTCGGCGCCGTCCTGAAGCTGGCGCACCACCACAAAGCGCAGGTCCACCTCTGGCCTGTCGTTGCCGATGTCCGAACCCATGTCCCACAGCGCCGTGTAGCCGCGCCCGTCGCCCGAGGTCGCCAGCGAGGCCAACTCCAGCCCCATCGCCTCCGGCTCATCGTGGGAAATCACGTCTTCAATCCGCATCCGGCGGCTCTCACCGTCGATCAGGTACTCCAAGCGGACCGAGGCGGTGCCGTCGTCCGGCCCCACCAAGACAAAATCAAGCTGAACGCTGCCGTCGGCGGCGCGCAAAATGCTCCCCGGCGCCGGGCTCAGCGGCAAGATGCTCTCGCGCGCGTTGCCGCCGTCGTCCACCACGGGCTTGGCAAACGGGCCCACCGTCAAACGCTCCCCGGTGGCCGCTTGAGCGTCGGCCGGGGTCAGCGCGATCTGGAACGTGTCCCCCAGCGCCGACACATCGCCGCTAAAGTCCCACACCACCGAGTGCGCGGTGCCAGCCCGCGACGTGGCCAAGCCGTTGAGGCTGCTGTTGATCAAGTTGGGCTCGCCCACCAACACGTCCCGGTCGTTGACCCCATCGACGATCTCCATCGTCACGTTGGCGGCGTCTTCGGTCGAGTCAGAGAGCACAAAGTCCAGACGCAAGAGCCCCGAACCGAGCAAGCTCACCTCGGCGTCCCGGATCACCGGCGCGTCGTTGAGCGCCAGGAAGGTGCTGGTGGTCGCCGACACACCCAAGCCCGCCTCACTTTGAGGGGTCACCCGGATCTGCACGTTCCTTGGCCGGTCCAGGTCAGCGGCGGCGTCCCACAAGAAGGTGTGCGTGCGGCCGCTGCGGCTGGTCTCCAGCGTCGCGGGGTTGGCCTGGTCTGCCCCGCCCGTGGCCTGCTCAAAAGAGCCCGAGTCCGTCGAGAACTCCACCGTCACGTTGGCCGCTGGGGTCTGGTCGCTCCCTGCGTCCCCACCAAAGTCCCGCAACACAAACGGGATCTCGATGACGCCCTCTTGACCCACCTGACGCCCGCCAAAGTCGGCCACGATCGAGGCGATCGGCTCCGGGTCGGGGAACTGTGTCACCGTCACCGTCTCTGTCCCGCCGTCATCACCGCCGCAACCTTGCAGCGCCAACAACACACACACCACAAGCGCGGCCCACACAGACCTCTGTCCTTTCATTATACGCATCCGCCGATTGCCTTTGCTGCTCGGCCACAAACATCAAAACACCACCGCATGCTCCCAGATGCTTCACCCGGAACCCTGCTGCGGGTCTGACCTTGCGACTCTTGGCTGTCTATTGCTCTCTTTGCGTTCTTTGACCCTTGGACAAGGATAGCCGTTTTGACCCCAGGCCGCCACGAACCCCTTTGCGCCACTGCCATAACCCCGGCAGCGGTGTGTCAAGGCGCATTGCGCCACACCACCACCGTCGTCTCAGGTTGCCTCTGTCTAGAAGCAGCGAGCCCCAAAAAGGTCAAGAATAGAAGCCTTAAACCGCCTCAAATCCGACCTCGACTTGTAAATTTTCAAGCTGGGTTGATTTAGACCGCGTCTTGAATTGTTTGCGGCTGTTGATTGTCGAAAACCGCCTCCAGATCCTCGCGGGTCAACATGTCGACCAACATCCGCTCAGAGTCCACCGCCGACTCCATCAACTGACGCTTGCGGTCTTGAAGCTCCAGGATTTTCTCTTCCACGGTGTCTCGGGCCACCAGCTTGTAGGCGACGACAGGGCGAGTTTGACCGATGCGGTGAGCGCGGTCGGTGGCCTGGTCTTCGACCGCTGGGTTCCACCATGGGTCAAGGTGGATGACGTGGTCGGCGCCGGTGAGGTTCAGGCCCGAGCCGCCAGCCTTGAGGCTGATGAAGAAGAGCGGCGGCCCATCAGGTTTGTTCCAGGCTTCGACCAACGACTGGCGCTTGCGGGTGCTGCCGTCGCGGTAGAGCCACTTCCAGCCGCGCTCGGTGGCGCCTTTGCGGGCCAGTTTTAGCAGCGACGGCCACTGCGAGAAGACCAGCGTGCGGTGCCCGGCGTCGATCGTCTTGGTCAGCGTGTCGTAGAGCAACTCCAGCTTGGCCGAGCCTTTGACCTGCCGGGCCTCTTCCATCGGCAGCAGGCGCGCGTCACAGCACGACTGGCGCAGCCGCATCAGCGCCTCCAGGATTTGGATCGTCGAGCCGCCCACGCCCCGGTCTGCCACCGAGCCCATGACCCCAGCGCGGTAGGTCTCTCGGATGCTCTCGTAGAGTTTGCGCTGGCCGGGGCTCAGATCACAGTAGAGGACCTGTTCCTGGCGCTCGGGCAACTCGTCGGCCACCTCGGTCTTGAGCCGCCGCAGGACAAAGGGGCGGATGCGGGTCCGCATCGCCCGCATGATGTCCGCGTCCTGCTCGCGGTGGATGGGCCGCACATAACGGCGCGTGAAGGCCGCCTGCGTGCCAAAAAAGCCCGGCATGACAAACTGGAAGATGCTCCACAGGTCGTAGAGGTTGTTTTCCAGTGGCGTGCCGGTCAACGCCAGACGATGATCCGCCTGAAGGCTGCGCGCCGCCCGCGACACCTGACTTTGCGGGTTTTTGATGTGCTGGGCCTCGTCGAGCACCAAATAGCGCAGTTGCGCCTCGCCAAAGAGCTTGGCGTCCAGCCGCATCAGGTTGTAGCTGGTCACGATCAGGTCCACCTCGGGCAGCTTGGTCTTGCGCCCCTTGCCGTGGTGGACGTGAACTTTCAGCGAGGGGGTGAAGCGCTTGGCCTCCAGCGCCCAGTTGTGGACCACCGACGCGGGCGCCACCACCAGCGAGGGCCGCTTTTGACCATCGCAGTGCGTGTCGGCCAACGTCACCAGGACCTGCAACGTCTTGCCCAGCCCCATGTCGTCGGCCAACAGACCGCCCAGCGACGTGTCGCGCAAGAACGCCAGCCAGCGCACGCCCGACTCCTGATACTTGCGCAGCGTCGCCTTGACCTTGGTGCGCGGCGCAAAGTCCGGGATCCCGTCAAAGTCGCTGAGCTTGCGCGCCAGCGCCCTCCATTTGCGGGCCACCTCCTGCGCGTCCGGCTCCGCTTCGCCCAGCAGCGCCTCGGCCAACGGGGCGGCGTAAGCCCCCAGGCGACCTCCGCTGGCGTTTCGCAGCTCCTCAAGCTCCGCCAGCGCGTCGCCGTGACGCGCCAACCAGCGTTTGGGCAGCCGCGCCACGCTTCCATCGCCCAAACGGTGATAGCGCTTGCCCTCCAGCCACGATTTGAGCACCTCGCCGGTCTTGGCGCGCTGTCCGTTGCGCGCCGTGAACGACACATCCACGTCAAACCAGTCCACGCCGCTGTCCATCGACATCCCCGGCGAGAGCCCGCCGCTGACCTTGTACTTCTTCAGACCCTGGTCGCCAAAGACGGCCCAGTCTTCCGAGAGCTTGGGCAGCATATCGACCAAAAAGTCGTAGGCGTCCGTGTCGGTCAGGTATGCGGGAAGCGGGCGACCGATGGCGGCCGTCAGCGCCTCGACGCCCTGGCGCTCTTCATTGTGGCGCCGCTCGACAAAGGTGGCCTTGCTCTCCTCGTCGGTGCGAAAGACCACCAGCGGGGCTTGCTGACGGGGTTTGACCTCCACCGAGAGCCCGTCCTTGTGGTAGCCAAAGCGCGCTTCGACGCAGAGCGCACCGTCCTCTTCGCTGAGCATCAAGCGGCGCTCGACCTGATCGGGGGCGCTGATGCCGCTGGACACCGCGTCGAGCTTGAGCGGGACCGGAGAGCGCAGCGCAAACTTCTCAATGAAGCGGTCCACGTCCTCTTCGGGGATTTTGGGCAGCGGTTCGAGCAAAAGCGGCCTCATCGCCGCCGGAAATGCCTTGTCCAACGGCCGTAGCGAGCCGCCCGTGTCCTGCACGTAACCCGGCCCGATGTCCAAAAAGCGCTTCACCTCAGGCTTCCACGACAACTCCAGCTTCCCCTCTTGCCCGGGGATGGTGTCGAGCGCGGGCATCAGCGGCTCGTCCGAGACATCGATCGGTTGACCTTCAAACTGCACGTCTTTGCACTTTGCCAGACGCCTCAAGATGCTCGTCACCGTCTCGCTGATCAATTTGCGCGACAGCTTGGCCTTGCGCCCCTTGGTCGAGCGGGCAAACACCTCGTAGAAGGCCTCCATCCGGCGCAGATCGGTGTCGATCTCGCGGTCCTGGTCGGTCAGGCCCGCCACTTTGGCCTCGGCGTCCTCAAAGGTCCTGGGCATTTTGATGGGCTTGAGCGCTTTGCCGGTGCGCTTGGCGCGCCGCACCAACTGCCGCTCCAAAAAGTTGCTCCAGTCGCCCATCAGCTCGCCGCGCTGCGAAAAGCGCATCTCCTCGGGCAGCTTGATGTTGTATCGCACGTGGGCCTGGTGGCGGTCGCTGCTGGGCTCCTCTTCGGGCTCCTGCGTGGTGCCTCCTCCCAGGCGCCCCAGAAGTTGAAGCTCCCACAACGGCGAGGTCAAAAAAGCGCGCCCGCTGTGGCTGCGGTAGGCCAGCGCCAGCAGCAGCGCGCCCAGGTGCTCGTTGGTGACGTTGCTGAACCACTGGTTCTGGCTCAGGATGTGGTGCAGCGGCGCGATCCCCGCCCAGGTCTCCAGCGTCGTGCGCCCGATCTGCACCCAGACCATCGACCAACGCGGCCCGCTGCGGCCCACGCGCACGCGCCGCGCCAGCTTCATCACCATGCCCAGGTGCTCCGGCACGCCGCGCTTCCAGATCCGCTCAAAAAAGAGGTTCAGCCGCGCCACCGACGGGTGAAAGTCCATCGACAACGACAGAGACACGCCGTTGTTGCGCACCTCCGGGTCGTTGGTGTCCTTGACCGCCTTGACCAAAACATCGTTGAGTTCATCAAACACAGCTCACCCCATCCAAAACCGCACCAACGCCGCCACCACAAGCAGCGCGCCAAAGAACAAGATCCACGGCGTCGCCACGCGCCACCACGTCTTGCCGGTCACTTCGCCCCGGCCGCCGTCCGCGCACCGCTGGCACACCACCACCTTCTTGACCGACCCACCTGTCAATGACCCACAATCGGCGCAGATCAACGCCTGACACGTCGCGCATGGACCCGCCGCAGGGGCGTGGCAGTACACGCAGTAGATGTCATCGGGGTTGAAACGGCTCAGGCTGCTCATGGCTCTCCTGCACACTTGCGATGCGCAACATATGTGCACCTCTAAGTGAATACGATCAGCGCCCCCAGAACGCAACCCAAACCCCACACCGCACAAAAATGAACGCAACCGGTGTAAGGAACCGCCACTTCGCGCGTCACACACATGTCTCGGCCGCCTCTGACCCTCCCAAACGCCTGGGGTTCGCTGCGGCTGCGGCGCCCAACCGCTGACGGAGGTCTTTGCCATGTTCCGCGTTTTGATGCTCGCTGCCCTGATGGTCGCCTTTGCGGCCCCAATGCTCGCCCCCCACAGCGCCGAGGCCTGCCACAACGGCGTTCGACACCGCGTCGACCCCAACGTCAAGCTGATCACGTCGGCCGAAAAAGCCGCGCGCCGTGGCGACTTCGCGCACGCCATCAAAAACCTCAAGCGGCTCGACGCCAACGCTGGCGCCAACCTGCACCGCCGCGCCATGCGCACCCACGCCCTCATCGTCGTGCGCACCAAAGGCGCCCAGGGCCTGCCGCGCCGCGCGCGCCTCAACAAAAACCTCAAACACCGCGACGCCGCCATCGACTGGGCCATCACCACCCTGCGCAAACAACTGGGCCGCACCGACAACGTCACCCTGCGCGCCCACCTGGCCGAAGGGCTCGCCCTGACCACCGACGGCGCCAAAGAAGCCCTCGACATGCTTGAGCGACTCGACAAAGAGGGCCTCATCGCCGAGCCCCAGACCTACGCCGCGCTGGCCACCCTGCGCCGCGCCCAGGGCAACCAGGCTGGCACCGCCAGCGCCCTGAAGAAATGCCGCCAGATCGCCGTTGACACCGCCATCTGCGACGCCGTCATCCAAGCCGATGAAGGCTGATCCCACCGCACACAACCGCTGGCGCCTGCTGACCCTCGGACTCATTGCCCTGGGCTGCGCGGCGTTGGCCTGTGCCCACGGCGGCGACTTCGCGCCGCCGTCGCCCACCACACCCGCGGCCGCCGCCGCGCAGCCCACCCCACCGTCGCAGCCGCACCCCGGCGCCGCGCTCGCCGTTGCCTACGAATGCAACCGCTGCCACAACATCGACGGCCTCCCCGCCATCCCCACCCAAAAACACTGCGTCCGCTGCCACCAGGAGATCCTGGCCGGGACCTTTGACGCCCCCCAAGACGCCCTGGCCGACTGGCAAGCGCGCCTGACCAGCCTCAACGAAGTCCCCGACCTCTCCGCAGGCACCACCGCCCTCAACCCCCAGTGGGTCCAGAACCTCCTGCTCAACCCACACAAAATCCGCCCCAGGCTCCCCGCCTCCATGCCCCGGCTCCAAATCACCCCCCAGGACGCCGCCACCATCGCCGACTGGCTCACCCACAAAACCCCAACACCACCCTCCCAAACACCTGGACAGCCTCAAAACGGCCGCCGCCTCCTTGACCAACACGGCTGCACCGCCTGCCACCTCTTCTCTGGAGCACCCTCACCAGCCCCCAACGCCGCCGCTCTGGCAAGCCTCACCCCCGCAGCCATGGTGCGCGGCATGACCATGGCTCCCGACCTCAGACACACCCGTCAGCGCCGCTCCGAGGCCTGGGTCGCCGCCTGGATCCAACACCCCAACCCCGACTCCGCCATGCCTTCATTCGACATCTCGCCCCAGGACGCTGCTGACATGGCCGCCTGGATCATCCAAACCCCGTTGGCCGAGCTGCCCAAAGCGACCATCCCACAGCGCCTGCCGCTGCTGGAGCGCAAGGTCGCCTACGAAGAGTTGGAGACAAAGATCTTCAAGAAGGTCTGCTGGCACTGCCACTCAGACCCCGACTTCGCCGACGGCGACGGCGGCCCAGGGTACACCGGAGGCTTTGGCTTTGTCGGCCGCCAGATCAGCTTCGCCGATCGCTTCTCCACCATGGCCGGAGGCCTCACCACCGAAGGCAACCGCCGCAGCCTCCTGCACCGATTGCCCGACGGCACCCCCTGGCTCGTCGCTGCCCTCCTGGCCCGCCACGCCGAAGAGGCCGGACAGACCATCCCCGGCCTGCGAGGCATGCCCCTGGGCCTGCCCGCCATCCCCATTGAAGACATTCAACTGCTCGACACCTGGATCCACAGCATGCCCACCCCTTAAACTCCCCCACAAACGCAAGATGGATCGGTATGGGAGGAGACAATGGGGGCAATCGATTGGAGCCAGTACACCAACGTGGTCATTTTGACCGGCGCAGGGGTCTCTGTGGCGTCAGGTTTAAAGCCTTTCAGGGGTCCAGGCGGCATCTGGGAGCAGATGGACCACCCCCTGGAGGAGAAAACGCTCGACAGTGACCCACAGCTTGTGTGGGAGTTCTTCTCCACCATGCGCAAACAGGCGCTTTCAGCGCTTCCCAACGCCGCCCACCATGCTTTGGCGAAGATCGAGACGAGTTTTGAGGGCCAATGGACCCTGATCACACAGAATGTGGACGGTTTGCACCAGCGCGCGGGCTCCCTGAACGTCATCGAGCTTCATGGAAGCCTCTACAAAGCCAGTTGCCGCGCCTGTCAGGCCCCATTGGATCCGTTGAAGGTGCCCCAAAGCGTTGCATTGCCCGGTTGTGAGGTGTGCGGCGGTGTCATCAGGCCGGATGTGGTGCTCTTTGGTGAGTATATGCCCGCTGAGCCTGAATGGTTGTCCAAGCGCGCGCTGCGAGACTGCGATCTTTTTGTGGCGATCGGCACCTCTGGCACCGTCAGCCCTGCCTCAAACTTCGTGCGCGGCGCCAAATACGCTGGCGCGCACACCATCCTGGTCAATCTAGAGCCCATGAACCCGCCCAACCCTGCCTTTGACCGCCAGATCATAGGGCGCGCCGAGGACATTCTCCCTCAGTTGCTCGGCGTGGAGGCCCCCTGAGCTTCAATGTGGGGCCGCAGCCACGTTGGAACGCGCTCGGCGAGCCAGAAAGAGCACTTCAAGGGGGAGCCTTGAAGGAATCCCACGTGTCCGCCGTGCTCGCTGGCTTCGAGTTCGACGTGTTTGGACATCTCCGCAGGGGTCGGGAGGATCTCTGGGGTCATAAATGGGTCGTCTTTGGCGTGGATGATGAGGGTGGGGCGCGCGATCTTGTGGAGATACTGGCAGCCGCTGCTGCGTGTGTAGTAGTCGACGGCGCCATCAAAGCCGTGCAGGGGCGCAGTGACCCGCTCATCGAACTCAAAAATGCTCTCGATGGCGTTGAGTTGGCCTTTGGTCAGCGCCTGTGGCCACCCTGACATGCGCCCATCTTTGATCCACGCCTTGTAGCGAGCCTTGAGGGGCTGCAAAAGGTACCACTGGTAGAGCTTGGCAAAGCCTTCGCGCATGAATTCGGCGCAAACCTGGAGCCGCAGGGGTGCAGAGACCACCACGGCCGCGCACAAAAGGGCGTCCTCGCCTTCTTCGCCCATCAATTTGCTCAGCATATTGCCGCCCAGGCTGTATCCAATGGCTGCCAGGGGCACGTTGGGGTGGCGTTGGGCCAGCGTTTTGACCAGAAACCGGGGATCTTCGGTTTCGCCCGAGTGGTAGAGCCGCAATTTTCGGTTGAGCACCCCGCTGCAACCCCGGAAATGCATCAACACCCCAGTCCAACCCGCGTTGTGGATCGCGCCGAGCATGTCCCGCACGTACCCAGACTCCAAGTTGCCCTCCAGACCGTGGAAAACCACCACAATGGGACGATCTCCACGTTTGGAGGCGGGGCAGGTCCAGGCAAGGTCTACAAAATCCCCGTCGGGAAGTTCCAGGCGCTCGGGCCAGGTCTTGAGGTTCTGTCCGCGACGGGCAAAAGACGCGACAATCGTGTTGACGTGAGGGTTGCGCGCCCAGGCCGGGGGGTCATACGGTCGATGGGTCATGGTCCGCCTTCCTTGTGTGTTGTGCTCCGGCCCTTGTCTCAGGCCCACGCCTTTAACGCTGCCTGCGCCCTTCATCAAAGGTCTGCGCAAGCGATGCTTCTGGCGTCATACACAAACTCGCCTTGGACTGGCAATGTTGCCGTGCGGCGATTCCAAACGCTTCACAGCGGAGATGTCACCTGGACATGGCCTGATCCCAGCACAGCCAAAGAGGTGTCGGTGGGTTGAACCGTGGTGGGTTGTCATTGAGAGGATCCATGCAGATGGATGGAGACGCCCGCGTTTTAAAAGCAGCTTCGGTTTTAAGTCCATGACCAAGCAGGAGAGAGTACGAATGGCCCAGGCCGACAAGAAGAAGTGGGACGCCAAGTACACTGGCCGTGAAGGCTCGGGTCAGCACGATCCGTGGTTGGACACCATCGCGCACTTGCTGCCGGACAAGGGTGCGGCGCTCGATGTGGCAGGCGGCGCGGGGCGCAACGCGCTGTGGATGGCCCGGCGCGGTCTTCGGGTCACCTTGACCGACATTTCGACAGTGGGAATGGAGATTGCGCTGGGGCAAGCCAGCCGCGAGGGGCTCTCTTTGAGCCTCCTGGCGGCAGATCTGGACTCGGACCCACTTTCAGAAGGGCCCTGGGATATCGTGATGTGCCTGAATTTTCTCGACAGGCGCCTCTTCGGTGATTTCAAGCGACTTTTGGCCCCTGGAGGGGTGCTGGTCTTCGCTCAACCGACGCTCAGCAACCTCCAAAGGCACAAGCACCCCTCCGAACGCTACCTTTTGCAAGACGGCGAGCTGCCGGAACTGGTGCAAGGGCTCGACATACGCCTTTATGAAGAGGGGTGGGCGGATTCTGGCCGCTACGAAGCGCGGGTTGTGGCCCGCAAAGGGGAGGATTGAGCATTGGCATCGCCAGGGTGGAGACTTTATTTGGATTTTGACGGGGTGTTGAACAACGATCCGTTCCTTCGGCATCAGCGCAACCACCTCGAACCTTCAGAACATGCGCTCTTTGACCCCCAGAACGCCCAATGTCTGGACCAACTCTGCCAGCGTCTGCCCGTTTCGAGCATCGTCATCACCAGCACCTGGCGTTCAGGGCGCTCCATCGACGGCTTGAGGTCGCTCATGGCGGCAGAAGGCGCCTCTTGCGCCGGACTTGTCTGCGGCAAAACGCTCGAAATGTCCTCCAGAACCCAGGAAATCATGGCGCACGTGGCCCAAAACCCCGCCCACCGTTGGTTTGCGCTGGATGACATGGTCCTTGATGGGCTCCCCACAGGGCGTTTCTACCGCGTTCGCCCCTCCACGGGGCTCACCATCGCCGACTTGGACGCCATCGAGCGCTTCCTCCTCGCCTGAACGTCGCCTTCCGACGCCAAGATCAGCCCCCAAACACCCCTCGGCCAGCCCAAACGCGCTTAACGGCGAGCAAAAGACGCCCTTGTCTCGCCATTGGGCCAGCTTCGCAGGGCTCAGTGGTACAACTCGGCCAGCGTGGTGGCTTTTATCGGCGTTTGAAGCGTGTTGAAGTCGGTCAAACGAGGGATTTCAGCCTTGAGCGACGCCGCATCGGTGACCACACTCACCAACGACAGGTCATCCAGCCCCTGCTCTTCCCACAAATTCGACACAATGCCCCTGGGATGGTCGCTGTGGTAGGTGCCCAGGGTGGTTGAACCGTGTTTGGCGGCTTTGGTGATGTGTCGTTCGCCGCAAAGATGCCACCATCTGTAGTTTGCATCCCCGTCCAGGTGCTTGATTGAGGGCCGCTGTGGGGTCACCGTCAGGGTTTCATCCCCCATCTTCATCACAAAGTCCGGCACCAGCAGCACATAGCGCATCAATTGGCCGTTTAAGTAGACCGCCACCACCGCAGATGGGCCTCCACGGTGAAGCTCGGGGGGGATGAAGTGGCACAAATTGTCTGAGCGCAGCGACTCCATGGCCCCGCAGACATGATCGACGGCTGCAAAGACATCCTCGATCGCGCTTGTCAGCGTCATGTCGGTCGTCGGGTACTCAGGATGGATGCGTCGGCTCAGGTCCAGGTCCTCAAAACGCATGATGCGGTAGTAGGAGGCCCGTTTGGCCACATGCTGCGCCGCATCCGGTGCCTTGGATGTGTTCAAGTGACACAGCGACATGGGACCGGCGAGCCTTGGATCCCCTTTGAGCCACGGCCCCAGCCAGTTTCGGGGTGGGGCTGTGCGGGTTCGCGTGGACCAGCGCAGCAAATGGTCGCGACAGTAGTCCAAGCCAACTTCCTGGAGCATCTGTGGCTCGCGCTTCATGGCCCGATTGAGCGTCGAGACGACCTTGTTCCAGGTTCTGGCCCCTGGTTTCTGTGCAAAGACGCTCCTTAGCTTCTCCATCAACTCTGGCATGCCTTCCCTCTGGTCTGTTTTGGCCGAGCCTGGAGGTTTTGTACCACGCCCCTGCACCTCTGCGACAAAAGGCTCGCCCCAGCAGAAGCATCCAGGGCCTGATAAGCCCATGGTCGCTGGTTGACGGTTTGGGACAGGGGGAGTTTCTCTGGGCTCTATGTGAGTGGCCTGGAGTGTCGGCACTCTGATTGCGTTTTAGGCCAACGGCAATGGGGAGGGAAGGGGTATGTCGTGTGTGTTGAGCGTGTCGATGTGTGAGCGCCACACGTTCTCCAAGGTGCCGGTCGATTCGATCGTGTTGTTGGAGGGTTTGGGTGTGGAGGGGGATGCGCACTGTGGCAGCACGGTCAAGCACCGTTCCAGAGTGCGTGCAGATCCCACCCAACCCAACCTGCGTCAGGTCCACTTGATCCACATGGAGCTGATCGAAGCGCTCCAGAGCGCAGGGTTCAGGGTGGGGCCTGGGGTGATGGGGGAAAACATCACGACCAGAGGGGTCGAACTTTTGGGTCTGCCGGTGGGAACGCTCCTGTGCATAGGGGAGCAGGCCAGGATTTGCCTGACGGGGCTGCGCAACCCGTGTGTTCAACTCGATGCGCATCAGAAAGGCTTGATGGCGGCGGTGCTCGATCGGGATGAGGAGGGAAATCTAATACGCAAGTGTGGGGTGATGGGTGTGGTGGAGCAGGGAGGCCGCGTTAAACCCGGCGATGCCATCCGAGTTGTGCTCCCTTCGGGCCCTCACAGGCCATTGGAGCGCGTTTGATGGGGCGATGGACCTTGGTGACGCGTGTCGTGCGGCACCAAATCGGGATAAAAGAGGGTCTATGAACGTTGAGGAGCGTGTTTTGGGGTGTTTGTGGGCGGGGGCGGTGGGGGATGGGTACGCCAGCTTCGCCGAATTCGTAGAACAACCGCCCCCGAGCGGTCCCGATTGGCGTTCCACGGACGACACGGCGCTGACTTTGGGGACATGTCGAGCCATTCGGGGGGCAGGCGCGGTGGTTCCCGAGGCGATCGCCGCCGAGTTTTTGCGTTTGTATCGCCGCAAAGCGCTGGTGGGGCTCGGTGCGAGCACTTTGGAGGCGCTAAGGGGGCTCGATGTGGGGGGACATTGGGCTTTGGTGGGGAGAACGGGCGAGATGGCGGCGGGCAACGGTGCGGCGATGCGGGTGGCGCCGCTGGGGTTTGTGCTTGATGTGCGCTGTGAGCGCGATAGGCGCCTTGTTTCGGACGTGGTGCGCATCACCCATCGCAATCAGGAGGCGCTGGCGAGCGCCATGGCGATCCTTTGGGCGTTGTCGGCGGTGGTTTTTGAGGGGATTGGGGGCGATGGGCTGCTGGAACATGTGGCTGGGAGGCTTCATGACTCGCAAACGCGGGACAACTTGCTGCAAATGGCCCCGTTGGAGGGCAGGGAGGCTTGGTTTGAGTGCGCCAGAGCGTTGGGGATGAGCAGTTTCGCGGCCACTTCGGTGCCTTTGGCGCTCTTTGCCGCTCTTCGAATGCTTGATGAGGGCCTTGAGCCCGTCTTGCGGGACATTGTGGAGGCCGGTGGTGACACGGACACCGTGGCGTCGATGGCTTCACAGGTGGCTGGTGCGGCGTTGGGGCTGGATTTTGTGCCTTTGGGGATGCGAAGCGCGCTCTACGGCAGCGATGAGATCGGCCATGAGGTGTCTCTCTTTGCCAAATATGTCGCCCGCTCTTAGAATTGGGCGGACTTCGGCTCGCTGGTCTCTGGGATGGTCCCGCTTTAAGGTGGAGAGATGACCCAAAAGCTTCTATTTTTGTGTGTGGCGGCGTCGCTGATGGCCCTTGGGGCTTGCGGTGACGATCCGATCGTGTTGGACGGCGGCGATGCCCCCAACAACACTCCCAACAACACCCCCAACAACGCCCCCAATAACGATGGACCCAACAACGACTCACCCAACAACGTCGTTGACCCCAACAACGCGCCCAACAATGCGCCCAACAACGACATCATCCCCGACGAGATGACGGAGTTTGCCGGTGGGGACGCCTCGGGCCAATGGTCTGGGCACGTGGTGGTCAGTGGGAGCGTGCGTGTGCCTGCGGGGCAGACGCTGGAGCTGCTGGCGGGGACCTACGTCGAGGTGGCCACCGGCGCAGAGCGCATCAACATCGACGTTGAAGGGACGCTCTTGATCCAGGGCGCCATGGGCTCACCGGTGACCCTGACGGCGACCCAGGGCTGGGCCGGGCTCAACGTCTCGGGCACGGTGCGCGGTGGCTTTGTGAACATCCGCATGGCCGAGCGCGGGATCCGGGGTGAAGAGGGGTCGGTGATCGAGTTGGCCGACACCACCATCCTTGAGTGCGCCCAGAGCATGACTCTGGCGAGCGGCGGGACCTTTGATCGCACCACCATCATCGGCGGCAGCACCGTGCGGATCAGCGGCGGTGTGCTGCGCATGACCGACAGCGTCATCGATTTTGAAAAGCCCGAGGAGGTCCCCGACTGCACCAAGTGGTCCGGGGGCGGTGCAGTGCTGGACCATGTGCGCTTTACCGGCTGCCACTGCCCGCTGCACTTTGACGCGGCGACCGAAGAGGTGGTGATCACCAACTCCATCTTTGACGGCGCCGCCTACCCCGCCATGGTCGCCCAGATGAATGGCCGCTTTAACGGCAACCACTTCCTGGGCGGAATCAACCACCTGCTCGACGTGGGCGGCGGGATCAACCTCGACATCTCGGGCAACTACTTTGACGGCGGCGCGCCCAACCTTGGCAGCGGCGACCTGAGCCAATTTCAAAACGCAGACGTCTACGAAACCAGCCCCATCAGCGGCGTCGGCCCCCGCTGAGCATCCTCGTCTCAGTCTAAAACCTCTCCCCTTCAATATTGTGGCCTTTGATGCCTCGTGATGAGGCCGTCGCACAGGTGCATCTTGAGGGAGTGTGTTGAGGCGTTGATCGGTTGTGTCGATGTGGGAAGTGACCTTGAGCAAGAGGTGACCCATGTCAAACACAATTTTGGTTTCTGAATCTGGCCGACACCCCGAGGTGGTGTGTCCGGTGCGCTCGCCATTGCTGCGCTGGACGCTGGTGGTGTTGGGGACGTTCTTTGTGGCTTTGGGGGTGGTGGGGGTCTTTGTGCCTCTGATGCCCACCACGGTCTTCATCATCATGGCGGCAGGCTGTTATGCACGCGCTTCGCCGCGCTTTCACCGCTGGCTGTGGGAACACCGCTGGTTTGGGCCGTCGCTAAGGGCCTGGAGTCAGCACCGGAGCATGCCGCGCCGGGCGCGCAAAGTGGCGCTGGTCTCTGTGGTGGCGTCCTTTTCGCTCTCTGTGGCGGTGGTGCCGGTGTGGTGGGTGCGGCTGATGCTGGGGGCGATGGGCGTGGCGCTCTTTGTCTTTTTGTGGCGAATTCCCATCCTTGAAGACCTATCGACCCCGTTATGATGGTGGTTGGCGCTGGTGTGTGGCCGATCTGTGTGCGCGTGTGCGCCCTGAACACACCTTGAGACTTGTTGCACAGGGTTCTTGCCCGTATCATGGCCCAGCAATCACAGGGCTATGATGTAGGGCTTGGAGCATGAGCGAAAATACAGCCGGCGCAACAAAGAACATCCGACCTGCCGACAGTCTGGTGGGGACGACACTCTCTGATGGGCGCTATAGGATTACCAGCGTGCTTGGCCGCGGTGGTTTTGCGACCGTTTACGTTGCACAGCACACCCAGATCGAGCAGACGGTGGCCATCAAGGTCCTCCAGATGCCCGATGATGATCGGGCCGACACCTTTCGCGAGCGCTTTTTGCGCGAGGCGCGCACCGCCAGCCAGATCAAGCACCCGGACGTGGTGCGGATCTTTGATTACGGGGTGACCGAGGCCAACGAGCCCTTCATGGTCATGGAGTTGCTGGAGGGCAACCCGCTCGACGTGGAACTGCGCCAGAACGGCGCCATGGACCCCGTGCGGGCCGTGCGGCTCTTCATTCGGTGTCTGGACGCTCTTGAGGCGGCCCACCAGAAAGGGATCATCCACCGCGATCTGAAGCCCGCCAACCTCTTCTTGATTGGGACGGGGACCCGCGTCGAGGCGCTCAAGGTTTTGGACTTTGGCATCGCCTTGATGATGGAAGAGGACACGCGCCTGACCAACACCGGTCAGGTCTTTGGCACGCCGCGCTACCTGGCCCCCGAGTACATCCAGAAGCAGCTCATCACGCCGTCCCTGGACGTCTATCAGATGGGGCTCATCCTGGCCGAAGTGCTCATGGGCCGAAACATCATCGACGCTGACAACACCTTCACCTTCATCTACGCCCACTGCAACGGCGAGATCCAGATCCCCAAACAGATCCTGGAGAGCTCGTTGGGGCCGGTGCTGGTGCGGGCGCTCAACACCGACCACGAGCAGCGCTTTTCGTCCGCGGGTGCCTTCCGCGACGCCCTGGAGCACGTGCCGGAGGAGACCCTGGAGGGCAAGAGCTTTGCGGTCACCAAGAAGATGACCGACGAAGAGCCCGAGACGATGGTCATCCTGCGGGACTACTTCATCCCGCTGGAGGACGCCTCGGAGCCGGTCGCCCTGGCCGACGCCAAGACGGTGCACGTCTCCCAGGACAAGGTGGCGTCCATCCCGGCCCAGAACCCCGACTCACTGGCCAATGACAGCTCCGTGGAGGTGTCGGTCCCGGAACCCGCCGAGGGTTCGGGCAAGAAAGTGCCTGCCAAGCTGATTGGCGCTGGTGTCTTTGCGCTCCTGGGTTTGTTCGCTTTGATTGCTGCGGTGGTGGTCTTTGGCAGCAAGAGCACTCAGAAAGACGGCAAGGGGGCTGCCGACAAGGGCGCCGTGGCTGGTAAAAAGGGCTCGGGTGACAAAGCGCCGACCGACCCCGGCAAAGGGGCGGTGGCGGCGGCGAACAACGCTGCGGCCAAGGGCACCGAGACCGACAAGGCGCCCCCACCCAAAGATCCCGTCGAGGGTACCCCCGAGATCAAGCTCGATCCCATCAAGGTGGCCGTCATCGCCACCCCCAACGACGCTCAGATCTTCAAAGGCGAAGAGCGGATCGATGAAGACGGTCTGGCGACCGTGACGTTCAAGGACGAGGGCGCCGCGCCGGTTCAGGTCTGTGTCCGCCACGACAAATACGAAGAGAGTTGCGTGGATGTGTTGACGACCAACACGCCGCGGATGGACGTCAAACTCAAGCCCAAGCGCCGGGCCGGTGGCAACAAGAAGCCCGGCGGCGCAGGCAACGTCAAAAAGCCCGGCGGCGGTGGCACCAAAAAGCCCGGCGGCGGCACCAAACCCAACCCCGGCATTGTGATGCCCGATTGAGGCCCTGCACCCGATGAATCCCTCAGTTATGATCCGAGCGCTGGTCACCACGGCAGCGCTGGTGGTCCTGGCGCCGTCGTTGGCGGCCGCTCAGGATGACGCGCCGCCCATGGTGGAGTTGTCGCCCAAGCAGATCGAGTACTTCCAGAAGGCCACTTCGCTGCTCAATGACGACCAGCACGACACGGCCATCGAGTACTACAAGCTGGCGCTGAAAGACGGCGAAGCCAATGTTCTCTACGCCAGCCTTGGGCGCGCGTATTTTAAAAAGGGCGATTGCCAATCGGCCGACGACAACTACATCAAGGCCCTCTCGGCGCCGACCGTCTCGCAGCCACCCCCCGACGCCGTGCGCCAGAAGATCGAGGAGTACCGCATTGGCCTGCGTGTGGAGTGCTCCGGCAAGCTCGAGGTGGTCTGCGCCCCCCAAGACATGGAGATCCGCATCGCCGAAGGGGCTCGCCGTTCCTGCTCCGAGTTCCCCGTGGATTTGCCCGCTGGGGACTACAAGGTGACGGCGTTCGCCGGTGGCCTCAGTCAGGACAAAGACATCAAGATCACGGGGTTGGAGACGACCTCCATTGAGTTTTCGATCGACGTGCCCCTGGACAACGGCGGCGGCGGCAAGCCAGTGACAGGCGGTGAGCCCAGTGTGCTGGGGACCGTGGGCTGGGTGACCGCTGGCGCTGGCATCGCGGTGGTCCTGAGCGCGGTGGTGATGGACGTCACAGTGCTCAGCGCGGCGGTGGATGACTTTGAGCAGGCCGCCGAGAATCGCGCGCCGAACGAAGACCAGCTTTTTGACGACGCCAGCAGTCTGCAAACCATTGTCCTGGCCACCTACGTCGCTGGCGGCGCGCTGGCGCTCACCGGTGTGGTGATGGCGCTCCTGGCGCCGTCCTCCGAGCAGGCCCCAGCGGCGGCTCCCAAGGCCGGTGAGACAAGCGTGCAGCCGTGGCTCGGTCCCGATGGGGCCGGTGTTCAGTTTCTTATCCCCTGGTGATGGTTCAAGGAGCACCCAATCATGAAAAAGACTCTCTTGTGGAGCGGCGGCGCGCTGGCGCTGCTGATGTTGACGGGTGGTTGCAATGCGCTGACGGACCTGGAGGCGTTGCGCAGCGAAGGCCCTGAACCGTGCGATATCGAAGACCCGTGCGATGACTGCACGCCGCGCAACGAGTGTGGCGGCTGCGGCGACCTGTCCAGACCAGTGGGCATGGCTTGCGGGACGTGCGACTCGGGCAGTTTTCAGTGCGACGCCGATCTGGGCGATACGGTCTGCACCGACGACCAGGGCGAAGACGCGCGCAACACCTGTGGGGGGTGCGCCGAGCTTGAAGCCGAGCCGGGTGTGGCCTGCGGGACGTGCGATTCGGGGGCCTTTGAGTGCGACCGGATGGACAACGTGGTGTGCGCCGGCGACCAGGGCAATGACGCGCTCAACGATTGCGGTGGGTGCGGCGAGCTGAGCAACCCGCGCAATGAACCCTGCGGGACGTGTGGGTCAGGGACTTTTGCGTGCGATGATCAGACCCGCGACACGGTGTGCGAAGGCGACCAGGGCGATGACGCGCTCAACGTCTGCGGCGGGTGTGATGAGATCGATGACGAGCCGGGCGACGCCTGCGGTCAGTGCGGGACCTTTGCGTGCAACGAGGGGGACAACACCCTGGAGTGCAACGATGTGCCCTTTACCCAGTACTTCCAGGACCTGGATGAGGATGGGTTTGGCAACCCGGACGTGAGCGAGATGGCCTGCATGCCGTCTGAGGGCTTCATTGAGCAGGGCGACGACTGTCAGGACATCACGCTCAACGGGATTGAGGGTGACACGGTCAACCCCGGCGCCGATGAGGTGGCCGATGACGACGTGGACAACAACTGCGATGGGCTGCTGCGCGTGGGTGGGGACTCCTTTACGATGGGTTCGCCCCCCGATGAGCCCGAGCGCGCCGATGATGAAGTGCAGCGCGAGGTGACCCTCAGCCGCACCATTGAGGTGACGCGCACCGAGATCACCCGAGGTGAGTTTCAGGCGCTGGTGAACAACGTCCCGACCGACGACAGCGGCTGTGAAGGGGACGATTGCCCGGTGGGGTGTGTCAACTGGTGGGAGTCGCTCTTCTTCCTCAACGCCCGCTCGACGGACGAGGGGTTGGACACCTGTTACACGCTTGGCGGTTGCACCGGAACGCCTGGGACGGGGACGTGCTCGGGCAACGGGTGTGCGCAGGAGGCCAGCTTTGTGTGCACCAGCGTGGATTTTGCGGGGCTCGATTGCAACGGCTACCGCCTGCCAACGGAGGCCGAGTGGGAGTTTCTGGCCCGCGCCGAGTCCACCACGGCCTTCTACAGCGGGGCGGTCAACGGCGCCAACGACTGCAGCCAGTCCTCCTTGGACCCGATCGCCCAGTACTGCGGCAGCAACCCCGGCAACCAACCCATCGCGGTCGGCGGCAAGCAGCCCAACCGCTGGGGCCTGCGCGACACCAGCGGCAACGTCTCCGAGTGGGTTTGGGACGTTTACGCCGACTACGTCGATGGTCCTGTGACCGATCCGGTTGGACCGGAGACGGGCGAGCGCCGGGTGCACCGCGGCGGGGCATGGATCCACGGTTCGTTGGAGTGTCGCTCGGCGGCGCGCGACAAAGACGCGCCCTCGTGTCAGAGCCGGCTCATTGGCTTGCGCGCGGTGCGCACGATCTTGCCTGAGTGATCCCAAAACGAGCCTTGAAGCCGCCTTGTTAGAGCCAGATCCCCTGGCCATAAGGGCGGCGGCAGCAAAAGGGGCCTTTGCGGGCCTCTTTTGGTGTTTTTAAGGGGGTGGTGGACTTGTAATTTTGGCCAGTGGTGTTATGTTCAGTGCTCTTGTTTGAGGGGCTTGGTGCCATCGCATCAGGCGTGTGTGTTTGGGGTTGTTGTGGGGCAGAGCGCATGCCGGATGGTGTGCGGGGTGGGCGCTGCGGCGGCCGTGGTTTGCAAAGGAGTGTGTCATGCCAGAGTTTCCCGAGGTCAACGTCCAGGTGCGGTACTTGAGGCAGCGTGCTTTGGGGTTGAAGGTGTCGTCGTACGGTGTGCGCACGCGCCAGCACCTCAAGGGTGTGGAGGGGGCCGAGCGAGAGGCGTTGATCGAGCGCTTTTTTGACGGCAATGTCATTGAGGACATCACCCAGCGCGGCAAACAGATCATCATGCACACACCCCGGGGGGTGTTGCTCTCTCACCTGATGTTTCGGGGGCGTTGGACCCTCAAGTCGGATCCGTTTGTGTCCAACTACAAGTATCACAAGGACGCGCCCAGAGATCGCGACGCGTCGTTGTGGATGGAGGGGCAGGACGGGACGCGTCTGGAGCTGCACACGCCGGAGTACAAGGCCCACGCGTTGATCTTTGAAGGGGTCCGGGACGCCTCCAAGGTGGAGAAGTTGGCCAAGCTTGGCCCCGAGGTGGTCAGCCTGCCCGAGACCGACAAGGCCTTTGGGACCACCCCATGGAGTTTGGAGGCGTTCACCGCCCGGGCAGCCAAGAGCCGTCAGGCGATCAAGGCCTTCTTGCTTGATCAGAAGCGCCAGAGCGGTTTGGGGAACATGTACGTCTGTGAAGGGCTCTACGACGCAGGGATCAGCCCCCATCGACCCGCCAAGAGCCTCCAGGAGGCAGAGCTTAAGGCGGTCTGGCAGGCGGCCCAGGCGGTGATGCGCCGGGCGGTGGAGACGGATCTGAATTACGAAGAGGTTTTGCGAATCTACCGTCGTGAGGCCGACCCCGGTGGACACGCGGTTAAAGTGGATAAAATCGGCGGTCGTGATACCTTCTGGGTCCCCGAAGTCCAGAAATGACATTTTGAGTTTGCCGGTCCCGTGGACGATGGTGGGCTTGTGGTTGGAGTTGGGGATAAAAAGAGGTATTCCTAGCTTTCATCCAGAGGCGGTTCATGCGATGCTGAAGGGTGAGTGGCCCTGCTGCGCACGACGACACGAATTGATCCATGCTGGACATCGCCATCATCCCAAAAATCCCGCGCGTCGGTGACATCATCGCAGGCCAATATGTGCTTGGCGAAGAGATCGGGCGTGGTTCGATGGGCATCGTCTTTGGTGCCCGTCAGGTGGGCCTTGAGCGGCGCGTGGCGATCAAGATGCTCCTGCCCAAGGCGCTGGTCATTGACGGCGTCGTGGAGCGCTTCCAGCGCGGCGCGCGGTTGGCCAGCAGCCTCACCCATCCTCACGCGGTCATCATCCACGCCATTGGGGTTCACAACGATCCCGCCGGTGGGTTTTTGCCCTTCATGGCCATGGAGTACCTCGATGGTGAGGATCTCTACGACTACATTGAGCGCAAGGGGCGGCTGACGGTCGAAGAGTCGGTGTGGATCCTCCAGCAAGCGCTTGGGAGCCTGGCAGAGGCCCACTCCAAGAGCATCATCCACCGCGACCTCAAGCCCGAAAACCTCTTTGTGAGCCTGCGCGATGACGGCCAGCGGCTGGTCAAGGTCTTGGACTTTGGTCTGGCCAAGGCGGTCATGGAAGGCTGGGACGACCGCTCCAGGCGCCTGACCGCCACCGGGATGACCTGCGGCACGCCCGAATACATGGCCCCCGAGCAGGCCGTCGGCGAAGCGGTGATCACCCCCGCGTTGGACATCTACGGGCTGGGTTGCATCCTCTACCATATGCTCAGCGGCGAGCCGCCTTTTAAGGGCAACAGCCCCATGACGATCGCGCTCAAGCACGTCACTGAGCCGCCGCCGCCGCTGCCCCCCGAGTACCGTGGCTCTTTCATTGAGGCCATCGTCCAGCGGACCCTCTCCAAACGCCCCGAAGTGCGCTTTCAGGACGCTGCGGCGTTGAGCCAGGCGCTCGAATCTGCGCTGGGCGGCATTGACCCCCGGACCACACCAGGGTGGCCCAGCGATCGGGCGCTGAACCTTGGGTACCGCATCAACGAGGAAGAGGCCGAGCTCCTGGAGCGCCTCCAGGAGGAGAACCTGCCCGAATGGGCCGTCGGGACCCTGCAAATGAGCCTGGTGGAGGTTCCCCAGACCACCGCGCCTTTTGCGATCCCTGAAGAGGCCATGGACGCAGGCACCACCGAGATCCGGCCCATCTCGGAGTTGCTCCAGCAGTACGCTCCCCACGGTTCTGACGAGCATGATGTTGAGGAGTTGGCGACGTTCAAGACCAACGTGTCTCCCGAGATGCTTCAAAAGACCCAGCCGCCCTACCGCTCCATGGGGTTCCAGCCCGGCTCGGTCAGCGTCAACCACCCCGACGCGGTCACCATCGACACCCACCCCAACCAAGGCGTCGACTACAGCCAGGTTGAGTCGATGAAGACGCTCATCACTCCGGGGCCCAAGGTTCGCTCGTCGCCCAGCGCGCCGACCCCCCAGGCCCCCCAGGCGACGGCCCCCGTGTCGTTGATGCCAGGGCCTGATGCGGCTGTAGAGGCCCAGCGCAAGGAGAAGGCCAAACAGGCCAAGGTCAAGGCCGCCCGAGGCGACAAGCGCTCCTCAACGGGGCTGTGGTTGATGGTCGCGTTGGCGATCTTGTTGGCTGTGGCGGGGTTGAGCGTCCTGGTGCTCTCCATTGCGCCCCACCTGACTCCGAATGGGGGCGGCGACAAGGGCAAGGCTGGCGCTGCGGCCAAGGTCACCATCTCCTTCTCGTCTGAGCCTGCCGGGGCGAGCGTGTACGAAGGCAAAGAGCTGCTTGGCAAGACCCCCTTTGTGAAGAGCTTTGAGCGGGCCGAGCGGACCATTCGCGTGCGCATCGACAAGTCTGGTTTTAAAGACAAGACCATGCGCATCTCGCTGACCGAAGACGACGCCATTGAGATCGATCTGGAGAAGGCCAGCGACTGGAGCGAGTGAGGCTCTACGCCAGCGTCATCGGCGTCCCGGGTTGAAGCACCCAACAAGCATCCATATCCATCTGCGGCGGTTGGTGATCGATGAGCACAATGACGCGCTGCGTGCGCCAGCGCTCAAGCCAGCCGCGCACCAGCGCCAGCGCCTCGGTGTCCAGGTTGGCGAACGGTTCATCGAGGAGCAACACGCAAGGATCACCGGCCAGGGCAGCCAGCAGCTCGGCGCGCCTGCGTTGGCCTGCGCTGCCGTGCTCCAGCGGCAAGTCTCCTGGCAAGCCCAGCGCTTGTCGCAGTGTCACCCCGTCCCAGTCCGGCGCGCAGCGCATGGCGGCATGAAAACGCCAGCATTCATCCACGGTCATAAAGCCCGGCTGGTCAGGGTGGGCGGGAAGCAGGCCGATGTGGCCTCTGGCCTTGTGCTGCGACCAGGTGTCTTGTCCGCGCACCAGACAGCGCCCAGCGCTGGGCTTCCACTGGCCGCAGATGGTCTTCAAGAGCGAGGTCTTGCCGCTGCCGTTGGCGCCCTGGAGGTGGTAGAGACCCGGTCCAAGGCTGGCGTTGATGGGGCCGACCGTAAAACCGGACTTGAAGCGCTGAGTCAGGCCTTCGAGTTGAAGCAGCGCGGTCTGGGTCGTCATCGTTTCTCCGTGCGGTGTGCGGCGCAGTGACGACAAAGCAGGGTGCCGCACGTGCCGCCGATGGCCAACGCCCCCAACAGCGCAGCCCAAACGCCATGAAAAGGCAACACTGCCAGCGTCAGCGCCAAAAAGAGCCCTCTCCCCAAGCCAGTGCTGCTTTGATGGGGGCGTTGTTTGAAGCGCAGCCGGATGGAAGGCTCGGGGCGCCAGCGATCGCGCATGGGCCACCAGGCGTGCACCGCCCCGGCGGCCAGAGCCATCACCAACCCCAACGCGTTGCCCGGGTGCAATGCGGCCCCTTGCGCGGCCCAGCCTGCCGCCCAGGCCATCAGGGCAGGCACGCTGGCCACCAGCCAAAGCCCCAGCGCCCGCTGTGCGGGACCAAGTGGCCATTGTCCGGGGTAGAGGTTGTGTTGGAGGGTGTCGATCAGGCGCGTCAGCAGGACACCGCCCAAAGGGGCCGTCAGGGCGACGAGCGCCCAGAGTCCTTGGTGGGCTGCGCGGCCTTGCTCAAGTGCCCGAGCGATGAAGAACGCACCCACACAGCAAAGCCCCATCGCAGCCCCCAGCAACCGCTTGTTGCTTTGCCACACCCAGCCCATGTCTCGCCGGACGATGGCCGTCACCGGGCCTCGTGGCCGCAGCCAGCGCGCTGTGGAGCCGTGGTGGATCCGTGTCGGGGTGCGCCAGCGCGTGTAGATGGGGCCGCAGCTGCCCAGGCCTGCGATGGCCACCGCGACACCGACCAGCCAACTGGCCGCCCCCGTGGCGCTGGTGACCGACAGCCCAGCAAAGAGGCACCCCAGGCCGATCGCGGCTTGCCACCACAGGCCCAGCGCCGCCGCAATCAGCGCCACCGCCCCGGCACCCACCCACACCAACGACGCCTGGCCTGATCCCGGTGCGCCCAGGAGCAAGATCACCAGCGCGGGGACGGTCAACGCGGTCAAAGTCGGCGCCGCCAGCATCAACGACCAGCGCCAATGGCCGATCGGCAGCCGCCACAGTGAGCCCAATGAGGGCGAGCGCGTCACATCCCGCAAGTGGGGGCGCACGGCGAGCATCCAGGCAAAGCCCACGGCCGTCCAGGTGGCCGCTGGCCACCACCAGGGGCCCTCGGCCAGTGAGCGGCGCATGGGTTCGGCGGGGAAGGCTCTGGCCAATATCGCGTAGGCAAAGGCCAGCGCCAGCCACAAAGGCGTCAGGCGTTGGACCAGCGGCCTTAAGAGCAGGTGATGGACCATGGAGGCCAGCGGCGTGTTCAGGGTCTTGATCTTCATCGCATGGCGGCGCACCACACACACCATACCGGCCAGCCCATGATGAGGCTGGCCGTTTGTGTGGATCGTTGTGTGATGGTCTGGCGGCTCCGCAGAAGGTGGGCCAGAGGCTGAGAAGGGCGTGGGGGATCAGCCGCAGGCGCTTTGGTGTGCTCGTACAAGACAGAGGCCAGGGAGGCGGTGGTTTATTTCCCCGGGAAGGGTCAATCGTCGTCTTCTTCTTCGAGGTCGAGCATCGTGGCGACCCAGTGGCCAAGCTCGGGCGGGCCGACCGGGGGCAGATCGCGTCGGGCGTGGGAGAGGGCCTGGCGCAGCGCGTTGGTGGTGGGGAAGCGGTCTTCGGGCAGGCGCTGCAAGCACCGTAGGACAAAGCGCCGCAGCGAGGGGTTCAACTCAGAGACGTCCGGCGGCGCGGCCTCTCGGATCAACTCCATGGTGTCCATCACGCCTTCGGCGTCAAAGGGGCGGCGGCCGCAGAGCAGCTCCATCAGCGTCACACCCAGGCCAAACTGATCGCTGGCGGGGCTGAGCGCCTTGCCGTCGATCTGCTCGGGGCTCATGTAGGCGTACTTGCCCTTGCGCGTGTTGCCGCGCGTCACCCTGGCAAGGTGCGTCGCCCGCGCCACGCCAAAGTCGGCCAGCTTCACCTCTCCCGAGCGCGACAAGATGATGTTGGACGGCGACACGTCGCGGTGCACCAGGCCCAGCGGGCGTCCGTCTTCGTCGGTCATGGAGTGGACGTATTCGAGCGCCAGCGCCAACTCCTCGACGATCATCAGCGTGAGGGCGGCGGGGGGCTGGCGGATCTTCATCAGCGTGGAGAGGTCGGCGCCGTCGACGTGATCCATCCGCACGTAGTAGATGCCCTGGTCGACGCCAAAGTCGTGGACCTGGATGAGGTTGCGGTGTTGGAGCCGGGCACCCAGGCGCGCTTCGGCGATGAGTTGGCGCAGGATCTCGTCGTTGCCGTGGTGTTCGGGCAAGAGGGTCTTGATGGCGACGCGCTTTTCGAAGCCGCTGGCGCCGTAGACGATCGCCAGATGCACCTGGGCCATGCCCCCGCGGCCAATGCGGCGCAGGAGGCGATAGGGGCCGAGCTGTTGGGGCATCCTTGAGTGCATGGCCTGTGGGGTCTGTGGGTCTACGGCAGGTCTGAGTGTCGTTCATAGCGCCCCACGGCGCAACTCTTGTGTGTGGTGCAACGCTCTTTTCAAAGCTCTGTGGCTTTGGCAGGCTGTCAGCACACCCTTTGTGGCAGGCGCTCTAAAGACACAGGTGCCGTGGGTCTGCCGCACACTCCAGGAGGCGCACCGCATGAGCGAGCATACATCGACCGTGGCCACGGTTCACAGCGAGGCCCTTGAAGGGGGCGTGGCGGCCACGGGGCGCTGTCAGGTGGTGGTCGTGGAGGGTCCAGACACCGGCCGCGCCGTGGATGTGGGGGATGAAGAGATCATCATTGGCACCTGGGACGGCTGTGATCTGGTCTTGACCGACGATCGCGTCTCGCGCCACCACCTGGCGGTCCGCGTCGAAGAGGGGCGCTTTGTGGCCCGCGACCTGGGCAGCCTCAACGGCACGCTCTACGAAGGGGCCAAGATCACCGAGTCGACGGTGCCGCCAGGTGCCACGCTCAAGGTGGGCCGCTCGTTCTTGCGGATCCAGCCCCGCGCGCAGCTCATGGAGGTGGCCCCCAGCCAGGCGCGCCGCTTTGGGGATCTGGTGGCCGAGAGTCTGGTCATGCGCGAGGTCATCGCCGTGCTGGAGTTGGCCTCGGAGTCCGAGGTGACGGTCTTGCTTGAGGGCGAGACGGGGACGGGCAAGGAATTGGCAGCGCGGGCGATTCATGAGGCCAGCGCGCGGCGCAAGGGGCCCTTTGTGGTCATTGATTGTGGGGCGCTGCCCGCCACGCTGCTTGAGAGCGAGCTTTTTGGGCACGTGAAGGGGGCCTTTACCGGGGCGTCCAACAATCGAAAGGGCGCCTTTGTGCGGGCCAACACCGGGACGATCTTCTTGGACGAGCTCTCGGGGGTGCCGCCCGAGGTTCAGTCCCGGCTGCTGCGCGTGATCGAAGAGCGCCGCGTGAGGCCAGTGGGCGCGGATCGCGAGCGAGACGTCGACGTGCGGATCATCGCCGCGTCCACGCGCCGTTTGGAAAAGAGCGTCGCCGAGGGGACCTTCCGCCCCGACCTCTACTACCGTCTGTCGGTGGTGCGGATCTCGCTGCCGTCGCTGCGCCAGCGCCGCGAGGACATCGGCCCGGTGGTCAAGGAGCTGCTGCGCCGTCGGGGAATGGAGGCCGGGGTGATGGACGGGCCCAACATGCACCGCTTGATGGCCCACGACTGGCCGGGCAACGTGCGCGAGCTGCGCAATGTCATCGATCGCGCCGTGGCCCTCTCTCCGGGGGCCGAGTCGTTTGCCGATCTGCGCCTGTCGGTCATGGCGGCCGAGTCCGAGACGGCCTTGAGCGTGCGCACCGATCTGCCCTTTGCCGACGCCAAGGCGATGGTGCTGAGCAATTTTGAGCAGCGCTACCTGCGCGACGTCATGGCTCGGTGCGACAACAACATCTCTGCGGCCGCGCGGGACGCCGACGTGGACCGAAAGCACTTTAAGACGCTGCTGCGCAAACACGATCTGCTGCCCAGCTCCAAGTCGTAGCCCTCACCAATCGATCCGGCCGCAGTGGTCGAGCCACCAGAGCAGGGCCACGGGCGACATGCCGTTTTGGAGCTTGTGTTCGCGCATAAGCTCGCGCACTTCAGCCAGCGTGTAAAGGCGGACGTCGATGTCCTCGCCGGGGTCAAAGTCCTGCTCGGCGATTTGGCGGCAGCCGGTGGCCAGCATGGTGTGGCAGGTGTTGTCCTGAAAGGCGGCGTTGGGACGCACGGAGCCAAGCATGGTCCACTGGGCGGCCACGTAGCCGGTCTCTTCGCGCAGTTCGCGTGCGGCGGCAGCGGCGGGGTCTTCGCCGGGGTCAACCAAGCCAGCGGGGAACTCGATTTCGATGGCCCGGGTGCCGTGGCGCCACTGGCTGACGGTGATGAAGCGCTCGTCCTCGGTGATGGCGATCATGTTGACCCAGTCGGGCGACTCCAGGACGACATAGTCGCCGGTGTGGCCGGTTTCTGGGTGCGTGGCGGTGTCTTGTCGGAGGTTGAAGATGGGGGTTTGGAGCACTTGACGGCTGCTTTGTCGCTCGAAAGGCTTGACCACGGGGTTCCTCCTGGAAAATCCTTGGGATCTTGTTTGGCTTGAGGTCGGTATGATCCAACTGCATCAGTTTGCCCAATCCCCGTTTTGTGACAAGGTCCGGCGCATCCTTCATTGGAAGGGGGTGACGTACAGGACCATCAACGTGCCGCGCGCGCAGGCACCCACAGAGCTGCCGCGGCTGACACCAACCTCCAAGGTGCCGGTGCTGGAGCTTGAGGGGCGCCGCCTGAGCGACTCCAGCGACATCGCGCGCCAGCTAGAGTCCACTTACCCGGACCCGCCGCTGTGGCCCGCCGACGTGCGACAGCGCTCGCTCTGCCATTTTCTAGAAGACTGGGCCGATGAGAGCCTCTACTTCTACCATTTGAGGCTCTCGTACACCTTTCCGCACAACGCCAGACGTCTGGTGCCCGAGTTGATGTCGGCCGACGGGGCGGTGTTGGGGCGTTTGGCGGAGTTGGTGGTGCCAGGAGCGCTGCGGGCACAGCTTCACCAGCAGGGCCTGGGGCGCAAGCCAGAGGCGATGGTGGTCCAGGACCTGCGCCAGCACCTGCGATCGGTCAGCGGGTGGCTAGACGGCCAGCAGTGGCTTGTGGGAGAGCGGTTGTCGATCGCGGACATCTCTGTTTTTGCACAGTTGTCAGCCATCGGTCGGACCGATGAGGGAGAGCGGCTGCTTGAGCAGCATCCCGAGGTGGTGGCCTGGATGGCGCGCGTCGATGACTGCACCGCCGGTGGATGATCTTGGCTTTGCTGTGGGGACACGCTTGGTTCATACAGGTGGTTTTGTCGGGGAATCCGGTGAACCTCGTCTGTATTTCCAACGAAGCCGCCTGCTGAAATCCACCGCCATCCGTTCAACAAAGCCGCCTCCCTGAATCCACCGCGTTCACCCCACAAAGTTGCCAAGCGAACAAGGGGCTTGGGGTCGCAGCGCGACCCTCCGGCCCTGGGGCAGGGGTTCCAGGCCGTTGACCCCTTAGTGAGCGCTATAATCGTCTGACCCGAACTGCTTGGATCTTCCAACAAAGCCACCTGTCCAAATCGACCAGTGACTGGGCGGGAGGGCTGGGCGGTGGTTGTGGGGGCGGCGGTGTGGGCCGGGCGGTGAGGTTTTTGATCTTGGGGGGTTATGTCCTGGCGGTGTTTTGCCGTTGTGTAGATCACGGCGGTGGTGTGGTGTCACCCCATCGTCGGTGGCTTGCCGCAGGCGGTGGTGGGGTGTGAGCACACCACCACTTCCCCGGCGTGACGTGCTCGGTGGTCCGGCACGCTTTTCGCTCTGTGTCCTTGGCGACAGACAGAGCGGAGGAAGCAAATATGATCAAGCTCATCGGGAACTCTAGCACCCACACAGGCCGTCGTAAGAACAACGAGGACGCCCACTTCTTTGATCCCTCTTTGGGGTTGTGCGTGGTGGCGGACGGGATGGGGGGTTATGAGGGCGGAGAGGTGGCCAGCAAGATGGCCGTGGACGTGATCCGCGAGTTCATCGGGCAGAACATGGAGGACGAGGGGCTGACGTGGCCCTTTGGGCTCTTGCGGGACAATTCGGTGGCGGAGGGGATGGTGCACGCGGCCATTCATCTGGCCAACAAGGCGATCATCAGCAAGAAGAAGGGCTCTTTGGCCCGGATGGGGACGACGGTGGCGATGATGTTCCTCTACGAGGGGCGTCTGGTCATTGGCCATGTGGGGGACAGCCGGGTGTACCGGCTGCGCGAGGGACGGCTGTCGCAGTTGACGGTGGATCACTCGTTCTTCAATGAGCTGCGCGAGGCGGGGATGACAGCCGAGGACAACCCCAAGGACCACCCTTATGGCAACGTGATCACGCGTGCGTTGGGGATGAAGGGGACCAAGGGTCGCCCTGATCTGTCGTGCGTGGAGCCCAGGCCTGGGGATGTGTACGTGCTGTGCACTGATGGTCTCTTTGAGGGGATCTCGTCAGGTCGGATCGAGCAGGCGCTCTTGGATGATCCGGGGTGTGACTCGATGGAGTTGGTGCGCCGCGCCTACCAGGGCGGCAGCAAGGACAACATCACGGCGGCGGTGGTGCGGGTGGTGTCGGCCTCAACGGGGGCGATGATGGCGATCCCGGCCTGATCTTTCGTCTGCATTTTGGTATGAGGCTGCCTGCCCGCGCGGCATTGGCGCAGAGGAGGGGGATGCGATGCCAGAGGATCGCTCCCTTCGGACGCTCAAGTTTAAAATATAGAGTGTGGGGAGGCGTCTGGGCGGTGTGCTCAGGCGTTTTTGAACTCTGGGGCGCGTTTTTCAAGGATGGCGGAGACGCCTTCCTGGTGGTCCTGTGTTTTTTGGACCATGCCTTGGAAGGCGGCGGCGGTTTCGAGCGCCTGCTGGAGGGTTTGCCGGTGTGCCAGATGGATGGCACGGCGAGTGAGTTGGACGGCCAGCGGTGCGTTTGCGGCGATGCGTCGGCCGATCTGGATGGCTTTGTCGAGGACCATGTCGGGTTCGGTGACGTGGTTGACGAGGCCGATCTGAGCGGCGCGCTCGGCGTTGATGACATCGCCGGTCAAGGACAGCTCGATGGCGTGCGCGAAGCCGACGACGCGTGCCAGGATGTAGGCGCCGCCGTCACCGGGGACGAGGCCGACTTTGACGAAGGTCTCGCCGAAGCGGGCCTTGGAGGAGGCGACGCGGATGTCGCACATGCAGGCCAGGTCGAGTCCGGCGCCAATGGCCGCGCCGTTGACGGCAGCGATCAGGGGTTTGCCAAAGTCTTCGAGGGCCTTGGGGATGCGCTGGATGGTGCGTCGGTAGTTTTGTGCCAGTGCAACGGAGTGTCCGGCGAACATGCCGGCTTGTTGTTGCATGAGCTTGAGGTCGCCCCCGGCGCTGAATGCGCGGCCGGCGCCGGTGATGATGACGCAGCGGACATCGTCGTTGGCTTCTGCTTTAGCCAGCGAGTCGAGCAGCAGGTCGACCATTTGCTGGCTGTAGGCGTTGCGCGCGTCGGGCCGGTTGAGGGTGATGACGCACAAATGCCCATCCAGGTGCTGGACCTGAAGATGGGCTTCGGGGTCGGTCAGGGGCTGACTCATGGGACCACCGTGGGAATGTGAAGTGGCCACAGGGGGCCACGAAGTGATCAGCGCTTGGAGAACTGGAAGCGAGCGCGGGCGCCTTTCTGGCCGTATTTCTTACGCTCTTTGACGCGGGCGTCACGGGTAAGGAAGCCGCCTTTTTTGAGGGCGGGGCGCAGGTCGGGGTTGTAGCGCTCGAGGGCACGGCTGATGCCGTGGCGGATGGCTTCGGCCTGGCCGGTTTTGCCGCCGCCGCAGACATTGCAGTGGATGTCGAAGGAGCCCTTGGTCTCGGTGACCTCCAGCGGCTGCTGGATGACCATCATGGCGGTGAGGCGCTCGAAGTACTCGCTGCCGGGCTGGCCGTTGACAATGATCTGACCTTCGCCGTTGGAGGGGCGCAGGTAGACGCGGGCGACGGAGGATTTGCGCCGGCCGGTGGCCTGGACTTTCTGGGTGGTCGTCATAGAAACAGCATCCTCAATGGATCAATTTTCAATCGTGTATTTAAGTGGAGCGTCTGCGCTGCCTTGATGTGCCTGGGGGTGATTCTTGTAAGACCCACACAGGCGCTCTGGTCAGCGCGGTTGTGCTCGGACTTCTCAGACTTCCAGGACCTGGGGCTGCTGAGCTTCATGGGGATGCTCGGTGCCCGCGTAGATCTTGAATTTCTTGAACATGCGCCGACCCAGGGGGCCTTTGGGGAGCATGCCTTTGACGGCGGCAGCGATGACGCGCTCGGGGTGGCGCTGGAGCTGCTTGTCGGCGGTGATCTCTTTGAGACCGCCGGGGTAGCCGCTGTGGCGGTAGTAGGTCTTCTTGCCCGCTTTGGTGCCGGTGAAGACAACCTTGTCGGCGTTGATGACGATCACAAAGTCCCCAGTGTCGACGTGGGGCGTGTAGATCGCCTTGTGCTTGCCACGCAGGATCGAGGCGATTCGTGAGGCCGCGCGACCGACAGTCTTGCCCTCGAGGTCCACAACGTACCAGGCACGCTGGACTTCCTCAGCCTTGGCGCTAAAGGTCTTCATGATTTTTCTTCCATCTACGTCAGGTCAAAATCTTCACTAATTCATATCAAAGCCATTCAAAAGGGGAGGCTGACCAGGGGACCTTCATCTAACCCCAACCGGCACATGGGCCCTTTCAAACACGCTTCGCATCCAATCTCATCGGCGAACAGCAACACCACTTCAAGGTTCGTCCGCTCAGATGAGGGCACGTTGATCTACCTGAAGACCCCACCCCTGTCAAGCATCCAGAGTCCATTGGGCCGGGATTGTACACCAACCGCGCTCCGCCCCCGCGATCAGGGCTGAACCTGGCGCAGCACCGTGCCCTGGAGTTCCATCCGGAGCAGCACGCTGATCGCGTCGTCCTGCCCGTCTCCATCGGTGTCGATGTCTGCGTTTGCGCTCAGCAGCTCGCCGAGCACCTCGCAGCTGGCCGCCAGCGCCGGGCAGATCGCCTCGATCCCCTGGCATTGGCCCCCATCGTCCTGGGCCGGCGCCAGGCAGCCGTCGATCCCCAGCAGCGGCTCGGTTTGGCCCAAACAGGCGCACTCGGGCGATCGCAGGTAGTCGTCCAGGGTCCCCAGAAGATCGTTGACCGAAAAGATCCCCGACATGCGGCCATCGACCATGGCCACGCCCACCCCGTCGAGGCTCACCTGCCCGGTCATCTCCACCCGCTCCAGGGTCACGTCCAGGGTCTGGGTGCCGATCGGGAAGGGCATCACAAAGCGATCGGTGCCGACCTGGACCGATCCCTGCTCGGTGACCCCCAACATGATCCGCGTGGGGGTCTTGGAGCCCTCATAAAACCCCTCGGGCAGCACATCGTAGAGGGCGTTGGTGTCGGGGTTGCCGTCGACGTCGGCCAGCGGCAAAAAGGCCACCACGGTGTCGATCGATCCCTCGCTCAGATCGCCGTCGGCAAAAAAGGTCGGCCAGATCGCCCCAAAGGCCAGCCGCCCGTCGGCGATCGTGGCCGCGTACTGCTCGTTGACGTCCAAGACCGTCAGCAACCGGCTCAGATCCTCCAGCAACCCGCCCAGAGCGTTGTCAGGGATGCCGTCGTTGTCCAGATCCTCTCCCACGCTCGGATCCGGGTCCATGAGCACCACGGTCACCACAGAGGCGGGGGCGTCCAGATCAAAATCCTGGGGAGAGCCCGGCTCGCAGCCCGGGATCTCTTCGCAGGTCAGCGGCCCGTCGTTGTTGACGTCGTTGTTTTGATCGTTGTTGGGCGGCGGCGGATCGTTGTTGGTGTCGTTGTTGCCCGCGTTGTTGGCGTCGTTGTTTTGATCGTTGTTCTGATCATTATTGACGCCGTTGTTCTGGGCGTTGTTGGGCGCGTCGTTGTTGGCCGCGGTGTCTGGCAGATCGTCGGCCGTGTTGGCGCAGCCTCCCCGCGAAGCCATCAGCGCCGCCGCCACAAGCACCGTCCGCAGACGCGCTCTACCTTTTGGTCGATGGATGGTGGTGGTGGATAAAGGCACGGCGACGCTCCTTGCTGGTGGCTCTCTGAGGTTGTGGATTGAGATCAGGTTTGTTGCCGGGCGAGTCCAGGGCACACCGCTGCAAAAGCTCTGGCGGGCTTGTGGGGCCTCTTTCGGTCATGTCTGATTCAACCACCGCCCAGCATACCCCCAATCGCGCCCTGCTCGCCAGTGGCGACCGCCGCGCGCAGCACCTGTACCCTGCCTCATCCATCAAGAAAGCGGGATTTGGCAGGGCAAGAAACACAAAAACTCGCCGTGGGCGAGTTTTGCGTTTGAGCGTTCCAGTGGGTGTGGCCGCGGCTGTGGTGGGCGGCGGCGGTGCGCGGTGTCATGCCCTCTTTTGGGGAGGGCGGTGACGCTGCGCGCCCGTCTGGATCATTCGGTGCCGGGACCGGAGATGTTGGTGCCGCTCATTTCCAGCTCGAGGTAGACGCTGATGGCGTCGGGGTCGCCGTCGCCGTTGAGGTCAATGTCGGTCTGGCCAGCGATGACGGGCACAGCCAGGACACAGGCGCCAGCGATGGTGGAGCAGATGTCCTGACCTTCGTCGGCGCAGGTGGAGTCGTCGTACATGCCAGAGCAGGCCTGCGGGCCGATGCCAGCGCTGAGGTCGATCAGCGGGCCGTTGAGGCCGAGGCAGGAGCAGGAGTCAGACTGGAGGTAGCCGTTGAGGGCGTCCACGATGCTGGCCAGGCTGACGGCGCCGGAGAGGGTGCCGCCGGCAATGTCGATGCCGTTGGCGTCGCCGGAGACGTCGCCAGTCAGGCCGGCGCGGTCAACCACGACGTCCAGGCTGACGCCGCCCAGGGGGATGCTCAGGGCAAACTGGGAGGGGCCGGCGTCCAGGGCGCCGCCGGAGACGCTGGCACCGTCGAAGGTGATCAGCGGGCTGGCGGTGCCGGGGATGAAGCTGGCGGGGTCGGCCAGGAACTCATCCTTGGTGCTGGGGTCGCCATCGGCGTCTTCCAGGAGGAAGAAGTGGATGTCGACATCGTTGCTGTCGGCAGGGCCGGTGCCTTTGAAGGAGGGCCAGGTGGTGCCAAGCGCCAGGCTGCCGTCGGCGATCGCCTCGGCCAGCTGCGCGTTGAGGTCGGTGTCGCCCAGCAGACCACCGAGGTCGTTGAGCAGGGCACCCAGGGCGTTGTCGGGCTGGCCGTCACCGTTGAGGTCGGCGCCGATGTTGGCGTCGGTCACCAGGGTGATCTGGCTCAGGTACGCGCCGGGGACGTCGTAGTCGTAGTCGGCAGGCGTACCAGCTTCACAATCCTGGCCGCAGCTGTCGGGGGTCTCACCCGGCTCGCAGACACCGTTGCCACACTCGGGGCCGCCGTCGTTGTTGGGCGCGTTGTTGGCGTCGTTGTTTTCGTCGTTGTTGGTGTCGTTGTTGGTGTCGTTGTTCTGATCGTTGTTGGTGTCGTTGTTGTCGACGGCGTTGTTGGCAGTGCCGCCGCCGGTCTCGCTGTCATCTCCGCAAGCAGCGATGTTGATGGCCAGCAGCATGCAGGTAAGAAGCACGAGGATACGCTTCATGATCTAAACCCCCTGGTTTCAAGGTGTGGGTGGGTGTGCGTTAAGGTCTTATGACCCCATTCCAGATTCGCGGTTGAAGCTAGCAAAGACCTGGGGGCTGACGCAAGATTCAATCAAGAATTCTGAAAACGCGTCGTAACTGCCCGTAATTTCAACTGAAAATTCTCTCGACAGCGGGTTCCCGGCCCAGAAGTCTCAAAAATCCGTGCACGCATCAAGCCCGATATGGCGGTGTGCACTGCCGATGCTTGTCGAGCCAGAAAACATTTCTGTGAAAACGCTGGGTTTGCCCCGGCCCCTTCTGGCCCCTTGACCCGGTGATGTGGTTTGGGATACTGAACACAGTACAGGATTGTGCCGCTTGCCGTGGGATGCCTTCAAGGATGTCTGCAAACCGCGGTGCACGTTCTCAAACCACCCTCCAACCGCGGACCGGGCCCATGGCAGAGCGCTCTTTTGTCCACCTCCACGTTCACACCCAGTACAGCCTGCTCGATGGCGCCATCCGAGTGTCCAAGCTCATGGAGCGCTGCAAAGAGTTGGAGATGCCCGCGGTTGGGATGACCGACCACGGCGCGATGTACGGCGCGGTGGACTTTCAAAAGAGCGCCAAGAAGGCCGGCGTCAAACCCATCATCGGGGTGGATCTCTATCTGGCCGAGGGGTCGCGCCACGACTCCGAGAGCCGCAAGGCCTACCACCTGACCCTGCTGGCCCGAAACCTCACCGGCTACCGCAACCTCAGCAAGATCGTCTCCATGGGCTGGTTGGAGGGCAAGCACCCTCAAACCGGGACCCCTCGCGCGGACATGGAGCTTCTGCGCGAGAACGCCGAGGGGATCATCTGTCTGACGGGGGATCTTGGCGGCGAGGTCAACCAGGCAATCCTGCGCGGGAAGATGGATCAGGCCGAGGAGGCGCTGAGGCGTTATCAGGCGATTTTTGGGGAGGAGTACACCTTTCTGGAGATCATGGACGCGCCCTTGCCCGAGTTCCAAAAGAGCCGCAAGGGGCTCATTGAGCTCTCCCAGAAGACCGGCGCCCCGCTGGTGGCCACCAACGACTGTCACTACCTCGATCAGTCCGACGCGCTGGCCCACGCCATCTTGATGTGCATCCAGCTTGGCAAGTCCGTCGATCCCCAGCAGGTGCTCACCCACGGCCTGGACACCCTCTATCTGCGCACGCCCGACGAGATGTGGGAGCTTTTCAAGGACGTGCCCGAGGCGTGCGAAAACACGCTGCGGATCGCCGAGATGATCGATCTGGAGATCCCGCTGGGGAAGGTCTTCCTGCCAGTCTACGACGTGCCCGACGACTTCCTTAAAGCCTCGGGGCACTCCGACGCGCGCGCCGCCGCCGGTGACTATTTTGCCAAGGTCGCCCAGGACGGCCTGGAGATGCGCTACAAGGAGTTTGAGTCCGAGGGCAAGACCGTCGACAAGGACGAGTACCAGAAGCGCCTGGAATTCGAGATCGACATCATCCGCAAGATGGACTTCCCGGGCTACTTCCTGATCGTCTGGGACTTCATCAACTACGCCAAGCAGATCGGGGTGCCGGTTGGGCCGGGGCGCGGTTCGGGTGCGGGGAGTCTGGTCGCCTACGCGATGGAGATCACCGACATTGATCCCATCCCCTACGGGTTGCTCTTTGAACGTTTCCTCAACCCGGAACGTGTCTCGATGCCGGACTTCGACATCGATTTTTGCATGAACCGGCGCGGCGAGGTCATCGACTACGTCACGAACAAGTACGGCAAGAACAATGTGGGGCAGATCATTACGTATGGGCAGCTCAAGGCCCGCGCCTGCATCAAGGATGTTGGCCGCGCGCTGGGGCTGGGCTATGGCGACACCGACCGGATCGCCAAGTTGGTCCCCGATGAGTTGAAGATCACGCTTCAGTCCGCGCTGGACCGCGAGCCCAGGCTGCGCGAGGCCTACGACACCGACCCCAAGGTCAAGACCCTCTTTGACATCGCCCTGCGCCTGGAGAACCTCAACCGTCAGGCCGGCATGCACGCCGCGGGCATTGTGATCTCCGAAGATCCGCTCTGGGAGATGGTCCCGGTGTGCCGCGGCGCCAACGACGAAATCGTCACCCAGTACGCCAAGGAAGAGGTTGAAGAGGCGGGGCTGGTCAAGTTTGACTTCCTGGGTTTGAAGACGCTGACAGTCATCGACACCGCCGTGCGCCTGATCAACGATCAGCGCAAGCGCGCCGGTGAGCCCGACTTCAACATCCGCGCCGTGCCCATGGACGACCGCGGCGTCTTTGAGATGATCAGCAAGGGCGACACCACCGGCGTCTTCCAGCTTGAGTCCGGCGGTTTCCAGACCCTGCTCCAGAAGCTGCGCCCGGACGTCTTTGAGGACATCGTCGCCGCCGTGGCCCTCTACCGCCCAGGTCCGCTGGGGACCGGTATGGTCGATGACTTCATCGACTGTAAGCACGGCCGCAAGTCGATCGTCTACCCGCACCCCTGGTTGGAGGACACCCTCAAGGAGACCTACGGGGCGATCGTCTACCAGGAACAGGTCATGAAGATCGCCCAGATCATGGCCGACTACACCCTGGGTGGCGCCGACAAGCTGCGCCGCGCCATGGGTAAGAAGAAAGCCAAGGTCATGGATGAGCAGCGCCTCATCTTTGTCGAGGGCGCTTCAAACAAAGGCGTGCCCGAGGAGAAGTCCAACGAGATCTTCGACCTCATGGCCTACTTCGCCGGTTACGGCTTCAACAAGTCTCACTCGGCCGCCTACGCCCTGATCACCTACCACACCGCCTACCTGAAGGTTCACTACCCGGTGGAGTTCATGGCGGCGTTGATGACCTGCGACCGTGAAAACACCGACAAGGTCGTGCGTTTCATCAACGAAGCCAAGGGCATGAAGATTCAGGTCCTGCCCCCCGACGTCAACGAGTCCGACCTGGACTTCTCGGTCGTCGAGGGCAAGATCCGCTTTGGGCTTGGCGCCATCAAGGGTGTCGGCGAGTCCGCCATCGAGTCCGTGCTCGAAGGGCGCGACAAGGCCGGCGGCTCGTTCAAGTCCCTCTATGGTTTTTGCGAAAACGTCGATCTGAAGCGCGTCAACAAGCGCGTCCTTGAGGCCATGATGCGCGCCGGGGCTTTTGACTCCGTTGGGCTGGCCAAAGACGACCGCGACAACATCCTGTCGCTGTGCAGCAGCCGCGCGCGCATGATGGGCGCCATCCCCACCGCCATGGACCGGGGTCAGAAGGCCCGCGCCGACCGCGACACCGGCCAGTCTTCCCTCTTTGGCATGTTTGCCGCCGCGTCACCCAAGCCCAGCGAAGACTACTACCCCGACGTCGAGGCCTGGACCGACAAGGAGCTGCTGGCCAACGAAAAGTCCTCCATCGGCTTTTACGTCACCGGCCACCCGCTCGACCGCTACGAGCAAGAGGTCAAGAGCTACGCCTCCCACAACACCAGCACCGTGCGCAAGCTGCGCCACCGCGACGAGGTCACCCTGGCCGGGGTGATCAACACCCTGCGCGAGAAAAGCCTCAAGAGCGGCAACGGCCGCATGGCCTTCATCGACTTTGAGGACCGCGACGGTCAGCTTGAGGTCATCTGCTTCTCCAAGGCCTACGCCGAGGCCGAGGAAGTCCTCAAGAGCGACGAGCCGCTGCTGATCAAAGGCACACTCTCGGTCGAGGGCGAGGCGGGCAACTTCAGCTACAAGATCCGCATGCAGGAGGCCACGCGTCTGGTTGATGTGCGCAAGGCCAAGGTCCGGCGCGTGCGCATCGAGTTGGACACCAACATCATCGACCGCACCCACATGGACCGTCTGGCGGGCGTTCTGCAGCGCTTCCCCGGCAACTGCACCACCGAGTTGAGCCTGCGGATCGAGACCGCCGAGGCCAGCGGCCACAACGTCATGACGCTCGGCGAGGCGTTTAAGGTGGAGCCGAGCGACGACATGATGATCGCCGTGGAGCGGCTCTTTGGCCGCCGCGTGGTGTCTCTGCGTACCTAAGCGGCCTGTTGTCCGGGCCGCATTACCCCCAACACAGTCTTCCAAACCCCCTTTTGCCTTTGAGTGCCCTGCGCTGGACACAAAAACAGGCTTTCTTGTAGTGATGGTAGGCGTTGGCTTGGCAGTTGAGTGCCAGTGTTAAGGGGATGACGGGTTTTGACGCACCGTTTGTTGTTGGGAATTGCATGTGCGACCGCGTTGATGTTGTGCGCGGCTTGTGGACAGGATGAGGACGGGGGCGCTGATGTCGTCCCAGATGCGGGACAGATTCAGGACACGGGCAACGGGGAGCCGGACGTCTCCCAGGATGAAGACGCCGCCGCGCAGGACGACGCCGGGGATCTGGTTGAGATGCCCATGGACGCCGAAGAGACGCCAGACGCAGGCGTCGAAGATGTCCCCAATCCCCAAGACGCTGTCGATGCAGACCCAGACCCAGAGCCCGACGTGAACGATGACGCGTCGCCCATGGTGGACGCCGATGAGCCCGATATGGGCGCCGACGTTCAGGACCCCCCCGACGACGTGTTGGCGCCCATTCCCCAGGACTGGCCCCAGTCTCGCGGTTGGGACTGGGTGCGCTCCAACGAAACCTTTGTCAGCGCCATGGCCACCCGAATGGGGGCGCCGCCGCAGGCCGCCGTGGACCGCTATTACGACGATTTTGGCGCCACTGCCGCCCACCTCTGGGCTGCGGGCGTCCCCACGGCCAGCGCCGGTTGGTACGGGGCTCGCCCCACGCGCTGGCTTGCGTGGTTCAACAGCGACGGCACGTCGGCAGAGACCAACACCTTTATGGGCGGGCCGGTTCAGGACGGGCGCCTGGGATACCAGATCGGGGACGAGCCACGAAACCGGGCCGAGTTTGAAGAAACGCTGGCCAGCTTCAACACCGTTCGCGCCGCCGACCCCGAGGCCCTGCTGGTCTTCAACTACACCTACATCGCCGACGAAATCGACGCATTTTTGCGCGAGTCGTGCAGCAACGGCAACGTGGACGTCTTCAGCTACGACCGCTACACCTACAGCAACGCCCACTACGAGACCATCGGCCTCTTCAGAGACGCCGCCATCGCCTGCGGCATCCCCTACTGGCGCTACATGGGCGCCATCCCCACCAACCGACAGCTCTCGCCCTCCGGCATGCGCTGGGATGCCATGCTGGGCATCGTGTACGGCTACACTGGCCACACATGGTTTGTGTACAACATCTCGATCTGGGAGCCTGAAAATATCCCCTCCATCTTCTTCACCACCCCCGACGACTGGGCGTCGCCGACCACCACCTGGTTTGACGTCGCCGCGCAGCTCAACCAGGAGCTTGTGGTCTACGGTCAGGCCCAAAGGCGCCTGCGCTCCAAAACCGTGTCCTACTTCACGCCCGTGCCCATTCCGCTGGTGCACCCCCCCGAAGGGATAAGCCAGTGGACCTCAGGCACCGGTCAGGATCCCTACCTGCGCGCGATCTCGCCGGTTTCCGGGGCGCCGGTTCAAGACGCGGCGTTGGGGCACTACGAAGACCCTTATGGGGACACCTACGTGGTGATTCAAAACCCCAACCGCGTGGACGGATCGTTCCCCAACGACTCCGACGCGACCGCGACCTTCCGCCTTGAGCTTGATTTTGGTGGCGCGCCGCCCAACGTCCGCTCGGATCGCGTGATTCAACTGGGCGCCGATGGTGTGCTGCGCGCGCTTCCGGTCCAGAATGGGTCGCTCAACCTGACCATTGAGGCGGGCGACGTGATCTTCTTCAAGTACGACACCGGAAGGCCCTTTGCCGGCTACGAAGAGACGCCCTTGCCGTAAGCTTTTGGGATGGGGGCCAGCCCCCAAACCCCCGCCGGGTGCGCGCACCCGGACCCGCAGTGTTTTTAGCGTTGTTGGGAGAGGTAGCGCTGGAGTGTGCGCAGCGAGACGCCAAGCATGCGGGCGGCGGCGGTGCGGTTGTTGTTGTTCAGGCGCATGGCCTCGTTGACCTGCTCGGCGCTGCATTTTGGGGGACGACCCGGGGCCGATGATCTGGGGTGTGCGGGCGATGGCGGGCGCGGGGGGCGTGTTGTTGTGTGTGTGGTTAGTGGGAGATTGGTGGGCAGCAGGTGCAGGAGGGTTTCGGGCGTGATGTGGGTGTCGCTGAGCACCGTGGCGGCTCGGATGACGTTCTCCAACTGGCGGATGTTGCCCGGCCAGCGGTGCTGCATGAGCGTGGACACCGCCTGACCGGTGACCTGGGGCACGTCCAGACCCGACTCCGCACACGTGCGCGTCAAGATGTGCCGGACCAGCAGCGGGATGTCTTCGCGGCGATCACGCAGCGGTGGCAAGCGCAGCACCAGCGTGGCCAGGCGGTAGTAGAGGTCCTCGCGGAAGGTCCCCTCGCGCACCATCTGTTGCAGATCCCGGTTGGTGGCGGCCACGATCCGCACATCGACCGACAACTCCTTGATTGCCCCCACAGGCCGAATCCGCCGCTCCTGCAATGCCCGCAGCAGTTTGACCTGCATTGTCAGCGACATCTCGCCGACCTCATCCAAAAAGAGCGTGCCGCCGCTGGCGGCCTCAAAAAGTCCCTTTCGGTCGGTGGTGGCCCCGGTGAAGGCGCCCTTTTTGTGGCCAAAGAGTTCGCTCTCCAGCAGTGTCTCGGCCAGCGCGCCGCAGTTGACCGCCACAAAGGGGCTGGTCTTGCGGCGGCCGTTGAAGTGGATGGCCTTGGCGATGACTTCCTTGCCAGTGCCCGATTCGCCCTGGATGACCACAGGGATGTTGGTGTCCACCACCCGGTCGACCTGTCCCAGGACGCGCCGCATGGCCGGGGCCTGCGCCACGATGTGATCGTAGTCGTAGCGCAGCGCCGTCTGGTTGCGCTCGCGGGCCAGATCCGCCTCCAGAGTCCGGCAGCGCGTCTCCAAATCCATCAAAAGCTCTTCTTTTTCTGCCAGCAGCGCCTCGATCTGCTTTCTGGCGGTTTTAAGCTCGTCTCGCTCTCGGGCCAGGTCGGCCATGCGCCGCGCGCTGACCAACGCCAGCGCCACCTGATCGGCGTAGCTGGTCATCATCCGGGGCACGTGGCCATCAAAGATCCCCGGGGCGTCGCGGTGGTCCAGGTAGAGGCACCCCAGGATGCGGTCGCGGTCGCGGATGGGGACGCAGAGGATCGAGGTCAGCTTGAGGCGATGGACGCTGGCGGCCTGACCAAAGCGCGCGTCGGCGGTGGCGTCTTCGGTGACGATGGCGCGGCCTTCTTCGGCGGCTTGCCGGGCGATGGAGGCGCTGATTTCAAGGGCGGCGGCGTCGATGGGGCGCCCATCAATGTCGCGGCTAAAGGCGGCCTGGAGGGGCTCGCCGTTCTTTTGTCGCAGCAGCAAAAAGCCGCGCTCGGCCCCCGAAAGCGAGATGGCGATGTCCAGCGCCGAGGGAATCAGCCGTTCCAGATCGGTCTCGCCGATGATCCGGCGCCCCAGCGAGAGCATGCGGAAGAATTTTTCGGCGATGTCGGCCTGCGCAGCTTGACGGTCGACCTCGTCGGGCATGGTGCGCGGCGCAAAGCGGGGGCGTCCGGCCGATTCGTGGGTGCCCAGCAGTGGGCGCACCGGGGCGGTGATCTGTTTGGTGGTGTTGGACAGGAGCGTGGGCTCGTGGCCGATGGTTGTGGCCAGCCTGGGGGAGGTGGTGGGTTCGGGTTGGGTGCCGAGGTCGATCAGGTGTGCCAACTCCATGTGGCGCGCCATGTCGCGGCGCAGCCCCGGGTCGAGCGAGAGGGCCACCCGACGCCACGCTTTGCCCACCAGCGAGGCCAACTCTTTGTGTAGCAGAGGGTCGATGGGCTCTGAGGTGCTGGCCAGACGGCGCGTCAGCCAGCGGGCCTGGGTCAGGACGGTGAGGTCGTCGCGGGCTTCGAGGGCGTCTTGCAGGACGCGCAGGTACTGGTCGACGCCCGCGAGGCGCTCGACGCCGCCTCGGGACATGGACAGCTCGGCACGAAGGAGTGCGGCGCGGCGTTTGAGGTCGGCGAACTCATCGGCGTCGGTGGTTTGGAGCAGGTGGCGGCGCGCGACCTGGGTGTGGCCAGCGCGGGCGGCGGCCAGCCCGGCCTTGATGAAGAGTTCACAGGCGTGGCGTTTGTCGCCCAGCTTGGCGAAGGTCTGGGCGCAGCGGGCGTAGACGGCCTCGGCGGCGTCCATGTGGCCTTCTTCGGCGTCGGCGTCGGCTTCGAGTTGTTCGACAAATTGGGTGACGAAGGTCAGGCCGGTTTCGCGGGCGATGCGTCCGGCGGCGGCCAGCAGCTCGCGCGCCTCCCAGGGTCTGCCCAGCTTGATGTCGACGTTGGCGCGGTTGGCCAGCAGCAGCGCGCGGGTGGTGGAGCGCGTGGTGGGCAGACAGGCCCGGCCACCCTGGTCGTAGTACTGGCGCGCCATGGAGAGGCGGCCCTGGCGCTCGTAGGCGGTGCCGAGGTTGAGCAGGTAGACGGGGCGCTCGACGTCCAGGCCCTCTTGTTCGACCACTTCGAGCCCCGCGCGGTAGCTCTCGGCGGCCAGATCGAGGTCGCCGCGCATGTAGGCGATGACGGCTTGCATGGCGTGGCAACGCGCGCGGGCTCTGGGGGCGGCGCCTTCGAGCTTGAGGGCGCGCTGGAGGTCTTCGAGTTGTTGGTGTTGAGGGTCGGCGCCCTGCATGGCCTGCGCTGCAGCGTCGGTGACCTGGAGTTGGGCGCGCAGTTCGGTGGTGCCGGGGGCGCTGAGTTGGTTGAGGGCCTGGAGGCCACGCTCGGCCCAGCGGGCGGCTTCGGGGAAGCGGCTGCGGCGCAGCTCCAGTTGGGCGCGGATGTTGGCCACGTGGCCCAGTTCAATGGGGGTCAAGGTCTGAGGGAGGCCGTCGAGGAGGGTGTCGGGGACCTTTCCTGCGGCAAAGGCGAGCCTGAGGCGCGCGACCTGGAGGTGTTGGTGGCCGTGGATGGGGTTGGGCTGCTCAAGGAGCCGCGCGATGGCCTGGGTGCCCATGCGGTGCTGGCCTGCTTCGAGCGCTGTTTGCACAAAGTCTTCGAGGATGAGGGCGTCGGCGCTGGTCAGCAGGGCGGTCTCCAGCAGGGTCAAGACCAGGGCGTGGCCGTGGTGCGCCTTGAGGTTGTGTCGGTGGGTTTGCCAGGCGCTGAGCAAGCGGCGCTCATCGCCTTGGAGTGCGGCGGACATGACGCTCAGGTGTGGGTGAGTTTCGGTGTCGAGGGTGCTGAGCAGTTGTCCCAGGTGGTGTTGGAGTTCTTCGGTGAGGTGAGCCAGGGGGACAAAGGCGGCGGTGTAGGCGTGTTGGCCGTTGTCGCCTTTGGGGTGGGTGTCTTGGATGCGGCGCGTGGCCAGACAGTGGTTGAAGGTCTCTTGGACGCTCGCTGGGGTGTGGCCAAGGCGCGTGGCGGCGGTGATGGCTTCATCGACGGTGACGCCGCCGGGGTAGAGCGAGGCCAGGGCGATGATGAGGGCTTCGAGGGCGGAGTCGGCGTTTGGCTGGGCGATGCTGTGGCGGTCGCGGGCCATCCAGGCGGCCAGTTGTGCCACGGAGCCCTGGGTCAGGCGCCAGAGGCGGTCCAGTTGTCCGGGGCTCAGTTGTCCGCCGTGGTGTTCGGTGCCCAGCAGATCGTCCAGATCGTGCCGTGTCAGGGGGTGGAGTTCGATCACCTCAAAGCCCGCCGAGGCAAAGAGGGGGCGCAGCCCGGTCAGCGTCTCGGGGGTGGTTGAGGCCCAGAGTCTGAGGTTGCCCTGGGCGCGCTCCAGGGCCATGACGGTGGTTTCTATGGTTTCTAGCCCTTCGAGCGAGTTTTGTCCGATGTCGTCCCAAAGCAGCGCCACGGGGCTGGAGGGCAGCGCCTGGACGAGTGCGTCGGAGAGATCGTGGAGCCAGCGTGAGCGTTCTGGGCGCGCCAGTTGTGAGGGCATGGTGAAGGGGCGCTCGGAGAGGCTGGCCAGTTGTGGGCCGAGGTTGGCCAGCCTTTGCCAGGGTTGAACGCCGGCGAAGAGTTCAAGGGCAGGGCGGCCGGTGCGCTGCAGCTCCCAGCCGATCTGGCGCAGCATGCGGCTGCGTCCGCTGCCTCGGGGGCCGACCAGGAGCACAATGGGCGGCAACCGGTGGGGTGTGACGGCGCGCTCCAGGAGGGTTTGGATCTGGTTGCGGCGTCTTTGTCCAAGGAAGGGTGGGCGCGCGGCGCCAGTGGGTTGCCAGCCGCCGCCGACGGCGGCCGAGGGGGGCAGCAGCGCGGCGCGGACCGAGCGCAGGTCGGGGCGTTGTTGGGGGTCGGCGTCGAGCAGGCGTCGGATGGCTTGCAGGAGGCGCTCGGGCAGGTTGGCGTGGAGCAGCGGGCGGCAGAGGTCGTCTTTGGTGGCGGCGGCGGGGACGCGCAGACGCCGTCCGGTCAGGGCCTGGGTAAAGATGACGCCCAGGGCAAAGCGGTCGGAGGCAAAGTGGGCGGGTGTGCCGCGCAGGCGTTCGGGGGCCAGGTACCCGGGGGTGCCGCCGGTGTTGGTGTGTTGGTCGGCGGTGGAGAGGCCAAAGTCGATCAACATGGGCCTGGGGCCGTGTTCGCCGCTGGGGACCAGGATGTGTTCGGGTTTGAGGTCACCGTGGACAAGGTTGGCGTTGTGGAGGGCGGCGACGGCGTCGGTGAGCTTGGTCAGGGCGCTGCAGATGGCGTTGTGGCCGTGGGGCTGTGTCAGGCGTTGGTGGGCCCAGGTCAGCAGGTCCGGTCCATCGACCCACGCGCGGACCAGGTAGGCGCGGGTTTGATCTCCGATGTGGAGGGAGCGGGCGGGGTCCATCTGCGCGACGAGATTCAGGTCCCGTGGTCCGGCAAAGCCCAGCGTCAGCACGGGGGCAATGAAGGGGGTGTTGAGCATCCTGAGGGCTTCGAACTCGGCCAGCGTGCCGTCGCGGGCCTCTTGTCCGCTGCGTCCGAGTTTGAGCACAGCGGGGGCGTCCTGGCGCAGTGTGTCGGCGACCAGCAGCGCCAGCCCCTGGGCGCCGCTGCCCAGTGGCTTGATCAATCGATACCGTCCGGCAAAGAGGCCTCTCATGGTGCGTCGGTGTCCTGTGTGGGTCTTTGAGGGTGCGTCTGCGCGGTCCTTGCACAGAGGTTATAGAGGAGAACGTCAGAGATGACAAAATATGCTGTGGATCATGACAATATGTCTTATTTGTCGTTTTGTCATGTTTTTGTCATGTTGTCGCAAGCGCGTGTGAGTGTCCAAGGGGCTTAGAGGTTCGGGGATCGGCGTAAAAAATGGGGCAAGCTGGCGATCATGGATCGGGTGTTGCTCTAGGTGAGGGTGACGTGACGCAAGGCCGAAGCCCTGGCTTTTGACCCTGGAGAGAACCATGACCGCTCAAATCACCCGCATTGAGACCCTTCAAATCGCTCGCCTTGGTCAGCGCTTTGTTCAGGGCGACGCCCAGGCATACGGCGAGCTTTACCAGCGGTTGTGGACGGTGGTCGTGGGCGTGGCCATGCGGGTGTTGGACGAGGTCGCCGATGCTGAGGACGTGGCCCAGGACGCCTTTATGAGGGCCTGGGCCGCGCGCGAGTCCCTGCGCCAGCCCGAACGCGTGCGGGCCTGGATCCTGCGCATCGCTGCCAACCTTGCCCGGACCCATCGCAGCCGCCAGGGCCGCTTTGTGGCCGATGGCCAGACCCACATCGACGAGCAGGTTGGTCACGACAACGCCGAGTCGATGATGCAGGAGGCCCAGCAGCGCCGCACCCTGCGTCAGGCCATCGGGGGCCTGACTCCGCGTCAATGCCAGGTGATTTCGCTGCGTGTGGAGCGCGAGCTGTCCTTTAAAGAGATCGCCGGGGCGCTTGGGTGCTCCAGCGGCTCGGCGCGGGTCAACTACACTTACGGTGTGCGCACGCTGCGTCAGACATTGGCGGCGTGAGGGGGGTTGGCGCTATGATGCATGCAGAACAAGCCCCCAGAGTGTGTCGGTCAGGCGGCGGTGTGTTGTTGCCTGCGTCTGTGCCACGGCGGCCAGGAGGCGGCCTGAGATGATGATGAGTCACAAAGCGACATCGCGCCACCAAAGCACCACAGCCTGGCTGTTGGTGCTGGCGCTCTTGGGGATGCCCTCTTGCCTTGAGCAGACTTCGGACCCGGTGCCCGACTGGCCCGGCACCGAAGAGCCCGACCTCTCACAGGCGCTCTTGTTGGCCGAGACGGTGCAAAACCGCTACGCCGGGGATGAGCCGATACAGAGCGAGCAGGGCCAGGTGGCGCAGCCGCTGGTCGGCGACGACGCGGTGCTCTTTAAGCCGCTGCGCGACAGCCTCAATTTGGCCAACGCGGTGACGTTCCCCGTTTTGACGCTCTTCAACCGCATCGCGCGCAACAATGAGCCGACGCTCTCCAGCGCCGATCTGGCCGTCTGGCAGGTGACCGCAGACGGTGTCTCCCACACCCTCTTGCTGGAGCGAGACGCCGACAACGCGGGCAAGTGGAACTACAACTGGTCGTTGCGCCCCGAGGGGGCCAGCGACGCCGGGGCCCAGGTGGGCATGACCGGGTTTTACATCCCCGGGCCGCTCGATGGTGGCAAGCAGACCGGCACAGGCCTGTTGAGGATCGATTACGGGGCGTTTTCGCTGCTGCCCAACGTGTCGGGCGATGGTCGGGGCGTGGTCAGCTTCCGAAGCTCGGCAGGGGGCGCGTTGAGCACCAATTTCTTCTTTGAAGAGTTCTTTGCCAACGATCGCCAACTCAACCCCATCAACGCCGAGTACACCTACCGGCTGCGCAGCGATGAGAGCGGTCAGGCGCAGTTTATCCTGCTTGATGTGCCGCTCAACAACGACGAGATCGATCGTGTGGGGGCCACGGCGGTGTGGAACTCCAACGGCGCCGCCAAGGCCCGCGCCGTCTTTGACGACGATCGCCTCATTGTGGACATCTTTGTCGATGAGTGCTGGGACGTGGCGCGCAAGCAGGTGTGGATTGAGTACGACCCGGATCCGGGCGAGCTGAGCGATGGGTTGGAGGCCGACTGCGATGGCGATTTGGCCGAGCTTGAGTTGACCTTGCCCGATCTGACCAATCCGCCTCAGGATCAGGACCCCGACATCCCCGATGAGTGATCTCTTTGGAGCTTGAGTCGGGCTGAAAACGTAAAAAGCCAGCGCATGATGCGCTGGCTTTTTGCGTTTGGGTCGTCGGTGTTTGCCCCAAAGTGTTTTGGTATCAGTTGCCGACTTTGACCGACTTGATGACGATGGGCTCGATGGGCACGTTGGCGTGGGGGGCCTTCTGGGTGGTGGCCACCTTGGACATGGCGTCGACCACGTCCATGCCTTTGGTCACTTTGCCAAAGACGGCGTAGCCCCAGCCGCTGGCGTCTTTGCTCCTGTGGTTGAGGAAGTCGTTGTTGACGGAGTTGATGAAGAACTGCGCGGTGGCGCTGTGCGGATCGGCGGTGCGGGCCATGGCGATGGTGCCGCGGTCGTTCTTGAGGCCGTTGTCAGCCTCGTTCTGGATGGGCTTGCGGGTCTCTTTCTTCTTCATGTCCGCCGTCAGACCGCCGCCCTGGACCATGAAGCCGGGGATGACGCGGTGAAAGACGGTGCCGTTGTAAAAGCCGTCTTTGGCGTACTGGACAAAGTTGTCGACGCTCTTGGGGGCTTTCTCTTTGTTGAGCTCAAGCTCGATGTTGCCCCGGTTGGTCTCAATGGTGACCTTGACCATTTTGTCCGCCGCGAAGCCTTCCACAGCGATCGCGCCCAACACCATCAAGCTCAGCGCCACAATCATCCATTTGCGCATTGTCTCGTCTCCTTATGTCTCTTTTTTAAAGCGCGGCCGCAGGCCATGCCCGCGCGCCGCCTTGGTGTATGTGTTTGCGTGCCTGGGTCATTTCCACCAGGTGGGTTTGTTTCCATGTCCTGGTGACAGACGCCAGGTCCCTGGCCGCAGAACATGCTTGACGGATATGGGCCCGCGTGTCAAAGCCGCCACCTTTCCCTACATCAACTCACCAAAGCGATGGTGACGGGGCCGATTGGCTTGACGTTGGTGCAAAGCGAGGCCAATCGTGGTGGGGCCGTCTCTTTTGGCGGCGGTGAGAGCACACACACTCCTCAAGGACCGAAAGCGATGATGAAGAAGACGACGATGACGGCGCTGATGGGAGCGCTCCTAGTGGGCCTGATGGCCTTTGGTGCCGCCTGCGGCTCTGGTGAAAAGGGCAAGGCCGTTGAGCCTGCGCCCGCCGCTGAAGACAAGAAGGCCGAAGAAAAGAAAGAGGCTCCTGCGGCAGACAAGAAGGCCGAGGAGAAGAAGGCCGAAGAGAAGAAAGACGCCCCTGTCGAAGAGAAGAAGGCCGACGCGCCTGCTGAAGACAAGAAGGATGCGCCCGCGGAGGCCGCCGCCGAAGAGAAGAAAGGCGATGACGCTGCAGCGGCAGCGGCCGAAGAAAAGAAAGAGGCCCCCGCCGAGGAGAAGAAGGCTGCGCCCGCACCCGGCGCCATCAAAAAGGTGACCAAGAAGGCCCCCGCCAAAAAACCTGCGGCCAAGGCCACCTCGGCCCCTGCCAAGAAGCCTGCCGCCAAGCCTTCCTCGGCGCCCAGCTCCAAGAGCGGCGGTGGCTGGTGACGTGATGCTGTCCCCCACAGCGCCCACCACCCCATCTGCCTGAAGATTCAAACTTCAGGCGGACCCCAATTGCGTATCCCACATCCCCCTCTTTGCACCGCACTTCACCGTAATTGTAGACGAAACGCCCACACGGCGTTATACCGTCGGGTTGAGCGCCGTGCCATGGATGGCCGCGGTGGCTTGCTGTATCGCCAGGCCCTGAGCATCTGGGCAACGCCCGCCGCCGCGCGCCCGACACTGGCCCCTGGTCAGCCCAGGGCCGTCATGGGCGCGCCCCGCCGCAGGCCGCCGTGCCTGGCAAAGCCATGTCCCGCAAGTGGATGCCAACACGCATCCGCTGGTCCGGCAGCGCAAGTGTGATTGCGCGTCGATGGGGCATCAACCGAACGCAAGGAGTGTGACGTGAAGCTGCTCAAGGCAATCAAAGCATGGTGGAAGGGGCTCAACCCCAAGGTGCGCTGGACGATCAGCACCGTCCTGAAGGTCGGCGTGACGGTCCTGGCGTTCTACGCGCTGCTGACCCACAAGATCCGGGTCGACAAGGAGAGCGATCCGGTCACCATCATCTCGGCCATCACCACTTATCTGCCCACCGTCGATGCCCGCACCTTCTGGACCTTCTGCATCATCGCGGGCGCGGTGAAGTTTGTCGGCGTGCTCTGCTCGGCCTTCAGTTGGCACCTGCTTTTGGTGGGTCAGCGCATCAAGTTCCCGTTTTGGCGGCACATCGTCACCACCTTCCTCATCGGGCGCTTCATCGGCACCTTCTTGCCCTCGACCCTGGGGCTCGACGGCTACACGCTCTACGACGCTGGGCGCTACAGCAACCAGTGGGAGCGCGTGACGATGGCCAAGGCGCTCGAAAAGTTCATTGGGATCACCGGCCTCTTCCTGGGCATGTTGATCTTGATGCCCTTTGGCATCCACATCTTTGAGGGCAACGCCATGATGGCAGGCCTGATCATCGGCTCGGTGGCGGGCTCGGTGGTCCTGGCGGTCTTCCTGGGGGTCTTCTTCCCCACATTGCTGCAAAAGCTCATGTCGCTGGCCCTCAAGCTCACCCCCGGGTTCATCCGCAACAAGATCGAGACCCAGGCCGAGCGCCTCATCGAGGCCGCCGGTGCCTACAAAGGCCGCACCGGCCTGCTGATCACCACCTTCGTGGCCAAGTTCATGGTCCACTTCACCACGGCCATCGTGTACGTCTTTACGGCTTATGCGGTCGGCGTGGCGACGGTGGACTTTGGGGCGGTGACCTTTGCCTCCACGATCCAAATCCTGGGCACGGTCCTCTCGCCGACGATCGCCGGCGAGGGCGCCCGCGAGGCGATTCAGGCCTTCTTGCTCAGCGGCCAGATGACCACCGTGCAGGCGGTCCTCTCGGCTGCGCTGGGCTTCATCGCTGCCGAGGCAGCCACCTTGTGGGGCGGCGCGTTCTGGTGGGGTCGGCGCGGCAACTTCCGCCCGGTTTACTGCACCGTGGACGATCAGCAGGTCGATTACGAGCACCTCAACGCCAAGGCCGAGCAGTCCGAATCCTCCGTCGGCCTGCAAGACGGCCCGCTGGGCGCCTCCCAGTGAGTCAGCGGCCCATCTTGGTATCGGGCCGCCCTCAACCCACAGGCGGCCATCCTTTCACCCATCAGTACGCAAAGCGACCCACCAGACCCTGAAGCTCGTCGGCCATCGAGGCCAGCTCTTTGGCGTAGCCGTCGGTCATCTGTGCGCCGTCGGTGGTCTGCTGCGCGGCCGAGGCCACCAGTCCGATGCTCTGGGCGATGGTGTTGGTCCCCTGCGCGGCCTGAGTGACGCTGCGCCCGATCTCGTTGGTCGTGGCGGTCTGCTCCTCGACAGCGCTGGCGATGGTGTTTTGGATGTCGTTGATCTGGTTGATGATCTGACTGATCTCGCCGATGGCGCGGATGGCGCCGCTGGTGTCGGTCTGGATGGTTTCGAGCTTGTGCCCGATGTCCTCCGAGGCCACGGCGGTCTTCTTGGCCAACTCTTTGACCTCGTTGGCGACGACAGCGAACCCTTTGCCCGCCTCGCCCGCTCTGGCGGCCTCGATGGTGGCGTTGAGCGCCAGGAGGTTGGTCTGCTGCGCGATCGAGTTGATCACCTTGATCACCTTGCCGATCTCTGCGCTGCTCTCGCCCAGTTTGGTGATCATCGTGTTGGTCTCCTGGGTGACCTGCACGGCGTGGGTGGCGACCTCGGCGGCGTTGGTGGCGCTCTTGGAGATCTCCACGATGCTCACCCCCAGCTCCTCAACGCTGCTGGCCACGGTCTGGACGTTGAGGTCGACCTGCTCTGAGGAGTTGGACACGGCGTTGGCCTGGGTGGCGGTGGAGGTGGCGTTGGTGGTCATGTCCTTGCTGACGCCCTGGAGCTTCTCGGAGGCCTTGGCCAGGTGCTGGGTGGTCTGATCGATGGAGCGGATGCTGGTGCGCAGGTCGCCCAGCAGGCGGTTGAGCCCCTTGCCCATCTGGCCGATGGCGTCGTCTCCATCAACGGCGACCTCACTGCGCAGATCGCCGTTGGCGGCTTTGTCCACGACCTCCAACAGATCGTTGACCTTTTGGCGCAGCGCCTCGGCCTGGGCCCGCTCGCGCTCTTGGAGTTCATGGTTGGACTCCTCAATACGGACCTGTTCGGTCACAATGCTCCAGTTGACCATGGTCCCGATGTAGTTGCCCTGTTCATCGCGCACGGCGCTGACCAGCAGGTCCAGAAACTCATCGGCCAACTGGATGCGCGCCTCGTGGGGCAGGCGGCGCTGATCGGCCAGCATGGCGCGCTGGTGCTGCGGGTTTTTGTGGAAGATGTCGATGCTCTGGCCAATGATCTCGTTGGCCCGGCAAGGCAGGATCCGCTCCAGGCTCTGGAGGGCCTTGAGGGACGAGGGGTTCATGTAGCGGATGATCAGATCGCGGTCTGCGAAGATCATGCACGCCGGGGTGTTCTCCATCATGGACCGCAGCCTGGCAGACTCCTGGCGGTTGGTTTGGACTGCGGTGACGTCTTCCCAGCACACCGCGTACTGGACCGATTGGGTCGGGTCCTGCGCAGGCATGGTGTCGATGCTCATCTTGAGTTGGAGCGCGTCACACTGAATCTCAAGGTCCATGGGCATGGCGCCGGGTTGATGCAGCGTGCCGGGGTAGAAGCCCCGAGCCTCAAAGAGCGGCCACAGTGACACCCCCCGCAGATCAGGGCCCATCCAGTTGAGCGCAGTGCGGAAGTAGCGCTCTTTGGAGCGCAGTTCGTTTTGCGCTTTGCGGTTGAGGTGTTGAACAACAAAATTGTTGTCCATCACAAAGACACACACGCCGACATGGTCAAAGAGTCTGTAGGGTGAGTGTGTATTGGCGGGAGGGTGGGCTGCTGCGGCCTCGTGGTGTGTGGGTTGAATGGAGCTCATCTGGGTTCCCCTGCTTGGTGTGGATCGGGTGCCTTGTGGACACTGCTGATCTTGTGGACTCGGACGTTGTCACCGCCGTCGCAGCGCCGATGCACGCCGTTGAAAACCCCGTCTTGAGGTTTTCAGGGTTTCGACGCCGCTGCGACCGGAGGTGAGGCATGCCGCTCTTGGCTTGGTGTATCGGCGGTGGCGAGACAAAAGATAAATAATGAACGGTTTGTTTGGCTGAGTCTGGAAGAGTCTGCGCAGAGCAAAACTGTGGCGCGCACAGAGGCGTTCAGCGCGCACGAATGCGATCTATGGCAAAGGGGGAATTGTGGGTGTGGATTGGGCCCATTGGGGGAGGGAGATGGGCCTTGGGGCGATTCAGTTCAGGAGGAAGAGGGTCATGGTGCCTTTGCCGTAGCCGCTGATTTCGATTTGAAAGGAGCGTTGGTGGGCGGCATTGGAGAGGACGTTGAGGAGGTCTTGCGGGGGGCCGTCGTCGAAGAACGAGGCCTTTTGCAGGCGCACGGGGTCTTCGTTGTTGGCGTCAAACCACTGTGCGCCGATGTTGTAGACCTCCTGTAGGTTGTCCATGGTGTTGTCGGGCAGTTGGCCTTCTTTGGCGCAGTCGCGGGCAAACCCGGCGGGGATCATGGAGAGGGCAGCGCCAATGAAGTTGGACAGCGCCACATCGCAGATGCACCCGGCCTTGGCGTCCTGGTTGTCATCGCTGTACCAGGCCACGCTGACGGCCTGTTTGAGGGTGGGTTTGCTGTCTTTGGCGAGGCTGTCGCGACCGAGCAGAGCGGTCAGGCTGTGGGAGATTTGCTGTGGGTCGTAGAGCGTGCTCATGGTGGCCTCCCTGGCGTAAAGAGCATTGTCCTATGATGCATTGAGTGCACTTCGCGCACCTGAATCTGGCCCGTCGCAGCCGTGATTCAGGCACCAAGAATCGTCCACCGGCGCCGTCGCTCGCCGGTGGGGTTGCGGCATGGTCTCAGTTCAGGTGCGGTCCCAGGGCCATCTGAAGGGTCTGGGAGTCGAAGGGTTTTGAGACCATGAAGAGGGCGCCGGCTTCGCGGGCCATCTGTCGGCGCTCCAGCGAGCGCTCAGAGGTGATGAAGCCAAAGCGGACCTCGCAGCCATCGCTGCGCAGTTGTTGGAGCAGCTCAATGCCGCTCATGCCGGGCATGTTCCAGTCACACAGGACCAGATCGGGCGGGTCGGTCTTGATCTGGCCGATGGCATCATTGGCGCAGTTGGCCTCCTGGATGTCGTGGTGGCCGTAACCGGCTTGTCGAATGGTGCGTTTGATGATCAAGCGCATCGCTCGGCTGTCGTCAATGATCAGTAGGCGCATGGGTTCCTCCATCTGGGAAGGGCGGCGCTGGCGGCCGCCTGGATGCTCAGACCACCGTGGGGTGGACTTCAACTTTGAAAGCGTCGCCCTGGCACGCAAAGGTCAGTGCGTGTCTGGGGTTGGGGGCGCTGGGCCCCGGTGTGGCGTCAATGGTGGGCAGCGAGAGCGTGCACGGCTCGGGCATCATGGCCTTGACGCTGCCTCCGATCATGTTGGTCAACTCTCGAAAGGCGTCCTCAACGTCTTCGTCCACCAGATCGTGTGTTTCGGTGTCGAACATGATGGACGTCAAAGCGCACGCCAGCGTTCGGGAGCAGATCAACCGGACCTGGCATGGCCAGACTCCTGCGATCGAGATCAATCCGGTCATTTGATCGTGGGATCGGTCCTGGGTTTTGGAGATGGTCTGGATGTCCAGACCGAGCATGGCTCCCCAGATCTCAGAGACCGACTGGGCGATGTCCTGGTCTTGAAGCATCCTTTTGTCTCCTGGCTGGGGTCATCTGGTAGCAGGCCGTCAGGCGGTGGGGCAGGCGTTCAAAGCGATCGCATTGTTGCGCGACCGTCTCGGCGGCCCCCAGCATCAGATAGCCATCTTTGTGCATATGGTTTTCAACGCGCGCCATGATGGACAGCCGCGTGGTTTCATCGAAGTAGATCAGGACGTTGCGCATCAGGATCAGGTCCATGACGCCCAATCCAGCCCAGAACGAGGCCAGGTTGAGTTTGCGAAAGCGCACGCGCTCTCGGGTGCTGGCCTTGATGCGCCAGCCGGAGCCTTCCCGGGTAAAGAACCGCCGCAGCGTGGATTGGGAGAGGCCTCGAGAGACTTCGTGGGCGTAGTAATAGCCCTCTTGTGCGCGGTCGAGGATCTCCTGGCTGATGTCGGTGGCGACGATCTCGACGTCCCAGTTCGACAACTGGGGGAAGTGCTCGTCGATGAGCATGGCCAGCGTGTAGGGTTCCTGTCCGCTGGAGCAGGCCGCCGACCAGATGCGCAGGCGGCGTTGGTTGCGGCGCCGCTCGATGAGTTCGGGCAGGAGCGTCGTGCGGATGAGTTCAAAGGGGTGGTGATCCCTGAAGAACCACGTTTCGTTGGTGGTCAGGGCGTCGATCACCTCGTCGCGGAGCTTGGCGTCGCCCATGCGCAGCCGTTTGACCAACTCGCTCAGCGAGGCCAGGCCACGACGGCGAGCAATGGGACCAAGGCGAGCCTCAACGAGGTAGCTTTTGTTGGGTCCCAGTGAGATGGCGCTGTGTTCGTGGATGAACCGCGCCACGTACTGGAAGTCTTGTGGGAGTAGGTTTGTCATTGTGCGTTATGGCTCCGTAGGCCGCTTGTGTGAAGAGACGGGTTGGAGCGTCGAGAGGTGGTTTTTTGCATCAGCGCACCGGCGATCGCCGTCAGCGGAAGCACGCTGTTGGCCAGACCAGCTTTGACCAGCGCCCCAGGCATGCCCCAGACCACACTCGAGGCTTCGTCCTGGGCGATCAGCTCGCCGCCGTAGCGCTGGATGACGGCGCCCCCATCGCGTCCGTCGTAACCCATGCCGGTCAGCACCACGCCCAGGCATGCTCGCCCGCAGCACAGCGCCGCCGATTCAAAGAGCACATCGACCGACGGACGGCAGGATTGCACCGGTGGGCCTTGATCCAGTGCCACGGTCATGCCCTTGGGCGTGCTGTGGACTTGCATGTGAAAGTTCCCTGGCGCGATCCAAACCCCTCCGGGGTAGATGCGTTCGCCGTCGTGGGCTTCGTGAACATGGAGTTGGGTGCGGTTGTTGAGGCTGCGCGCGAGTTGGGCGGTGAAGTTCGCCGGCATGTGCTGTGTGATGAGGATCGGCACGGGGAAATCGCCAGGAAGCCCGGTCAGCAACACTTCCAACGCTTTTGGACCGCCAGTGGACGAGCCAATGACGACCAGTCGAATGGGCTGGAGCCGCCTTGTGTTGGACAGTTCCTGGGGGTTGAGCAGGGCTTCTTCGAGCCCTTTGCACGCATCGGCGATGTCTCGGGTGCCATTGGGCTTGTGAAGCGTCAGCCTAAACCCCGGTGTGGGGGCCGTGGGCGAGGCCCACAACATCAACTTCACGTTGTGGTGTTTGAGGTGCTCGAAGAGATGGGGGTCTTCGCTCGGATCGCCCAGAATGACATTGCATGGATGGTTCTGAAGCGTCTTGAGGACCAGCGGCGAGCACGCCGCTCGGCCGACAACCTCGATCCGGGGGTGGTCGTTGAAATAACGCCCCAGCGCACCGCGTATGACCGCGGAGTTGTCTATGATGAAGAGCTTCAGTGTGTTGTTGTCCATGTCCGCCTCCCTACACCCTGATCATCGGCATCTGATTCAAGGACTTGATGGGTGATGATCGAGCGCGGCGACGCGTTCAGGATCGAGGACGAGCATCAGGTGCCTGGGCAGCTTGCACACACCCTGGAGCAGGGCCCGCGTTTGCCCGTCCATGGTGATGGGGGCCGGCTCCATGGCGTTGTCGTCGATCTCGATGACATCGCCGATGGCGTCCACCAGGAAGCTCACCGGACCGTCCTCGGTGTGGACGATGACGTTCATGGGGGATTCTTCTTCGCCGCGGGCGGGCAAACCCAGGCGGCGGCGCAGATCGATGGCCATCACGATCTGCCCGCGCAGGTTGATCAGGCCCTGGATGACGTCCGAGGCCAGCGGGACGCGCGTGCGTCCCTGAGCCCGCAGGACCTCCTGGACCTGCATGACGTTGATGCCAAGGTAGAGATCGCACAGTTGGAAGGTGCAGTAGGTGTGTTCGGTTCCCATCGGCGTGGGCCTCCTCTTTGTCTCGTTGGGCACATCTGCGGCGGTCGCGGGCTGCTTGCTGGGCGAACCCGCGCACAGCGCGTGCCGCAGGGCAGACCTCAGGCGGCCACGCCGCTGATGTTCAAGACGTCCTGGATGTCGACGATTTCAGTGGCGCGTCCCTGGACCACGGCGGTGGTCCTGATCCCTGGCCTGGAGGCGTCCAAGCAGACGTCCAGAGCGTCCTCGACGATGTCCAGGATCTGCCCGACGATCACGCCGATGTTGCGCCCGCGGTGGTTGTAGACCACCACGCTGAGCGGCTCCTGATCGGTGCGTGGATCGTGTCCGCCAAAGACGCGTGTCAGATCGACCAGCGGCAGCAGCTGCCCCCGGTATTGGACCACCTGACGTGTCCCGACGCGCTCAAGGCGACTGGGGGCAAACTCTTCCAGCCGTGACACTTCGGCCAGCGGAATGGCCATGCGCTCGTCCTGGGAGAGCTTGAAGAGCAGGAGTTGTTCGTTGTTCTCCCGCTCTTTGCGCCGGGCCTCTTCTTCGGCTTCGCTGTCGAGGGCGGCTTGTCGCAGGCCGATGTTCTGAGTCAGGCCGCCGCGCTGGGCAAGCCCAAAAGCGTCCAGGATCAGCGCCACATAGCCGTCGCCCATGATGGTGGCGCCCGCGTAGCAGCCCAGGCTCTTGAGTGCCTTGGCCAGGGGCTTGACCACGATCTCTTCGGTGTCGTCGATCGAGTCCACCACCAGGCCAAAGGTCTGCTCGTCGGCTTGAAGGACCACAATGTGCAGCGCCTGGCCATGTTCAGAGCGCGGTGGGAGGTTGAGGACCTGCCGCAGGTCTACCAGCGGCAGGAGCCTGCCGCGCAGGCGGTAGACAAAGGTCCCGTGCAGGTGCTCCATCTGGTGTGCGATCTGATCGTGCTCCAGGCGGATCAGTTCCATCAGGTTGACCTGCGGGATGGCGTAGCGATCGTTGTTGCAGCGGATGATCAGCGCCGGGATGATGGCCAGCGTCAGCGGGACCTTGAGCTTGACGGTGGTGCCCTGGCCCGGGGTGGACTGGATGTCGATGCTGCCGCCGATCTTTTCGATGTTGGTCTTGACGACGTCCATGCCTACGCCCCGGCCCGAGACGTTGGTCACCGCCGAAGCGGTTGAGAACCCAGGCAAGAAGATCAGCGAGAGCAGCTCGCGCTCGCTCATGCGGGCGAGCTGTTGTTCGGTGGCCAGCGCGCGCTCGATCGCCTTGGATTTGATCCGGGCGAGGTTCATGCCGCGACCATTGTCGGAAATCTCGATGTTGACCTGGCCGCTTTCGTGGTAGGCGCGCAGCAGGAGGGTCCCTTCGGCGGGTTTGCCTGCCTCCTGGCGCTCCTGGGGGGATTCCAGACCGTGATCGATGGCGTTTCGGACAAGGTGGGTCAGCGGGTCCTTGATGGCTTCAAGCAGTGTCTTGTCCAGCTCGGTGTGCTGGCCATCCATCTCCACATGGACTTCTTTGCCGCACTGCGCCGCCACGTCGCGGACCATCCGAGGCATCTTGTTCCACAGGTGCCCGATCTGCTGCATGCGGGTCTGCATGACGCCCTCTTGCAGCTCGGTGGTGATGTGGTTGAGCCGGTGGATGGCGGCCAGCAGCGTGTTGTTGTCGCAGTTGGAGGTGTGTTGGAGGATCTGGTTGCGGGCCAGGACCAGTTCGCCGACCTGGTTCATCAGTTTGTCGAGCAACTCCACATCCACGCGGATGTTGGTTTCGGTGACCGATGTGATGTTGGCCATGGCCGCCCCTTGTTCCATGGGGACGGGCGGGCTCTTGGTGGTGGCCTTATTGGCGGGCTGCGGCGTTTGTGGTGGGGCGCTGGGAACCTCAGAGGGCGGCGCAGCGCTGCTGGGGGCTGGGCCATCACCGCTGGCCTCCAGGGCCTGCAATCTGGCGATCAGCGCGGCAAAGTCGTGGTTGCCTTCCTGTCCGGTGCGTTCGAGTGTGTCGAGGATGAACCGCAGCGCGTCGGCCATGGCCAGCAGGGTGTCGGTGATCTCAGGACGCAAGACCATGACGCCGTCGCGCAGCTTGCTTAAGAGGTTTTCACCGGTGTGTGTGATGCCCTCCAGGCGCGCCAGCCCCAGAAAGCCACAAGCGCCCTTGATGGTGTGCACCACACGAAAGACCTTCGCCAGGCGCTCTTGGTCCGAAGGGTTCTTCTCCAGTTCAATCAACACCAGATCGAGTTCATCAAGGCTCTCTCGGCTCTCTGTGATGAACTCCTCTAGGATATCGGTCATATCATCCATGGGTTCCCCTCCTGTCAGGTGTGGGTGTGCCGACCACTGACAGGAGTCGTCTTCTGGATGAGTCCCCTTTAGAGAATCATCGAAAATTCCCAAAGACTTTATGCACTTTATTCGCAAAGGGAACTGTTTTGCATTGGGTGTGACGGTAGGTTGTTTTTTGATGTTGATGGGTTTTTATTTTATTGGGGGCGGGTATGACGATGTCTTTTTTAAAGAGAAAGTCATATTCAATCTGGGGTGGTGGGGGAGAGCGTGTGCCCGATCAAAAGGGTCGCGGGCACTTTGGGCAGGGGCTCAGTCTTCGTACTCTGCGTCGACGACTTCGGTGTCTTGATCGGCGTCGGGCGCTGATTCGGTGTCGGCGTTGTCGCCTTCGGGGACGTCCTGAGCCTCTTGCTGGTCCTTTTCGGCGGCCTCTTGCTCTTCTTGTTGGCGACGGCGGGCCTGAGCGGCGTTGATGAGGTTGGCCAGCGCCTGACCCAGATCGTCGTGGGCGCGGTTGACGGTGTCGAGATCGGCGTCGGTGTTGGCCATGACGGCCTCGGCGGCCTTGCGGGCAGACTCCACCCCTTCTTTGATCTCGTCGTCGACCAGCTCGCCGTGTTCCTGGAGCTTGCGCCAGACGCCGTGGATCTGTCCATCAAGGCGGTTGCGGGCCTCGACCAGGCGGCGGCGCTCTTTGTCGGCCTCCTGGGACTCCTGGGCTTCTTCGACCATGCGCTTGATGTCGCCATCCGAGATGCCGCTGGCGGGCTCAACGACGATCTGCTGGGTCGTGCCGGTGCTCTTCTCGACGGCGGTGACGCTGACCAGGCCGTTGGCGTCGATGTTGAAGGTGACCTCGATCTTGACCGAGGCGCGCGGGCCAGAGGGCAGGTCGGTCAGCGTAAAGCGCCCCAAAGAGCGGTTGTCGGCACAAAACTCGCGCTCGCCCTGCAGCACATGGATCTCGACCTCGTGCTGGTTGTCGACAGCGGTGGTGAAGGTCTTGGAGCGCTTGACGGGGACGGTGGTGTTGCGATCGATGAGGGTGGCCATGATTCCGCCGCGGGTCTCGACGCCCAGCGAGAGCGGGGTGACGTCCAGGAGGATCATGTCGCGGACATCGCCGCCGATGATCCCGGCCTGAATGGCGGCGCCCAGCGCCACGACCTCGTCGGGGTTGACCCGGTAGGTCGGCGGCTTGGCAAAGAACTGCTCGACGCGCTGGCGGACCATGGGGATGCGGGTGGAGCCGCCGACCAGGATGACCTCGTCGATGTCGGTGGCTTTGACCCCGGCGTCGGCCAGCGCCTTCTTGCACGGCTCAAGGGTGCGGCTGACGATCTCCTCAATGAGGTACTCCAGCTTGGCCCGGCTCATGCGGATGTTGAGGTGCTTGGGGCCGCTGGCGTCGGCGGTCAAAAAGGGGATGTTGATGTCGGTCTCAAGTGTGCTCGACAACTCGATCTTGGCCTTCTCGGCGGCCTCTTTGAGGCGCTGGAGGACCATCTTGTCGCCCGAGACATCAACGCCGGTGTCGTTTTGGAATTCGTTGCGCAGGTAATCAATGATGAGCTGGTCGATGTCGTCGCCGCCCAGGTAGGTGTCGCCGTTGGTGGACTTGACCTGCACGACGCCGTCGCCGATCTCCAAAATGGAGATGTCAAAAGTCCCCCCACCAAAGTCATAGACGGCGATCAGCTTCTCGTCGTCCCCCTCGCCCATGTTGTAGGCCAGGGCAGCGGCGGTGGGCTCGTTGACCAGGCGTCGGACGTTGAGCCCGGCGATGGTGCCCGCGTTGCGGGTGGCCTGGCGCTGGGCGTCGTCAAAGTAGGCCGGCACCGTGATGACGGCCTCAGAGACGGGCTCACCCAGGTATTGCTCGGCGGCCTGCTTGAGCTTCATCAAGACGCGGGCGCTGATCTCCGGGGGCGCGTAGCGGCGTCCGCGGATGCGGATGGCCACGTCTCCGTTGTCGGCCTCGACGAGTTCGTAGGGGACCTTGGCGGCCTCATCCCGGGATTGGTCAAACTTGCGCCCGATGTAGCGCTTGGCCGAGAAGATGGTGTTGGTGGGGTTGGTGATCGCCTGACGGCGCGCCACCTGGCCAACGAGCACGTCGCCTTTTTCAGCGAATGCCACAACGGAGGCGGTGGTGCGGGCCCCTTCGGCGTTGGGGATCACCCGAGGTTCCCCACCTTCCATGACGGCGACCACCGAGTTGGTGGTCCCCAGATCGATCCCGATGATCCTGGACATAGATTGAACTCTCTCGCGTTGGCTGCAGGCGGCCTGGTCTGGCGTCGCGGGCCCACACAGGCGGGCTTGCGTCGGTCAGTCGTTGATCTGGCTGGGCCGTGGGTTTCTTCAGGAGGGGGAGCCCAGGGTGGATTCGGGCACCAGGATGTAGCGTTTGTTGATGAACTGAGCGTAGCGGCGCAGCTCCTCAACGTTTTTGTGATCGTAAGGGTGGTGGCGGCAGTCGAGGACGTCGCTCCAGCCGCGCACAACGGCGGGGAACGTCAGATCGCCTTTGGAGCCCTCAATGGGACCGAGGCGAGTGCCTTCTTCTGCGTGAATGAGGTAGATGTCGCTGGCGTCGCTCACGGTGTCTCCTGCACTGGGTTCCAGCGCCCCTGTGACGCCGTCCGGTGACCAACAATAGACCCGCAAGCAGAGGCGTCAACCGGCTTTTGGGCACAATTTCGGTCAAAATGGGGGTGGCGGCGGTCTGCGCGCGGTGGTTCGGGCGCGTGTCTGCACAAACCCTTATAATGTCGGTGTGCGTTGGGGGCAGGGGCGGCGAGCGCAGAGGAGGGCTGGGGTGGTGGCCAGTGGGTGCGGGTGTGCGGGGGGGTTGGTGGTGTGCGGGGCGTTGGCTAGGTTTTGGAAAAATAGCCGCTTTTTGTCTTGACTTGATTTGGTTCCAGCCTTAATGTCCGTCGGCGCGCTGGGGAAATCCCAGAGCCGGTCTTTGAAAATTCAAGAGAAGTGAGTGAGAACGCAGTGCACCGGTTACTTTGATGGTGCTTTGGCTAGTAGGCCTTTCGGGGATGCGAACGTCAAAGGTGCAAATCGATGTAGTCGATGCAGGCGGGCCTATTAAAACAAGCCTTGGGTCGGATATGGCAGCGGTGTCAGTCTGACATAAAGCAAGGCAAATAAGGCAAAAGTCAGATTCGTAGAATTTGATGCCTGAAGATTAAATCTTCCGCTTTTAAGTGGTTGAACCATAAATAAGTGGAGAGTTTGATCCTGGCTCAGAACGAACGCTGGCGGCGTGCTTAACACATGCAAGTCGAGCGCGAACGTCTCTTCGGAGACTAGTAGAGCGGCGCACGGGTGAGTAACACGTGAGTATCTACCTGCGGGTTTGGAATAACTTTTAGAAATGAAAGCTAATGCCAGATAAGACCACTAAGTGGGAAAAGGGGCCTTGTGTCCTGCCTGTAGATGAGCTCGCGGCCCATTAGCTAGTTGGCGGGGTAATGGCCCACCAAGGCGATGATGGGTAGCTGGTCTGAGAGGATGATCAGCCACACTGGGACTGAGACACGGCCCAGACTCCTACGGGAGGCAGCAGTGGGGA
>CAKZKQ010000659.1 GCA_937123825.1 uncultured Pseudomonadota bacterium
AGTGGGACCCGGCAAGTCAGCGGTTTGCTCAAAGGGGAAATCTTTGTTCAGACCGAATTTCAGGAGTGAGAACGGCACTATCGATAGCCTCTCTCAAGCAACAGCAAGTATGAATCGAAAGATCCCTGACTTCCCAACAAGCCGGCTACCGCTCGGTCGTGGGCATTAAGCCAGTGTGTCCGTAAGGTGACCCCTCCTACGGCACAGACTGTCTGCGAGGGATTACTGATCTGGATGACCCAGCTCACTGTCGTGTTCATTCTGCTGGCCCCGCACCAAAGCGCGATTGCTCAGATGCCTCGACCAACGTCTTCGCAGCAAAGCCTTTAAGCTGCTGCCAAATCTCAGGATCGACGGTGAGTCCCTCCTCCAAAGCCTGCTGCTTAGCAGTGAGCAAGTCCGACTCATCGTGACGGGCAAGTAATTTGTACTCGTCTTCAGAACGAATGGTGGGCAACAAATCGACATGATTCGCCATCAGGATCGTCACCCCATCATTAGGCACATCATCCTCGGGAATGTCAGCAAGCTCATAGACCCTGATAGACGGTACCGCAGAGCCAGCGCGGAAACCGACTACCTGCTCGGTAATAGGCGACTGCGAATGTCGCCAGAACGCGGTCACATTCATACCCCGGCTTGCGAGGCGGGCCAGATACCCCATAATCAGCTGGCGCTGACGGCAATGCCGAATCTTGATAACGGCGAGGCCACGAATCCGCGCCTTCGCAAACGCCAACTCCAGCGCCAAGTTACCGGAGGACAGTACGCTCATGTGTTGCCCGTCTACGACAGCGAGGTCTGCGTCCTGATAGATCACGTTGGGTCGGGCTGAGGCCGCAGATGCCACCACGCACTCAAGCCCCTCACTGAGTTCTTTCATGCCGTCAAGCTTGTAACTCTGCATCCACGCCACCATCGCGGAGGCATCATCGGCATGCCCCGCCGTGAACCCCATACCCATAAAAGCCTTGCGGCAAACCGACTGCAGTTCGTTGAGGGAGATCTTCATGGCGAGGTGCTCACGCGCTCAGCACAGGGCGCCAATGGGAAGCTCCAATCATCAAATATCTGCGGGGACGCAGTGCTGTCCTCGTAGTCACTCAGCAGCGGCGCGCCTTGGAAAAATGTGACGCGCACCCAGCGATCGCCTTTGGGATCGAAGCGATGCGCACCCAGAAACGACAGTTTGGCGCGCAACAAGTGCATGGGCTTCATGTCGCGGTGCCACAAATTAGCCCTGATCTCTCCATACACGGTAGCGGCCATGGTCTGTATGCGACGCCCGACCCGCATATGCTCGGGAAACACCATCAACAAATCGATTGTTAGCGCCCGCGGCTGCGTATCCAATAATTCAACAACATCACGATAGACCCGCTGGGCAGTCGGCGCGATGGCAAGCCCGAGCTCCTTTTCCTCGCCCAGCTCCTCACCTCGCACACCGAGCCGCGGCTCCTCCTTTTCTGCAGACTGATACCAGAACCAGTACCGGGCATCCTCGCACTCGTAATCAGCATCAATCGCCCAGTCAAAGCGGGTCTCAAGAATCTGCTTGAGCTGAATCAGAGGCATATCGGGCGTCAGATCCAGATTTTCGTCAGCACCCATCGGGTCATTCAGTGCATCAACCAGCTCGGGATAAAGCTCAATCAACAGGGTATTAATCAACTCCTGCGTCTCAAGCGATAAGTGTGTCTGCGCCCAGTTGAGCAACTGCTGCCAGAGAACCTCATCAAGCGGCACTTGCTCCAACCACGCTATGACCTGCGTGAGCTCCTCATGCGCTTCGCTATTGCGCGCCCTTTGCGGCGCATCTTCAACGTGGGTATCGGCTAAGTAGGCGGCTGCCCGACGGCTAAGTGCCAGCATCCTGTCCCGATCGTACTCGGTTGGTGCTTGTGCAACCGCGACAGCCAGCGCTCGCTCCCGAACCCAAACCCACTGACTGATGAGTTGGGGGTGATTGATCAGAAAAGGCGCCATGCCCAGGCCGGTGGAATTGCCGATTCCCAGGTACCGTCGCGCGTCGGGGTGCAATGCCACCGCGTGGCCGGGGTCTCTTTGCCTTGCGATATGCTCGACCTGATCCACTGAAAATTCTCTGAGCATATAGACCGCCGCCATTTGCGCAGAGAAAGGCTGCCAAAAGTCCTGATAGCCTTTAAGTCGATCGAAATCGGCAATGCCGAACTTACCGTTGCCGTAAACCGCCGTGGTGCGCACGAGATAGCCGACCTCAAGGATCTTCGCGCGGTCGGGTTGCCGCCCCGATGCCAGCGCCTCGACCACGTGGCGCAGCGTCGAGGCCGGGATGGGGATGAGGTCGGCGATGCCCGCCGAGCCAAAGAGCCCCGGCAGGTCGGCCGAGAGGTCTTCAAAGACCAACTGAAGCAGGAAGGCGTACCCCTCGGTGTCGTCGCCCTGCACCAGCGCGGGGGCCAGCGATCGAAAATCCCTGTATCCGCGGCTCTCCCATCCTCCGGTGAGGACGGCGGGGGCGCGCAGGGGCTTGGCGCCGTTGGGGCCGGGGGCCTCCATCAGGCGCAGCAGGACCAGGCGGTTGAGCAGGGTGTAGGCGGCTTGTTGTTCGATGTCCCGGCGGAAGTCGGTGGCGTCGCGGGGGGTCTTGGTCTTGCCCTGGGCGCGGACCAGCTCCTGGAGCCAGCGTTCAAGACGTTGACGGCGCACGCGGGGGGCCTGGCGCAGGCCCGCGTCGCGCACGGGGGCCGAGAGGCGGTAGGTGGCCTCGGTGGCGGCGTGCAGGTCCGTCAGCAGGCGCTGGCGCAGTGCGCGGATGGTCTTGGAGAGGGTGGCTTTGGCCTCGGGGGTCATCGTCATGGCGGTCGGGGTCCTTGGGGGATTCAGTTGAGGCGAACGCGGGTGCCTTGGTTGACGTGCTCCATGAGGCGTTTTTTGACCTCTTCAAGGAGCGCATCGACGTCGGCCTCGGAGGCGACTTCACGGTTGCGCAGGCGCAAATCAAGTTTGATGATGAGCTGCTCGTCGTTCTCGGCCAGGATCTCATCGAGGGCATCGTTGGCGCGGTCCTCGGCCCGTTGCAGGGCCAACTCAAAGGACTCGCCCAGGGCGCTGAGCGGCGGCGAGATGGCCTCGGCGGAGGTGGTGGTGGCGGCCAGCGAGAGGGTGCGCATGACCTTGTAGGATTGGTCGCTGGTGAGGGTGCTGTAGCCGGGGCGAGCGCGGATGACCTTGCGGACGCTGTCGAGGCGCGCTTGCTGGAGGGCGATGAGGCGCTGGCGCTCTCTTTTGTAGGCGCCTCGGATGGCGTCCAGGTGTGGGTCGAGGGTGTCGATGGCCAGCCAGGGGCGGCCAGCGGCCAGGTGCTCGGCGACGGCGTTGTGGGCCTTGAGCAGGGCGCTGTCCATGAGGTCGGCGGCCTGGAGCTGCTCGGCCTGGTTTTGGAGCACGGCGTGGGCGTTGCGCACGGCGGTGATGTGCTTGGCGTCCAGCTCGGCGTGGTAGGTGTTGAGCATGCCGATGCCGTCGCGCAGCACGTCCAGGTGACGTTTGATGAGTTGGACGGTTGGGCGAGTCTGACGAGAGCGTGCGATCCCCTCCTGGAGGGCGTTTTTGAGCTTTAGGAGTTCGGGGGGGAGGGGGCGGCCGTCGGGGAGGTCGGGCATGAGGGCCGAGCCGGCCTCAAGGCGCTGGAGCTGGCCGGGGAAGGTGGCGGCGACGGCGTCGGCGATGGCGTGGTCTTCGCGTTCGAGGTCGCGGCGGAGTTGTTTTTTGAAGAAGCGGCAGATCTTGGCGCGGGCCTTAAAGCCGATGTCGTCGTCGCCGACGGGGACAAAGGTGGCGCGGCGGAAGGCGCGGTCTTTGTCAAAGAGGTCGCGCACGCCGACGTCTCGGATGGCGGTGATCTCGTCGCCGCCTTCGGGCTGGGCGCGCAGCTTGCCGGCGCGCAGCAGGCCCGCGACGCAGGCCTTGACGGTGTTGGCGGCGTAGCCGTAGGGGGGCGCGCCGAAGTGGGCCAGCAGGGGGGCGCCGCTGGCGCCGCTGTGGGCCTCGATGTGCTCTTGGACGCGCTGGGGGATCATGCCGCCGCAGGTGGGCACGTAGCGCCCGGCGTCCAGATCAAAGATGCCCAGCTTGCCCGCCATGAACTTGGGCTGGAGCCCGGACAGGTCGGCCTGGAGCAGTCCCAGCAGCTCGCCGGGGGCGACCTGGGTGGGGTCAAAGTGCTGGAAGAGGTCGGGCAGGACGCGCTCTCCGGCGGCGAAGAGCGCCGTGGCAAAGGCCGCGCCGTGGTCGACGGGGGCGATGCTGCGGCCGCGGAAGTACATGCGCCCGGCCATCCAGGCGGTGGCGATGGCCTTGCGCAGCGCGGGCGCCAGGTCCGCGACGCGGTTCTCGTCCTGTTGGAGCAGCAGGCGCCAGGTGGGGTTGAGGGACTCGCGCCGGGGCTTGTACTTGCGGACCATGGCCCGCGAGCGGTGAAACTGCCGGGCCACGCGCTCGACCTCTTCGGCGCCGCCCGCCACCCAGACCAGCCGGTCCTTGAGGGCGTGCTCGGCGCTGCGCCGCACCCAGTCGCCCTCTTTGCTCTCCTCCATGGTCAACATGCGGAAGTCCACGCGGACCTCGGCGTCGCCGCGCGGGTCGGCCAGCGTCACATTGTCGGCGTGGCGCCCGTCCGAGAAGACCCCGGCCCAGGGAAAGGGCCTGCCCAAGAGGCGCGGGCGGTCGGGGGTGCCCAGCAGGTGCTTGAGGCCCTCCTGCACCAGATGGCTGATCTTGTCGCGCGGCACACCGATGTCGCGCCGCTCGCGCTCCCACTCCTCGCCCGCCGACGACTGGAGCTTGTAGCCCTGCTTCTCGGAGTACCCCAGGAGGTTGCGCCGGCGCAGCTCTTCAAGGGCTTCGGTGACGGCCTCCAGGTTGTTGCCCCGGTCCAGGCGGTCGTAGAGGCAGCGGGCCACAAGCTGGGCGTCGGTGGGCGTGGTGTCCTGAATCAACTCCAGCAGCGCCACGGCCTTTGCGGCGCGGATCAAGAGGTCGTCGTCGTCGTTCTTGCAGCGGTTCAAGACCCGCGCCATGGAGTCCTGCACGTCGGAGTCGAGCGCGGTGTGCTGGATCTCGTAGATCTGGTCCAGCGTCACCAGCGCCCCCACCTCCTTGTCGGCCAAGCGCAGATCCCTAAAAAGCTCGCCCAGAAGCTGCAACAACCCACGGATGGCCTGATCGTCGCCCTGGGCGCGGGTGGAGCGGGTGCGCAGCGCCGAGGTGAGCTGGAGCAAGAGGTCAATGTAGCCCGGCAGCAGGGGGTAGACCTCGACAAACTCGTCGGCACTGGCCTCCTCGCAGCCGTAGGCAAAGAGCTTCAGCGCCGGGCGGTGGGTCTGGAAGCTGTCGCGCAGCAGCGCCTCGGCCTGCGGGGTCTTCTGCAAGAGGCGCTTGTGCACGACGTCGCGGATGTTGGTGGTGGCCAGGTGGACGCGCAGGCGGTCGGGGAAGCGGTCTCTGGCCCAGATGAGGAAGTGCTCGTCGGCGCCTTCGTCGAGCTTCTGTTGGCCCAGCGCCATCAACCACGCCTTGCCCTTCAGGCCCGCCCCCAGCGCGGTGGCAAAGGCGCGCAGGCGGTCCACGCGGTCTTTGTTGGACAGGACGTACTGGGAAACCTCATCGACCACCAAAAAGAGGGTGGCGTCGGGTCTGCGAAAGCGCAGCATGTCGCCGATGGCCTTGACGGCCTCCTCGGGGGACTCAGAGCGGGTGTGGGTGCCGCCTCGGCTCATAAACCAGCTCATGGGGTCGGTGTAGCGCTCTGGGTAGAGCATGGCCATGACCAGCGAGAACTCCTCTTCGGCCAGGGCCTTGTCCTTGATCTGGTCCCACGGGGTGCCCAGGACCTCCAGGGCGGTCTGCTCAAAGCGGTCCCACTGCCCGTCGCGCTCCAGGGCCAACTCAAAGTCGGCCACCAAGGGCTCGGTGCTGCAATAGCCAAGGCGGCGTTGGACCTGCCGGACGGCGGCGGCGTGGATGTGCTCGTTGTCTCGGGCGATGCCGCCGATGTCAAAGACCACGGACATGGGCTCGATGAGTTGGCGGAGGTTTTGCCAGGCTTGGCGCAGTTCGGCGGCGCGCGGCGAGCTGTTGCGCGCCAGCCAGGCCTCGGCCAGGGAGGCGCCAGAGGGCAGGGCGATGCCGTCAAGGGCAAGCCCCAGGAGCTTGGCAAAGCTGGACTTGCCCGAGCCGTAGAAGCCCGAGATCCAGGCGGTGGGCAGCTCGGGGCCGCCGGGTTTTTCCAGCTCGGCGGTGATGCCGGTCAAGAGCCGGACATACTGCTCGTGGATGCCCATGGGGACGCGGCGGTGGTTGGGGTGATCCTCGGGCCAGCCGCCGGTGATGATGTACTCAGAGACCTCGGCCTGGAGCTTCTCAGGGGTTTGCTC
>CAKZKQ010000660.1 GCA_937123825.1 uncultured Pseudomonadota bacterium
TTGTCCGCTGACTGTGCGGATCAACGCTGCGTTGCCCAACCCACCCACCGCCTGCTCATCCCCAGCAATCTCGTCCTGGTGGCGCACCAACCCCGCGTAAACCCGCAGCCGCCCCCGGCCAAGCACCAACGACGGCACGGACCCTTCACGGGACCCCTTGGCCAACGCCTCCAACAAGCGTACCGGCTTCATCGCCCACACCAGCGCCGGCGCAATCCCCACCACCGCGGCCGCCCACTGAGGCTGCGCCAATCGCCCCTCCAGCGCCAAACCTTCCGCCAACAAACGCCCATCGTCGGACACAGACCAAAGCGCCCCGCGACACAAACACCGTCGTGCATTCACAGAGAGCGGCAGCGACATCGCCCGCGCGCCGCCAAGGCGCCCCGACACCAACCGCAGCGCCTCCAAGACCTGCTCCAAGCTCGACAACAACGCCGGCTGCGCCTCCAGCATCTCTCCTTCGAGCGCCACCGCCTCGATGTGCTCGGCCAGCAGCGCCACAGGGTCCATAAAGTCCATCACCGCCGACAAAACGTCGGCGTCCGACGACAACGCCTCATCCAAAAACGCCGACTCTCCCTCCAGCGCCTCCAACCACGCTTTGCCCAGCCCGTCACGGGCCTGAGGGCGAGCGACCACTTCGGCCGCTGCGCGACGGCTCTGTGTGCCCCTGCCCCAGAGCGGCAACGCCGAGAGCCGCTGCCTGAAAGACGGCGACTGGGCCAGCGGCACCAGCGCCTCCACCGCCTCCACCAAAGCCTCGCGCGCCAAATCCTGCGCCTCGGGCAGCTGCATCCCTGCGTCGCTCTCCAGGACCTGCACAAACCCTGGCCACGAAATCGGCGCCGCGCCCAGGGCGCGCAGCACCGGCCCAAAGTCCTCCTGGTCCACCAACGACATCAGCGGCCGGCGCCCGGCCCGCAACGCGCGCCGCGCTGGACCCACCGCCACGTGCGCGGCGTCCTGATTGGGGTGATTCCACCGACCCGGCGCCAAGCGCTGACCCCCATCGGTCTCAAAGATCGGCGCCTTCCACAGCGGCGCCAACGCCTGCGCGTCAAGCTCCGACGCCGCGCGCTCCAGGACCCTCAACAGCGCCGGGCGATGCTCACCCACCACCAAAGACGCCCCTTGATCGCTGGCCAGCGCCACCATCAAGGCGCCGTGGTCTGGTTTGGCCAAACGGTGCTCCAACCCCAACGCCCTGACCAGCTCAAGCGTCGAGGGCTCACCCTCAACCTCGATATTGGCCTTCTGACCCAGCGCCCCAAAGAGCATCGCCAGATCGGGATCATCGGCGTGGTGCTGGAGTTGACCCAACACCGTGCGCACCCCATCGCTGGACCACCACACCGGCGCCTGCGCCAACCGCTCGGCGTCCTGCTGAGACAAAGACGGCGCAAAACGGCACAGATAACCGTAAGCGCGGCGCACCGAGGCATCCTCTTGAGGCGCGACCAAAAGCGGCTCTGAACCGTCAACCAACGCGTTGATCACGTCGGCCGCCCCCACCAAGCGCGGGACCAGGCGCGAGGTGTGGTCCAACACACGCAGCCACGGCGCCAACCACGGGGCCTGCGGCGCCAACGCCTCCACAGCCCCATCGGCAGGCATCCACGCGCGCTCCTGACCCACCAGTGGCCGCCGCTGCGCGTGAACGTCCACAAAAATCGGTGCCTGCGCCAAACGGCGACAAATCGCAGGCGACAACTCCATGAACTGGGCCGCCACAAGCTCGTGAAACCGCCTCAACGCCGCTTCAGAGACCTCGATCTGACCGTCTGCCATCAACGCCAGCGTCTGCGACCAGTCCATGGTCTGACCGCCCAACGACCGCAGCCACGGCCCCAACACCTGCGCAACGCCCTCACCCACCAACGCTGGACGTTGCTCGCCCAGTGACCCCAACCACTGACCCAGCGCCCCACCGGGCGGCAACCAGGCACGCTGCGGCCCCACCAACGCCCAGCGGCGCCCCGACGCATCGGGAAAGAGCGCCAAAGCCTCCACCCCCCGACACACCGCACGCGGCTGAGAGGCCAAAAAGCCCAACACCGCCTCGGCACCAGCGCGCTCAAAGAGCACATCAACCACCGAATCATCGCGCAGATCATCGACGACCTGCGCCGCACCGTGGCGCTCGATCGAAAACCGCGAAAGCAACGCCGCCTGACCGGCCGAAGGCGTCTGCTCCAACTCGGGCGCCACAAAAGCTCGCACATCGCCATAAAGCCCACGAATCTGCGGCGACGCCCAGCGCACGTCCCCCACAGCACGGGGCAATCCCTGCTGGTCGGGCACCAGCGCCAACGCCTCAAGCCGCCCCAACGGAACCTGCTCCAAACGCCTGCCCAGGTACTCCAGCGCCGCCCCAATGCCCGGCCCCATCCAGGCCTGCGGCCAGGGCTGACCCGACACCATCGCGCCGTCCTCAAGCAGCCCGACCAAGCCCTCCACCCCAAAGTCTACCGCGCCGTAAGCCCGCGCCACACGCACGCTGCGCCCACCAAGTGGCAACGCTGCGCTGCGCTCTCCAAGCGCCACACCCGCAAGCGCGACGGCCAAAGCCCGATCATCGATCAACGCCGCCTCACACGGCGCCAACAACCGGCCATCGGCCCCTTCGAGCAACGCCACGCGCCCCACGGTCTGTCTGGCGGCCTCAAAAAGGCCATGGTAGGCCTCGTGCGACAGTTCTTGCTTCAGCGGCAAGATCTCCAAGAGGCCTGCGCACACTCGCGACGAGGCCTCCGGCCCTCCCAAACGCTCCACCAACTGACCCAGCAAGACCCCGGCGCGGCCCAGCGCCCACCGGTTCCAAGGAGACTCAAGGTTGAGCCGCTCCCGGTCCACGGGCAGGTCAAAGTGGGCGTGGATCATAAAACGCAACCCCGAGCGCTCCGCGGTTGGCAAGTGACTAAAGACCGTCGCCGCGCGCAGCCCCAAAGGCCTCGGCACACCGTCCTCGTCCAACCCCAACGCCACCAGCGCGCGCGTCTGAGTCACACGGCTGCGCTCGCGCCGCGGGCCATCGTAGGCAAACTGCCCCGCCGCCGTTGCAACCCGGCGCTCCTGCTGCCCCTCGGCGATCAACAAGCGGCAGTCGTGCGCCCCGCGCTCCAGGCTCACCGAACGGCTGCGCCCATCATGGCGGATGTTGAATCGACCAAGGTTCTCCAGGGTCAGCAAAGTCTCGGGCGGCACGGCCTTGGCCTTGCTGTAGAGGCGCTGGGGCGAGCGCGAGTCGCTCAGCGGGCGGCGCAGCGGCAAGACCAACAAAGTCCCACCTTCTGGGGCGCCGTCGTCGTTGCCGCGCGGTGACAAAGTCCGGGGGATGGAGATGTCCGCGATTTCAAAGTTGAAGAGCCACGAATAGACCTGGGGGCGCGCGCAGATCTCGTAGACCGACTTAAAGCCCACACCAAAAAAGCCAATCTGCCCCTTGCCCTTGGTCGTCTGCCCAATCGACAAAACCCCCACCACGTCGCGGGCATCAAACGGTGCGCCGTCGTGCCAGACGCGCACGTCGTCCTGACGAACCTCGATCTCAAAAGTCCCCGCGCCGCAATCCTCGGCGTTCTGCAGCAACTCCACCAGAAAGTGACCCGGATCGGTGTACACGCGCCGCGACAGGATCTCCTCGGCGTTGGCCTGCGACAACGAGCGAGGCATCGCCTGCAAACGCCCCAGGACCCTCTGAGCAAAGCGCGCCAGACGCCCCTCCAATGCATCCACGCAGCCAGCGCTGGCCGCCGCCTGACCCAAGACCTCAAACCGCCCCCCAGGCACCCTCAAGAGCGTGTTGTCATCCAAATCCTCAGGCGCACCGGCCTTGACCAGACCCAGCGCCCGCTCAAAGGCCTCCTCCACCAACGCCTGACGCCTGGGCCGGTCGGTGTTCTTCAACCATCGGTCCATCAAACACAGCGCCGACAGGCGCTCGACCTCAAAGCTGCGCAGGCTCTCAACCACCACCCCAATGATTGGCTCCACCTGCGCGGCGTCCAAATCGGCCCGGTCAATCCCCTTAAGCAGACGCTGAATTCCCGTATCCGGCAGGCGCGGCAAGACGCTGGCCAAAGCCTCGCGCTGCCCTTCCAACCCCCCACCCAGCGCCAACCGCCGCACCGCATACGCCAGCGGCTCATGGTCGGGGAAGCTCGCCATGACCTCCAGCAGCGGCCCCATGGGCTCTTTGGCCTCCAACCAGGCGTCGATCAACCCAAGCTGAGCTGGAAAAGGCATGGTGCCAAGGCCAGACAAATCAAACCTATTCATTGTATTCACACACAAAAACAAAGATTAAAGACCCAAAACAGGCATCAAATCCAACCGTCGCCTGCTATCGAGCCGGTGGCGCAGCTCCGCGCGGTGCCCCTGGGGGATTTTGACCGCCACGTAGCGCAGGCCGCTGGGCTTGTAGGTCTCTTTGCTGCGCCCCCGCAGCACCTGAACCCCAAACCCACCAAACAACTCCAACACCGTCGTGGTCGCCCCTGCAGTCTCCCCGCACCCTCCGTCGATGCGGACCTCCAGCAACTCGTATGGCAGCCCTTGCTCGCGACACCACTGCCAACCAGCCACCACCGCCTGCACAAAGCGCCCCACATCGCGGTGCTTCAAGCGTCGAACTTTCAGGGTTTTCTCCAGCGTCAAGAGCGTCTCGTTGAGAAACTCCTCACCGCGTTTGCCCATGAACACATCCACAGGCACCCAGGCATGGGCCCGACGCCCTGGCGCCAGATCGCGAAGACGCTCGGGCTCTTCCCAACCCCACGGGCGAACACGTGTGGTCTGGGGCCAGTCATCGATGCCTGCTTCGTAGAGGTAATCGATCGCCATCGCCAGCGCGCTGTTGTGACGCAGCCGCTCCAGGACATTGCAGAGCTTGATCCAGGCGGCGGCGTTGCGCTGGCCATAAGCCACCGCGCGGACCATGCTCAACCCATCGTTGAAGTCCAACCTGGTGCCCGGCGCGTAGGCCCACGGCAAGCCAGCCGCGCCCCCAACCTGCCACCCCTGGGTGGCGGGGTCGCACGCATCGCGGGCTTTGCCCAGAGCCTGCAACACCTTCTGGGAAGATTCCGCCTCCAAGGCCGCCACAATGGCCGACAAAGCCGACCCATCGCCAATGGCCTCCAAACACCGGGCGGCGCAAAAACGGGTCTCGCTGCGTCCCCCTTGAAGAAGCCCGGCCAACTCCGGCACCACCCCCGGCCCCAATTTGATGAGCGCCTGCATGGCGCTCTGACGCACTCGGGAAGAGGCATCGTCGAGCGCCGCCAGATAAAGCCCCTTGCCCATAAAGCCAGATTGCAAAAGCCACTCCCAAATCGCCACGCGCGGGTACCCTTCGGCGCGATGGGCAGCCAGATAAAAGGCGGGCGCCACCAGGCGAGGACCAAAGCGCTGGCCAATCCAATCCAAATAACGGCTGCGCGAGATGTCCAGGTCGAGCCCGAGCCCTTCGAGCGCCAGGCGCGGCGCCAGCGGGTGGGCCTCAATGCTAAAGAGCGCCGTCATCCAGGTCTTGCGCAGGCGCGCGGCGTTGAGCTGCTCTTGACCGGCCCACTGATGGACGAGCACCACAAAGGCAAAACCCTCATCAAGGTATTGGTCCCAACGTCCATGGGCTCCAAAGAGCGCTCGGGCACGTTTCTGACGCTCACCGCTGTCGTAATCGGGCCGGCTCATGGCAAGGTTGAAGCGGACCTCCTCTTCCTCCAGCGCACGCAGCGGAGGCATCTCAACAGGGGTCGGGTTCACGTCGGCTTCCACGGCGACCTCCACAATCCAAACGGGCTGGACACAGCCTTAAACAGGCCCCAACCCACGCTCAACAGGCCCACACGAACCATGCATCCATTCATCCAACAAACGACCTTCAACAACACGCCAGGTGAAGGATTGTTCCCCACAAAACCAAAGACCATAAACCTTGCCTTTTGGACCGCGGCGCTGCTGGTGGTGTTGATGATGGCTGCCGCCCCGGTTCAGGCCCAGAGCCTGGAGGCAGACCCAGGCTTTCTTTTGGAGTACAACACCGAGCGGCTGGCCCTCAATCGCAACGGCATGGGGGTCTTGCTCGGGTGGTCGCTGCTCAACATCGGCGTGGGCACCGCCGGGCACTTTACCTCGTCGGGGCGCTGGCAGGCATTTCATCAAGGCAACGCCGCCTGGAACACCGTCAATCTGGCCATCGCGGGCCTGTCGCTGTGGAGCCTTCAAGGCGTTGACCCCGGCTCCTTTGGCCTGCTGGAGACCATCCAGGAGAGCGAGAAATTCCAAAAATTCCTCCTGCCCAACATCGGCCTCGACGTGGCCTACATGACCGCCGGCGGGTGGCTTTGGGAGCGCGGACGCAGGGTCGGCAGCGCCCGACAAGAGGGTTTTGGACAGGCGTTGGTCCTCCAAG
>CAKZKQ010000661.1 GCA_937123825.1 uncultured Pseudomonadota bacterium
CGCGCAGCGACTCTCCGTGGCTGGGGCAGGGGCCCCAGAGACGTGACCCCTTAGTGAGCGCTATAATCGCCTGACCCGAACTGCCTGGGTCACCCAACAAAGCCGCCTGTCACAAATCAACCGCGTTCTCACAACAAAGCCAATCTCTAGCGACGTGACCCCTTGTGAGCGCTATAATCGCCTGACTCGAACTGCTCAGGTCACCCAACAAAGCCCACTGCTTGATTCAAGCATACTCATCCATCAAAGCCGCCAGACTGGTGAAGGGGGAGGGGGGGATGATCACCTCTGAAGCGGGCAAACCCGTTGGTGATGATCGAATTGTTGCGGAGGTGCTCGGCCTTGTCTTTTTTTATGGGCCGATGTGCGATCCCGACCTTGGCTGTCTTTATCCTTCGTGGGTGTTGGCTTCAGGGGGTTTTGCATTCAGAGGCCAGACGGATCTTTTGTGCGCTGTGTGTGCGCTTTTTCCGCTTCGTGATACAAATGCGACAGTCGGGTTGACCGACAGGCGGCATCAAGACATCGCTGGAGGCAGACGCCATGTGGGAGCTGGATACAAACACAACAGCGGTCCCTGTGTTGGATCGTTTTGAGGGCGATAAGGCGCTGGTGCACCTGTCCGAGAAGCTCATGGAGTGGGATGAGGCGCCGGTCAAGGACAGCGAAATCGCCAACGCGCTTGGCGATGGGATGGTCGATGCGTTTCGCTATACCCAGCGCAAGCTTGCGGGGCGAGTGCGCAAGGTGACGGGAGAGCCGTCGCTGTGTCACTCGGCCGATGTGTCGATTCGGGCGGCGACGTTGGGTTATGGGCCGGATGTCATCAAGGCGTGTTTGCTGCATGATGTGGCCGAGGATACGTCCAGCAGTTATGACCAGTTGCCGGACGCGCTCGATGAGATCGCCGAGATTTTTTCGACGACGTTGGCCCGTGATGTGACGCTGCTGACCAATAGGTACCAGCTGCTTTTTCAGGCGGCTGCGCGCAAGGTCAACGCCAAGATTGAGCCGTCCCAGCGAGGGTTGGACGCGTTTCGCGCGGCGTTGGACGTGGTGCGCTTTGAGTCTTCCCGGGAGTTGGTGGACTTTTATGCCCGCGAGTTTGCCAGCCTTTCGAGCTTTCTGCAGAGCAACATTGATCTGAGCGAGGCGACCACCGCTTGCTCTCGCAACCGCAAGTTTACCTTTGCCAAGTTCCTTGAGCGCCAGATCTATGGCCTCTACATCCATGACATTGCCCATGACTCGGCCCACAGGGTTCACCGCAGCCGGGGCAAGGTCCCGGTGCCGTTGGTGGTCAAGTCGGTCGACATCATCGACAACGTGCGCACCAGTGAGGTCAGCAACCGCAGCACTTTGGATAAGTTGGCGCGCAAGGCCGAGACGATCATTGATTTGATTGAGATCAGCTTTTTGTGCGAGGTGCCCCAGGAGTTGGCCATCACTTCGACGGTCTCCATCCTGCACCGCATTGTGCAGATTCGCCTGGTGGACCAGATCAAGCTGCGCCGCCGTGCGGTGGCCGAGAACTTCTCAGAGACCCGCTTTGCCAGCCTGGTGCGTTTTCTGGCCAAAGAGGGCACCCGGCTTGAGGCCAAGTACCGCGTGCCCAAAAATCGCGTTGAGGTCACCGAGAAGCTCGAAAATGAGGTCCGCCGGATCAACGAAGGCCTCTCCCTTGGTGGTCAGGTGCATCCGTCGTAAATCGCTTTGGAAGATGTTTGGGGAAGGGCGCGGCAGATTGGGGCCAGGGCAGGCGCAGGAGAACAAGGTGTGAATTCTTTGTTCTCCAAGAAATAAGCGCTGAGTTGCTGTTCTCCTCGTTTACGTTGAAGCCAGGCCAAGGAAACGGAGCGCAGCAACTCAGCGCACCTACTCCGACGCAGCCCCCACGGGTTTGTTCAATGGCGAGCCCTTTTTTTGTGCGTTTTTTCTAGAAAAATCCAGCCACAACGAAAAGTGCCGGTGAGCACGGGCTCGACGTGTGTTTGATGGCGTATGTTTGAATTCGCACTTTTGGTTTTATTGTTGTTGTGTTGTCTTATGAATCGCGCCGTGCGCCGCGTCATGCATCGCGGTGGCGCTTGCGTTTGCGCGCTTGCAAAAAGGCCACGACCTTCTCGTAGCCCGGATCCCCTGGGCCTTTAACGTCATGGCGCCGGCCCTTTTCGTTGTTGCAAGACCGGCAGGCCAGCGCCAGATTCTCCAACACATCGCCGCCGCCGTGGGTTTTGGGCACGATGTGCTCCACAGTGGTCTTGCCCAACAATTCACCGTCGTCGGTGATCTCAAGGCGCGTGTTGCAGTGGATGCATTTGCCGCGATAACCCCCCGGGACCTTCTTGAAGGTGCGGTCGGTGACGGCAATTTGGAGGATGAGCTTCTTGCGGCTGAGGCTGGACATGGTTGGGCGCCTGTCATCTGTGGGTTTGACATCACCCTAACAGATGACCAGACGCCGCCGCGAATGCGGTCCGTCAGGCCTGTGCGGTGGGGGCTTCCTCGGCCAGGGGCTGGGCGCTGTCTGGAGCGGCGTCCTCGTCCAACTCTGGCTCGGGCGCCGGGGGCGGTGTCCACTGAGAGATGGACTCCCAGCCGTCCTCGGTCTTGTAGAGCGAGTCGTGCTTGAGGATCCTGATGCGGTCGAGCTGGTCGGTCAGCAAGGGCATCAAGTCCCTGGGCCGACCCACGCGCTTGCCATCGCTGACCAGGGTCACGTCCACCGCCGCCGTCTCACCCGAGCGCAAACGCATCTCGTGGATCATGGGACGGATGTTGACTTCGGTCATCACGCGGTTTTTGCCCTTCTTGATCTTGCGCGTGATCATCAACTCCTGGCTCACACGCAGCCGCGACAAGGTCTGGGCCAACTCCAATCGGTCGGCCTCGGGCATGAAGAAGGTGTAGGTCGCCCCCGCCACCAAATCCATCAACGCTGGCGCCTTCAAAGGCACATCCTGCACGCTGAAAACATCAAAACCCTCGGGCAACATCGTGCGCAAGCGCTCATAAATCTCTCTGGGGTCCACCGCCTCGCTCAAGCGCACGTCGATGTAATCCCCCACCGTCTCCTCGCCGGCCGGCAGCGCCGACGAGAACGCGACCCTCGGCTTGGGACGGAAGCCCTGGGAGAAGGACAGCGGCAGCCGCGCGCGCCGAAACGCCCGCATCCAGGCGCTGTTGGCCTCCAGGTGAGACAAAAACCGGGCAGAACCCGTGCGCGCATACCGAATCCACAGGCGCTGGGCCACCGGACCCTCTTCGTGCATCGGGCGCTCGGGCTTCACAAAGGTCTTCTCGGCCCAACGGCCCTTGACGTGGTCGCGCAGCATCGTCGCGCAAAGCTCGCGCTCTTTGTCGATCACACCGCACTTGAGGCACTTGCGGTGGCGGCAGTCCTGGGCCCACTTAAGCTCCATCGCCCGTTGCCAGTCCTCCACAAACCACTCTTTGTCGATCAAGATGTCGATGTGGTCCCACGGCAGGCGCTCATCAAGCTTGCGCTCGCGCAGCGCGTCGTCCACATCAAAGCCGACCTCCTCGATCGCCTCTTCCCACGCCTCAAACTTCAGGTGTTCGCCCCACGCGTCAAACCGAGCCCCGCGTCGGAACGCCGCCTCAAGCAAATCACCCGCGCGTCGGTCCGAGCGGCTGATCATGCCCTCAATAAAGGTCTCGCGGGCGTCGTGGCGGCCAAACTTGATGCTCTTGTGAAAGCGCAGCTTCTGAAAAAGCATCTCCTGGCGCCGCCGGGTCTCCTCCATTGGGATCTGAGGCGCCCATTGGAAGGGCGTAAAGGGCTTGGGCACAAAGGTCGACACGCCCAGGTTCACGCGCGCCTTGCGCATGATCTGCTTGCCCTGCGCCAAGGTCCTGATGGCCAGATCCGCGATCGCGTCCACGTCATCGTCGCGCTCGGTCGGCAGACCAATCATGAAATAGAGCTTCACCAGGGTCCAACCCAGCGCGTACGCCCCCGAAGACATCTTCAGAAGCTCCTCGTCCGGGATGAACTTGTTGATCACCGACCTCAAGCGCGGGCTGGCAGCCTCGGGCGCAAAGGTGATCCCCGAGCGGCGCGTTTCGGCCACCATGTCCGCCAAACCCACCGAAAAACTGTCCAAACGCAGCGACGGCAAGCTGATCGAGGCCTGCTTCTCGCGCGCGGTCTCCACCGCCCGGTTGACCATGCGGCGCACCTGGCTGTAGTCGCACGTCGACAGCGACACCAGCGAGACCTCTTCGTAGCCCGTGTTCTCCAGCGTCCGGCGCATCAAATCATCGATTTTATCGATCTTGCGCTCGCGTACGGGGCGAGTGGTCATGCCGGCCTGACAAAAGCGGCAGCCCTGGGTGCATCCGCGCAAGACCTCCAGGCTGATCCGGTCGTGGACCTGCTGGGTAAAGGGTACAATGTAATCCGTCGGGAAGGTCGCCCCGTTGAGATCATTGGTCAGCCGCTTGCGGATCTTTGGCGCGTCCTCTTTGGGCAGGATTCGCCCCTCGGCGGTGGTCTCAAACGGGTAGAGCGCCGGCACATAGACGCCCTCCACCTTGGCCAACGCCTCCAACTTCGCCATCCGGCTCTGCCCCCGCGTATCGCGCATGATCTGCGCAATCTCACTGATGGCATCCTCGCCGTCACCAATGACAAAGAAGTCCATGAACGGTGCCAGCGGCTCCGGGTTGAAGACCGCAGGGCCGCCCGCAAAGGTCAGCGGGTGGTCATCGCTCCGATCCGCCGTCCGCAGCGGAATCCCCGACATGTCCAGGATATTGAGGATGTTGGTGTACGTCAGCTCCGACTGGAGCGTGATCCCCAGCCCATCAAACTGGTCCAGGCTGTCGCGCGACTCCAACGCAAAGAGCTTCAGGTCCCTGGACCGAAGCTCATGCTCCATGTCCACACCCGGCGCATAAGCCCGCTCACACCACACCCACGGCAACCGGTTCAAGATCGCATACAAAATGTGCAAACCCAGGTTCCCCAGCCCCAGATCATAAAGATCCGGAAAGACCAGCGCCAGGCGCACATCCACGCTCTCCTTGTCCTTGTGGACCGAGTTGACCTCATTGCCAAGATAGCGCGACGGCTTCTCCACGCGCTTTAAAATATCCGAGTCCAAAATCTCTGAAAGATTCATGGCCACACCGATGTCCCCTACAAAACAGGACGCACCGCCGCGCCCCGCGAAAAAAGTAGACTGCGGCGACCCACTCTGAACACCCCGTTGGCCATAGTCAAGCGGGCCAGCCGGGGCGCTGCCCCGGCTGGCGGTTCGGTCGCCGCGCTGCGCTTGGCTTCCTTTTGGTTCGCTGCGCTGCGCTTGCTTGTGGTTCGGTCGTTCGCTGCGCTCTCTTCCTTGTGGTTCGGTCGCTGCGCTCCCTTATCGCATTTGTGATGAGTGGATCGTGCTTCGCTTCGCCGGATGGCCTCGTCATCTCGTCGAAAGTGCTTTCACTTCTCTGAGGTCGGATGGGCTGTGGTGGTGGCTTGTTGGACTTCAAAAAAGAAGAGAAGAGGCCACGGGTTTGGGGCAAGCAATGATGGAGGTAGGGGACCGAAGCTCTCAGCGATGAGTCACTGACCACCAAGCCACAACTGACCAGACACCAAAACCAAACACTTCAAAAATAAAAACGCCTGAGTTTTGGGCGAGCAATAACGGATGGCAGGGGCCTCGGGGCGAACGAAGCTGTAGCAGCGCTACCGCGAGTGAGTTCCGTGGTTCCTGGCGCCGTTAGGGCCGCCCAAAACCGCTATTGCGGGGGAGTTACGTGAGTCCTGCGCCATCAGGGCCGTCCCTGGCATAGTGTGCGGTCGTATTGGCAGGCTATCCTTCGCAGTTCTTTGGCTTGGTTGGGGGGGGCTTGGGGGTCGGCTTCGTAGATTTTGGAGAGGGTGAGGCAGCTGTAGCCGTGGCGGTTTTCGTGGCATTGGGTGCTGAGCATGATGAGGGTGCGCGAGAGGATGCTGCGGGCGAAGTCGGGGGGGAGTTCTTTGGCGGCTTCGCTTTGGAGGACCTGGAGGAGGAAGATGCAGCCGTCGGCGTCGTTCATTTCGCAGGACGCCATGAAGAGGTTGGCGGCGATTTGGGGGTTGCGCTCCACGTGGCGGCCATCGGTGTGGTAGAGGCCCAGCAAGACACAGGTCTTGGCGGATCCGGCTTTGCAGCTCTTTTGCAGCATTTCGAGGCCTTGCTCGGGGTCGGGGCGGACCCCTCGACCTTCCATCAGGGCAAGGCCGATGGCGCCGCAGGATTCGCCGTGTTTTAGACCGCAGGCCTTTTCAAAGTACTCCAGCGCTTTGCGGGCGTTGGCGCTGCCCAGCTCGCCGTCGTTGTAGACGCGGCCCAGACGGTCGCAGGCCAGGGCGCTGTCTTTGTCGCAGGCCTCCTGGAGTTGTTTGATGGCGGCGTCGCCGTCAAAGGGCCTGCCGTTGGCGTCAAGCAGGAGCTGGGCGTCGAGCGCGCAGGCGTCGGTGTGGCCCTTTTGACAGCTTTCCTTAAAGAGGTCGGAGACACGGGTGCCCAGGCCGTTGCTGATGGCGACCTGGAGGGCAAACTCGCACGAGAGGGTTTGGCCTTCGCGGCATCCCTTTTCGGCCTCCAAAAATCGCAGGAAGCGCAGCGCGTTGCCGGTGAACTGGAGCCACTGGATCTGGGTCTCTGAGGAGGCGTTGTCGGCCTCGGTCAGGTGGTAGACGGGCAGGCCTGCGCTGCGCGCGGCGGCCACCATTTTGAGCGCTTCCTGGCGGCGTGGGGCTTCTTTGGAGGGGTAGATGAGCAGGGTGGGTAGGCGCAGGTCGGTGGGGTGCGCTTTGGGGTTGCGCGCGGCGACGGCCGCCGGGTCGTTGGGGTCGTAGGGGGCGTTGTCGCCCAATGCTTTGGTGATGTCGACGGGGGCGTTGTCGGTGACCAGGGCGCGGAAGGGGGAGGGGAGCATGGCGGCCAGCAGCGCCAGAGTGCCGCCGGTGCCCCGGCCCACCAAAGAGAGGTCGCTGCTTTGGATGCCATCTTGTGCGGCGAGCCATTTTCCGGCGGCGATCACGTCGTTGGCTTCGTTGTAGAAGCCTTCGAAGTGGCCGGGGTTGTCGTTGGCGCCGCGCGGGGCGGGAAGGAGGACGACGTGGCCGACCCCGACAAATTGGGCGGCTTGGATGATGTCGTCCATGGTGACGCCGAAGCCGTCGGGGAGATAGACCAGCGCGGGCAGGTCGACTTTGACGCGCAGCGGTGGGCGCAGGAGCCAGCCGCGCAGTTTTTGGCCGTCGGGGCCGGGGTATGTGACCTCGGTGACGCCTTCGGGGAGCTGGCCTTTGGGACCCTGGGAGCCTTCGGGCGTGGGGGCTGGGCGCTGGGCTTTGAGTTGGAGCGGGTGGGCCTTGCGAGCCTTTTGGAGGCCGTCGGTGGGGGCTGGGGTGGAGGCCAAAGGGACGCCTCTGGCCTGGGTCAGTGGGGTTGGGGCGACGTTGGCCTTGAGGGCGGTGAGGATGCGCCCGGCGCTGACCAGGGTCAGGGTGGTCTCTTTGTCGGTGGTGTTGTGGCGGATCATCATGCCAATGGCCCGGCCAAGGCGGTCACTGATGACCGGCGCGCCAAACTGGGCGCCCAGGTTGGGGTCGGCCTTTTTGAGTTTGACCGTGATGAGGTCGCCTTCGACGGCAGTGACCCGGCCTTTGAGTGGGCGGTGTCCGCTCTCTGTTTTGGGGTCGAGCAGGGGCATCCAGACCTTTTCGCCCACGCGCGCTTTGGGCCGGGGGTCCAACTCCAGCGCGTAGGCGTCTTTGTGCAGCGCCTGGGGTTTGAGGAGCACAAACTCGGGGTCGGGCGGATCCTGGGTGTTGGCCGCTGGGACCGGGCCCAGGCTCTCTTTAAAGAGCCCCACGGTCAGGTCGGTGCGGATGGCCAGCCACTCCACGCTGTGGATCTGGTCGCCGCCGCCGGGCAGGCCCTTTAAGTGACGCGCGCTGGTGATGCCGACGCGCTGACCGTCTGGCGTCCAGGCCAGAAAGCCGGTGCCGCGTATGACGGACTGGGGCAGGTCGCTGCCGATGCGGGGCCTGAAGAGCAGCCGGGCGTCTTTGCCGATGAGGATGGGCTTGAGCGCCTTTTCCTCGGGGCTGATCTTGTCGGCTTTGATCTTTGGGGCAGGGGCCTTGCCGTCTGGATCCGGGGCGTCGGCGCCCTGGTCGATGATGATCCAGGCCAGCGGGATGCCCACGGCCAGGACCATCGCGGCGGTGATGAAGAGTTGTCGTTGGCCTTGTTTTCTGGAGCGTCGATCCCAGTTGGACATGGCGTTGTGTGGGGGTTGGCCCGGTGGGGTTGGGTCCCGTTGAGGTGTTTACTGCCATAAGCCAGCGCGTGTGGGCGCTGGCTTATGGCAGATGGCCTCAGAGAGCGTCGCAGAGGCTCTCCATGCTGGCGCGGGCGTCGCCAAAGTGCATGCGGGTGTTGTCCAGGAAGAAGAGCGGGTTGGCGACCCCGGCGTAGCCCACGCCGCGGCCGCGCTTGAAGACCACGGTGGTGCGGGCGTTCCAGGCCTCAAGGACCGGCATGCCGGCGATGGGGCTGTGGGGGTCGGTCTGGGCGCTGGGGTTGACGATGTCGTTGGCGCCGATGACCAGCACCAGGTCGGTGCGTGGGAAGTCGTCGTTGATCTCGTCCATCTCCAGCACGATGTCGTAGGGCACCCCGGCCTCGGCCAGCAGCACATTCATGTGGCCGGGCAGGCGACCGGCGACCGGGTGGATGGCGAAGCGCACGTCGGTGCCCATGTCGCGGACCTTGCGGGTGAAGGTGTCCACGGCGCGCTGGGCCTGGGCGGCGGCCATGCCGTAGCCAGGGACAATGACGATGGAGCGGGCATCGCGGACCAGGTCGGCCAGCGCCTCCCCATCCACTTCGGTGAAGGTGCCGGCCTCTTCCTTGCCATCGCCCGCCGGTTTGGCCGGGGCGCTGCCGCCCGCGGTGCCAAAGCCGCCAAAGACCACGTTCCAGATGGAGCGGTTCATGGCGCGGCACATGATCATGCTCAAGATGGCGCCGCTGGAGCCCACCAGGGCGCCGGTGACGATGAGCAGGTCGTTGGAGAGCATGAAGCCCGCCGCCGCCGCCGTCCAACCCGAGTAGCTGTTGAGCAGCGAGACCACCACAGGCATGTCGGCGCCGCCGATGGCCATCACCAGGTGGATGCCCAGGATGCTGGCGATGACCGACGTGATCAGCAGCCAGTGAAAACCGGCCAGTCCCACGACGCCCTCAGGCCCGGAGGCCATCACAAAAGGCACGCAGATGCCGATGATGCTGCCGACCATCAGGAGGTTGATGAAGTGACGCCCAGGCAAGAGCAGCGGCTTGCCCGACAGGCGACCGTCGAGCTTGGCCCAGGCGATGACGGAGCCCGTAAAGGTGATGGCCCCGATGATGACGTCGATGTAGATCTCGATGTCGTGGATGACGTGTTCGGCGCCTTCAAGCTCTTTGCCGGGGTTGAGGTAGCTGCTCAAACCCACCAAAACCGCCGCCAGACCCACAAAGCTGTGCAGCGCGGCGGTCAACTGGGGCATGGAGGTCATGGCCACGCGGGCGGCCATGACGGCGCCCACCGCGCCGCCGCCGATGACGCAGGCGGCGATGACGCCAAAGGAGTCCACGCGATCGTGCAGGAGCGTGGCGCCCACGGCCAGGAGCATGCCCAGGATGCCGTAGAAGTTGCCCCGGCGCGCCGACTCCTGCGTCGACAAGCCGCCCAGGCTCAAAACAAAAAGAACCGCGGCCGCAAGGTAGGCCATCGGGAGAAAACTTGGTGATAGCATCTCTTATCCTACCCCTTTTTGAACATGGACAGCATGCGCTGTGTGACCAGAAAGCCGCCGGCGATGTTGACGCTGGCGACCAAAATCGCCACCGCCCCCAATATCCCGGCCAGGTTCATCTCGCCGCTGCCCGCCTGAAGCACGCCGCCGACGATGATGATCCCGCTGATGGCGTTGGTGACGCTCATCAAGGGGGTGTGCAGTGCGTGGTTGACCGACCAGATGAGCTGCCAACCCACAAAGCACGACAAGACAAAGACCGTAAAATGCTGCACGAACTCGTTGGGCGCCCAGATGCCAATGGCAGCAAAAACCGACGCCAGGACCAGTCCCAAAATCCCCCGGCCCAGGTTGCTGCCCTCGGAGGGCTCAGGGCCGTGGCCGTGCGATGACTTCTTCTTTTTGGACTTGGCTGGCGGCGCCTTGGCCGCCGGGGCCGCTTGTGCTTTGGGCGCGGCCGCCTCTGGCGCTTTCGGCGCTGGCTTCTTCTCTACCTTCGGCGGCGGCCAGATCAGCTCGCCTTCCTTGACCACCAGGGCCCCTCGGACCACCTCGTCGTCAAGGTCAAACTTAAAGCCTTCTGCCCCGCCCATGTCGTCGAGCAGGTGGACGAGGTTGTTGCCAAAGAAGCGGCTGGCGACCGTGGGCAGGCGGTGGGTGAGGTTTTCGTGGCCAACCAGCCACACGCCGTGCTTTTGCACCACTTCGCCAGGCTCGGTCAGCTCGCAGTTGCCCCCGCGTGAGGCCGCCAGGTCCACCACCACAGAGCCGGGCTTCATGGCCTCGACCATGTCCGCCAGCCAGAGCTTGGGCGCGGGCTTGCCGGGGATGAGCGCCGTGGTGATGACCACGTCGACCTCGGGCGCTTGCTTGCGGAAGAGGGCCATCTCGGCCTCGATGAACTCCTTGCTCATCGTCTTGGCGTAGCCGCCGCCGCCGTCGCCGCTCTCCTCGATTTCCACCTCAAGGAACTGCGCGCCCATCGACTGGATCTGTTCTTTGACCGCCGGGCGCACATCAAAGGCGCGCACCTGGGCGCCAAGGTTCTTGGCCGCGCCCAGCGCCGCCAACCCCGCCACACCAGCGCCAATGACCAGAACCGTCGCAGGCGGAGACTTGCCCGCTGCCGTCATCTGGAGGCCAAAAAAGCCCCCGTAGTGGTCGGCGGCCTCGATGACGGCCCGGTAGCCGGCGATGTTGGCCTGGCTCGAGAGCACGTCCATCTTCTGGGCGCGGGTGATGCGGGGGATCTTGTCCAGCGCGATGGCCGAGCCGCCCCCAGCCTGGAGGCGCTCCACCAGTGGCTTGTCCAGGTCGGGCCACAGCAGGCTGATGAGCGTCTGCCCCTTGCCCAGCAGGTCGGCCTCGTGCTTGCCGCTGCGCGGATCTTCGGCCGGCGCGTTGATCTTCAAGATCAAGTCCGACTCCTTCCAGATCGTCGCGGCGTCCGGCGCGATGCTCGCCCCGGCCTCCTCATAACCCTTGTCCGGCAAGCTGGCCTTGTCCCCAGCCCCAGACTCGATCATCACCTCAAAGCCAAACTTCTCCACCAGCTTCTTGACGCTCTCGGGCGTGATCGCCACCCGCGTCTCACCGGGGAGCACCTCGGCAGGCACCCCTATCTTCATGTGTCCCCCTTTGGACTTGATATCTGCACAGCGCCACGCCCAACGCCGAAACCGCACAGTGATTTTCTAAAACCATGATGCGGCGGCGATGGTTGTTGCAAAGAGATGTCATCCTCCCTTGCATTTAAGGAGGTCGGGGGGCGGAACGTCAAGGGCAGGGCTGGGCGAAGGGCGGTCAACCAGAGGCGTCAACGCCGCGATCTTTCTCAACGCGTGCGTCCAACTCAAAAGCCGTGCTCCGGCCCCGGTGGTGTGTGTCAGGGGTCTTTCAGTCCACCCCCATGAAGCCCAGGTGGAGTTCGAAGCTGCGGTAGGGCTCCACGCCGGGCAGGTTTTGGGCTGGGATGCCATCATCGAGCCCAATGAAGTGGATGCGCGGGCCGTCGATGATGATGCGGGCCTGGGTCTGGATGGTGCCGTGGATGGGTTTGGAGCCCGCGACGCCGTTTGAGGTGATGCTGTAGTCGAGTGTGAACGGCACCTTTTGGTCGCCGCTTAGCCCCGGCGCCAACGGCGCTGCGTGCATGACCACCGACGTGTCAAAGATCACATCTCCATGGCGTGCGGTGGGGATGGAGAGCTTCATGCGGGTCTCTTCGCGGCCTCCAAAGGCCCGCGCGGGCATGATCCAGGACGTGGCCGAGCTTTGGCGCCTGCCGTTCTCCACGGCGTTGACATAGAAGATGAACGGGCGGCGCGTCTCCAGGTCGGCAGGCAGGAGGTTGGTGTCTTGTTCGCTGGCCAACTGCGCCAGCGTCGGTCCTGCGGTCTTGTGGGTCAGGTGTGCGGCAGCTTTGAGGAGTTCGGCCTCAAAGCGGTCCTGGGTTTGTTGGTTGTAGAGGTGAGGCTGGCGGTAGAATTTCCACAGTTGGGCAAAACCCTGAAAGCCAAGCCCGGCGTCAATCCAGTTGGTCTGGTCGTAGAACCCCGAGCGGTCATCCAGCCGCACACTGCCCCCCATGCCCATGTAAAAAGGGGCCTGCCCCTGCACTTCGGTCAGGTCTTTGTCGACCTTCAAGGTGGTGCGCAAGTTGTAGAGGGCGCTTCTGGGGTGATCGGCCTGTCTGGCGACGATCTCTTCGATGACCACGGCGCGAAATGTGCCCATGTGGCGGACGTCGATGTCTCCCTGGGGGCTCTCTTTTTGACGCAAATCGGCCTTGATGGCTTCGACGTTGGCGGCCAGCGCCGGTGAGAGGTCTGAGGATGGGGTCACGCGTTTGGTAAAGAAACCAAAGCTCTGCCCCATTTGCACCACGGGGGCGTCTGGGTCGGCGGGGTCGGCCTGGTAGGTGGCAGTGACGGTTTCGTATTTGTGGAAAGAGACCACAAAGTGCTCTCGGTAGGGACCGACGCTGATGACCCGGTAGTAGTTGTGGTGGGGGCGCAGTTGGCCAAACTCAGGGTGGGGCGGCGGAGGCGGCGGGGGCGGCGGCCGCTTGGGTTGGTTGGCTTGTGGGTTTGGGATGGTGGCGGGGAACACGAGCGTCTTCTGGGCGCAGCCTGCAGCGGTGGCCAGCATCAACGCGAGCATCAGCGCGCGGAACCAGGGCGACATGATTGGGCCTCGATGAGGTGGGGGGTGGTCAATCGGGTGTGTTTGGAGGTGACCAGGGGAGGTCATCTGAACACGGATGTCTGGCAAGGTGTGGGGATGCTAGCAGGTTGGGGTCAGTCTTCAAAGCCGTAGGTTTCAAAGACATCGGCCAGCGCGGCTCGGATCTCTTCTTTGCTCCAGCCCGTGTCTTCAAGGTGGTAGGTGTGGGCGCTGCGGTAGCGTTTGGCGCGGTTGGTCGCCTGCGTCAAGCGCTGCTCAAAGGCTGGGCTGATGGGGATCTCAAAGCGCTCGTAGATCTGGCGTACGGCGGCCTGGGGGTCTGCGATGAGGTCGGTGTAGCGCAGGTCGAGGTAGTTTTTGGAGGGGATGAGGCTGCGCTGCTGGTGGACGTGGTGGTAGAGCATGACGCCGATGGTGCCAAGCGTGCGGTGGGCATCGGAGCCCGGGGCCAGGCGCGGGGCCAGACGTTGCCAGGTGGCCGAGAACATGCTGACAAAAGAGGGGATGGCCTCGTAGGGGTGTCGGACGAGATAAACAATGCGGGCGTCGGGGAAGCGCTCCAGCAACGAGGCCAGCCGCCCGCTCATCAGGACATTCTTGCCCAGGAATTGTTTGTTGGGGTCGGTGCCGTAGATGTGGCGCTGGAGGCAGCTCTGGTAGAAATCCATGATGGCGTCGCGGGTCTCTTTGGGCGCGCGGTCCAGGAGCGTGACGGCTTCGAGGTCATCGGTCAACGGCGAGAGCATGCAGATGCTCATGCTGGCCAGCTTGTAGAGGAAGAGCAGCTCGTCTTCTTCGGTGCGGTTGAGCGACACGGGGTGGATGTCGTCCCACATGGGCAGGGTCTTGCGGTCGATCCAGTCCACCACGCGCCCCAGCGGCCTGCCCACGCGCCGGTCGACGTGGATGCCGGCGTTGATGAGTTTGTAGGCGGTCACGCTGGGCAGCATGGTGTGGTAGAGGCGGTGGTAGGTGTAGCGCTCCTCGTCCAGTGCCAGGAGGTTGTGCAGGAAGGTGGTGCCGCTGCGCGGGTTGGCGATGATGAAGAGCGGAGATTTGACCGTTTGCTGGCGGTAATCGCTGTAGAAGACGTCGTCGAGGCGCTGTAAAAGGCGAGTGAGGCCGTAGAGGCTCTGGTGGGCGCCCATGATGGAGAGCATGGCCAGCAGCGGCGGGCGTTGTGGGCGCTCAAGCGCGCGCGTGCGGTGCCAGAGTTGGCCCAGGCCAAGGTGTCCGCGGTGGTCATCGGCGAGCTGAAACGGCGATTGAGTGGGGTCGTGGGTCATGGGTGATGGGCCTTTGGGTGCGGTGCGTGGGTCTTGGTGGCGAAGTATAGGCTTCCGGTGAGATCCGTCCATAGGAATTGGGGGCTTTGGGTGTGGAACAGTCCGTCGCACCGGTGGTGTGTGCTGGTGGGTGGGGTGAGGCTCTGGTAGATCTGGGGCGGCGTCGCTGCGGCCATGCGCGGCGATGGGAGTGATGGGACATCAGGGAGGAGAGCGATGAGTGAGCATCAGGGCAAGGCCCTTCGTTATGTGGTGACGGCGACGTTGCCAAGCCAGGAGGTCTTTGAGGCGTACGTCAAGTGGCTGACCGACGAGGGCCACGCCCAGGCGGTCATCGACGGCGGCGCGAGCAACGCCGAGGTCATCGTCCTCGATGGTGACGGCTTCCGTGTGCAGACCAGCTATACCTTTGCGGATCGCGAGGCGTATGCCGGCTACGAGGCGACCGCCGCTCCTGCGTTGCGGGCCGACGGCGTGGCGCGCTTTGGGGGCGTGGCCGGGGTGGCGTTCTCCAGGACGCTGGGGCCGGTGGTCTTCTCATTGGGAGGCGCCTGAGCGGTGCCCGCAGGCGTGGTCGCCAAGGCGTCTTCTTGCGGCGGCGCGGTCCCAGCGGTATAGATCGGACCCACGTTGAGGCGGTGGCGCGGTGCGCCAAACCGCTTTGAGGGGCTGACCTGCGTTTTGATGTGTGGGTTCTGTGTCCTCCAAAGCCGATGTGTGGTGTGAGGTCGGAGATGATGTCCAGGTTGAAGCTTGTCCTGGCGGTGTTTGTGGCGCTGGCGGTGGTGTTCTCTGTGGGGGCGTCCATCGCGGGCGGTAAGAAGAAGAAGGGGCCGCCGGCGTGGCAAAAGCGCTCAGAGGCGGCGCTGGCGACTCTGGAGCAGCCCTTTCAGAAGAAAGTCGCGGCGGTGCTGGTGCGCCTGCGCAAGAAGGGTTGGGAGCCGGTGGTGATTTCGGGCCGGCGCAGCATCGAGCAGCAGCGCAAGATCGTGGCGGCGGGCCGCTCGGGGACCATGAAGAGTCGCCACCTTTGCGGTCGCGCGGCGGACGTCATGGACAGGCGCCACGGTTGGAAGGGGCCTGCGGCCAACCCCAATTTCAAGTTTTGGACCGATCTGGGTGTGGCGGCGCGCGCCGAGGGGCTGGAGTGGGGCGGTGACTGGAAGCGCGTCAAAGATGTGCCGCACATTCAGAGCCCGCTTGGGTGTGGTCAGAAGGGCCCGGCCAAAAAGAAGCCTGCCAAAAAGAAAAAGGCTGCCCCCAAAAAGAAGCCAGCCCCCGCCAAACGCTCCATCAAGCGTTGAGCGTCACGTCGACGTCGATGACCTGTGCAAAGAAGTCTGGGGTGCTGCGGGCAGCACCCAGAACCCGGTCAGTGAGCCTCAGACTCACTCCCCTTCGTCGTCGCCTCCCTCATCCTCATACTCTTCGTCGTCTTCGTACTCATCGTCGTACTCTTCGTCGTCTTCGTACTCGTCGTCGTATTCTTCGTCGTCGTATTCTTCGTCGTCATCAAAGCGGCGGCCGGGGCGCTGTTGGGGTCGGCGGATGCGCTCGTTGCCGTGGAGGGTGGCGTTGATGGCCTTGACCTTGCCGTCCTCCAGCTCCAGCAGATCAAATTCGATGATGAGCTGTTGGGCCTTGAGGCGAGCGAAGTCCTGGTTGGAGACGGGCTCGCCGTTGATGGTGAAGTCGGTGATGTGGCAGAAGACATCGTCGCGCAGGTGGCCCATTTTCAGGGACGTCCAGACGTTGAGGAAGCCAAAGCCTTTGTCTTCGACCACGTGGTGCATCAGCCCGCGCATGCGCCGGGGCTGATCTTTGGGGGTCGGCAGCAGGCCGGGAATCAGCGGCCCTCGGAAGTGGTAGTCAACCTCTTCGGTCAGGGCGCGGCCGGTGTTGGAGAAGGAGAGCAGATCGACGCGCTTGCCCTGGTTTTGCAGCGCGCGGACCAGACGGACAAAGTCCCCGTCGCCGCTTCCCAGCAGCACATAATCAAGGTTTTGGGCTTGGAGCAGCGCGTCGATGGCCAGATCCATGTCTGAGTTGGCGCGGGTGATGGTCTGCCCATCGCTGTCGTTGTAGCGCCGGATCTCTTTGAGGACGACGTGGAAGCCGTTGCGGCGGATGGCCTCTCGGTAAGATTGTTGGCGTTGGCGGTAATACTCATCCTGGGCTTCGCGCTGGCGGTCGATGGACATGTACGCGTTGGCTCTGAGCACCACCATGTTCTGGGCTGCGACCAGGTCTCGAATAACGTTGTATCTCATGCCCCAGCCGCCGCAGCGGGTGAGGTTCTCGATGTCTAGAAAAATCCCTGCTTTAAGCATCTCATCTCCACGAAAATTGTTCGAATGTCCTGTTTTGGACCGCCAGCACTATTGACCACAAGTGTGTTTGTGGCAACTGCTCGGTGCAGGGAGGACTTTTCACACCCAAATGCAGACAAGGTCTGTTGGACGTCTGCATTTGGGTATCAGGGGTTGGGTGAGGGGTCCGCGGGGGCGTTGGCTGGGGCTGGGCGCACGGTGATGCTCAACGAGGTGCTCAGATCCTTGATGTTGTGCTGCTGGTAGATCGGGTCTTGAAGGGCAGCGCTGGTCAGCGTCAGCCGCCCGTCGTCCTCTTGCTTGAACTCAAAAGGGGCGCGCATCAGCGGGTCTTGCGGCAAGGCCTGGCCCCAGCTTTGGGCCAGCGTCTGGGGGTTGCTTGGCCATTGCCCGGTCTGGGCGCGGTGGTGTACGGCGGCCATGGCCCAGGTGTGCAGGCGCACGTTGGCCTGCGCCGCCGTGATGCGCTGATCGTAGACCCCGTAATTCATGCCCGCCAGGAGGTTGGTCAATGGGTTGATGCTCTGGGAGAGTTGTTGATTGAGCGCGTCATGTTGTTGCAGGCGCACGCGCAGGTCGGCCTCGTTTTGGGTAAGCGCCAGTGTCTTGTCCCACATATCCTGCGCATCGGCGGCGGCGGCGCCAAACCACAGGCGGCCAAGCATCGAGGTCTGCTGTTGGTGTCGTTGGAGCAAGGCTTTGGAACCCGGCGGTGTCTGGAGCCCTTTGCCGTTGAAGAGCATGGGGAAGGTGGTTAGATATTCTCCCTCAAAGACCTCTTGGCTGGTGGCGGTTTGTGAATTCATGTAAGCCAACTCACTGCGCAGCGCGTCCCATTGTTGTGGGCTCAGCGGCGCGTGTTGCGCCATGGCAGCGAGGTGGCTCAGATGCATTTCAAACATGGTGATGCCAAGCATGGCGCCGACGAGGTGGGTGCCCTTGAGGGTGTCGAGCCCCATGCGGATGGCGCTGGTGTGCAAAAGCATCTGCTGGTCGAGTTTGCCCCCTTCGCCAGCGATGACGGCCTCCAAAAGCGCGGCTCTGTTGAGGTTGATGGCCTGGGAGAGGTTTCCAACGGTGTTTTGGGACAAGCCATCAGGATCCCAGATGTTGTCTGGGCCAAGGGCAGGCGTTTGATTGGCGCCCTGAACCAGCAACTCTACAGAGGTATGGCATTGTTTGATCCAGGCGCAGATGCCCTGGCCCATGTGCCGCCCCAGCGGGCTGTCCGGCGCCAGCCCCAACGCCTGACACGCGGGGCTGGCGGTGGTGTCGGCGTCTTTGGGCGATGTTTGGGCGGTGGCCAGCAGCGTCATGGTGGCCGTCATCCGATCCCACTCCTGGTTGGGCATCTCTGGGCAGCTTGCGATGGCCTGACGGTATGTCTGCGCGGTTGGGCCCGGGGTGAGTTGTTGCCCCGGTGTGGGTTGTGCGCGCTCCCAGACTTTCTGGCTGTGGGGCTTGGCGATGGCGTTGTAGCGCTCTGCCAGATCCTGGCCTGGTGAGCTTAAGAACCATGTGGCCAGCCCGGCCAACAACACGGCCACGATCACTCCCGAGACGATGAATACGGCTTTGGTTTTGGAAGTTTTGCGGTCAGCGGTTTTGTCTGAACCCATGGGCTCCTCTTGGATAAAGCGCGGCCTTATCGCAGCCCATCACCGACAGGCAGTGTGTCGGAGCAGGGGCGCGCGGTGCGTCTGTGTGCAAAGCGTTGGACTCATACAACGCACCACGGCGCCAAACCATCCCGCCAGGAGTTGGATTGCCAGGGTTTTGTGGGGTTCAGAGGGTCAAGAGGTAGGCGATGAGGTCCTCTTTTTGAGCCAGCGTGAGGTGGTCGGTGCGTCCCATGGTTGTGGCGGTCATATCCAGGACGTCCATGAGCGTGGGGGCGCTGCCATCGTGGAAATAGGGCGCCGATTGGTAGAGGCCGCGCAGCGAGGGGGTGTCAAAGGCTTCTTGCTCGTTGCCGTCCCAGGGCAACACGTCGTGTTGTGCCCCATCGGTGAAGCTGCCAGGGATGTGGCAGTCCGCACAGCCTGTTTGTGCAGACTCAAAGATGAGCCGCCCCCGTTCGGCAGCGCTGCTGAGCGATGAGCCTTCGGTCTGGTTGGGGTGAGGGGGAGGCCGCAAGCCTTCAAGGAGGTAATCAGCCAGCGCTTGCCGCTGCGTGAAGGTCAGCCCGTTGCCGCCCATGCGCGTGATGGATTGGTCGATGTTGGACCCCAGCGTTTGTCGGGTGCCTTGCCAGTTGTACGGCGCGGTGTCGTGGAGGCGTCCTGCCAGGATCGGGGTTTGCCGGGTGCCTCCGGGGCCTCCCCAGACGATGCCGTCTTCGAGACCTTCGGGGTGGCAGGTGGCGCAGGCAAAGGTGTTGTTCTGGGTGATGTCTGTGTTGCGCGCGTTGGTGAAGAGCTCTCGGCCCTGGCGCTGAGCTTTGGGCAGCGGATCCACGCCAAAGCGGGCGATCTGGTCGTGGTAGAGGTACGCAGGCGTGGTGCGTGGACCTGCAAAGATGTCAAAGTTGTACGGTCTATCCCTGTTGGCGGTGAGGTTTGGCATGACAAAGAGGGGAGACAGGTCCAGACGGCTGATGGTGAAGTCGTGGCCGTTGAGGATAAAGGCTTCGGCGCCGTCTTCAGAGAACACGATGGCTTCGGGGGCCTTGCCCACCTCGATGACTGCGATGGGGGAGGCCATGGGGTCGGGTGCGGCGGTGTTGAAGACCAGGATGTTGTTGGTGCCTTTGCCGGTGACAAAGGCCATGCTCCAGGAGGGATGATGGTGGATGTCAGAGGGTTGTTGGAGCAGCGCCTGCATGGGCCTGAGCGTGTAGGGATCTTTGATGGGCAGTGTCCCTTCGGAGTTGGGTGAGTCCACAGCGGTGATGGACATCTCGACCGGTCTCAGGAAGAACTCAAAGGGGCTGCTGACCACTTCGGGTGGGGGGGAGCCGTAGTAGCCCTCTGTGCGAGGCGGCGCGGTGTCTTCGGGGGGAGGGAAGGCGGCAGGGAAGAACGCGTCGCCGGGGTTGGGCATGGCCTGACGGTGGAGGACGAGGACCTGGCCGTTGTTGGGGTTGAGGGCAGCGGCGGTGGCCATGTAGGGCAGGACCTTTGTGTGGCGGTCTTGCAGCAGCGCTGCGTCCATGGGGTTGTGGCGTCGCAGCGCCACCGAGCGCCTGGAGTGGGTATGGATGCGGCCCGTCTGTGGGTCAGTCTCAAAGCGCTGGATGCTCTGGCCGTGCTGGATGACGGTCAGGCGGTTTTCGGTGTCGAAGAAGAGGCCGTGGGGCCGATCAAAGCCCGTGACGCGCTCTTGGACCTGCATCGTGTCGGTATCTATGACCACGACCTCCTGGCTGCCCTGGAGGGCAACGTATAGGGATTTTGTGCCTGGGTTGAGAGCCATTCCTCGGGGTGCAACGCCCAACTCCACGCGGGTTTCGTGGTATGGCGGCGTCGCGTCGAGCCGCACCAGCGCGCCGTCGTGGTGGAGTGTGACGTAGACATCGCCGTCGGGGTCGATGATGAGGTCGTCGGTGGTCTCTCCCAGCTCTATGGAGCGCTGCAGCTCCCCCGTGTTTGTGTCCATGATGACCACCGCGCCGTTTTCCCGGTCTGCGATCCACAGCATCCCTTCATAGATGCTCAGCGCGCGGCTGGTGCGCCAGGGCTCCGGCCAGTGCGTGTCGGCCAGCAGGCGAGGGGCCAGCGGGAGGATGTTTGGGTATTGGATTTGGGCCATGGCGGGGTCAGCGCTGGATGGGGATATGGGGTCAGGGGTGCTCCACCCGTCCAGCAGCAGTCGCTGGTCCAACGAGAGGTCTTCACCGTGGCGGTGCAGCGCCGGTGGGAGCTGCGCTTGTGTTCGCAGGTGGTCTTGGGGGCGAAACGTCGGTGGGGGTTGGTGGATGCTCTTGGCGGCCAGCGTGTCGGTGTCCTCGGTGTCCTCGGTGTCCTCGGTGTCTTCGGTGTGTTCAGTGTGTTCGGTGGCGCGTGGGGGTTCTGTGTTGTGGCAGGCAGACAGGAGCAATGCCCCCAGGAGCGCCGTGATGCTCAGTGATAACCTCTTCATGTTTGTCCAATGTCCTTTTGATGCAGTGGATCGTGGCCCCTTTCGTATGGGTGGTTCTTAGCAACAGACGTGCCTGTCATGTGTGGGGCGCGGTGGTGTGCGTCTTGGGGTGGCCAGTGCAGGTGCACCATGAACGGTTGGGGGTGTTGCGGTTGGTCGGGTGGTTCACGCTGGAAAGTGCGGTGGCCATGTGGAGCGGTCTGTGGTCGTGGCGCTGACATGTTTTGGTTATGGATGCCGCAAGGCGCGCTGCTGGGCGCTGTGCCAGGAGGGCAGCAGATCCAGGTTTTTATCTTTGGGGCAGGGGTGTGGCGCTGCGCTTTGGAGGCGCGCGGTGCGGGTGGAACGGTTGTTGCTCTTTGCGTGGCTCGAAGAACGCTTCACGATGCAAGGAGGTTTGAAGTCATGGGCGAGCACAAGTGGCGATGGGGTGTGTGTTGCGGGTTGGTGTTGAGCAGCATGTGGATGGGGTGTGGGCCGACCGGCCAAGAGGATGGGAGGGGCAACCCTGAGGCCTTTGATGTGGTTGGCGCCCCTCCGGAGGAGAGGCCCGCTGAGTCGCTGTCCATTGACGATGGGCGCGATGGTTGTTTGGCGGCTGTGTTTGCGGCGACGCAAGGCAACGCCACCTCGGGCTCACCGGCGCAGTGCGCAGGGGTTGATCTCTCGGGCCGGGCGCTGCGGGGCGCGGTCCTGGACGGCGGAGATTTCAAGGAGGCGATGCTCGCTGGCGTGGATGCCGGGAGCGCGTCATTCCAGAGCGCGCGCCTGGATCATGCGTTGGCCGATGCGGCCGATTTCAATCGCGTGAGCTTTTTTGGAGCGTCGTTGGTGCGCTTCAACGCTTTTGAGGCAAGGTTGAGCCACGCTGTCTTTGAGTCGGCCGATGTGTCCCAGGCTCGCTTCACGGGCGCTGTGCTCAACAACGCCCGGTTTGACGGCGCAGATCTGACCGGCATCGACTGTCTCGACGCACAGATGAAAGACACAGTGTGGACGTCGGTGAGCGCCCCATTTGCTCGCCTTGCAGGCGCAGACATGTGGAATGTCGAGATGCTGGACGTCGACCTGACAGGCGCTCAGATGGCCGGTGCGAAGATGACGCAGGCGCATCTGGAGCGAGTCACGCTCGCCGAGGTCGATTTGCGCGGCGCCGATTTGTCACGAGGTCAGGTGAGCGACACCACGTTGCGCGAATTCCATGCCCCAGGCTCGCGGTGGGATGGGATGTCGCTGCACAACGTGGTCTTTGAGCAGGGGGATTTGTCGGGCTCGGACTGGTCACAGAGCGTGTCGGAGGCGTTGTTGTGGTCCGACGTCAATTTGTCCTCGGCAATCTTTGTCGGGGCCGATCTCTCGGGTGGCCGGTTTCGCGATGTGCGCTTGTCGCAGGCTGTGCTGGAGGGCGCGTCGCTTCAAGGTGCCCAGCTCTTGAGGGTCGATTTTTCCGGCGCTGATCTCCGGAACGTTGATTTGAAGGACGCTGTGTTGGACGACATTCGCTGGAACAACACGCGTTGCCCCGATGGGGCGGTCAGCGATGCTTGTTGGGGGCACCTTGTGGTGGTGGAGGGGTGTGAGCTGGTTCCGCGCGGAGAGTGCCGAGGCGCTCAGTTGGAAGGCGCGCCGCTGACACACAGCCGCCTGTCAGAGATTTTGCTGCTCGATGCCAGTCTCCAGGGTGCAGACCTGAGGGAGGCCGATTTGAGCCATGCGGTCTTGCGCCGGGCGGATTTGCGCGGCGCCGATCTGCGCGGCGCCGATCTTCGAGGGGCTGATTTGTCGATGGCCAACCTTGAAGGGGCAGATTTGGGCGGTGCACTTTTGGATGGGGCACGTTGGTCGGGTGCCCTTTGCCCCTCTGGGACGTCCTTGCCCGAAGACGACGAGGCGTCTTGTTGGGGACATCTGTATCCTGGCAGAGGGTGCTCGCTTGAGCCAGGGGAGGTGTGCGAAGGGGTCAACATGGCCGGGGCAGACTTGCGCGGCATGGTCATTGAAGGGGTGACGCTGCGCGATGTGGATCTTTCGGAGGCCGTGCTGACCGGCGCGGTTTTTGTTGATGTGGTCCTTGAAGGCGGAGATCTGAGCCGGACCGATGCGCGGGAGACCCGATGGGAAGGGGGGCGTTGGCAGGGGGTGTACGCTTACAGCGCCAACCTTGAGCGCGCCGTTCTTGAGGCCGTGACCTTGGATGGGGTGCAACTTGGAAACGCGAGCTTCACGCACTCGACCCTTGTGGATCTTGTCTGGCAAGGCGAGAGCCTTTGCCCGGATGGGGCGTCGCTCAACGCCGAAACCTGCCTGGGGCATCTGGCGGTGACCGAGGCCTGCACGCTGGAGCCAGGAGTGCAGTGCGCAGGGGCTGACCTGCGGGGAGTGGACTTTCGCGGCCGCACGCTCGACGCCCTCGACTTGAGCCAGGCTCGCTTTGAGGGCGCCGACCTGCGCGGGGTGAGCCTTGTTGGGGTCGATCTTGAGGGGGCTTCTTTTGAAGGGGTTTGGCTTGAAGACGCGTTGTGGGATGCGGTGGTCTGCCCCGACGGGACCTGGAGCGGCGACCACGGCGATACCTGTGAAGGTCACCTGCAAGAGCAAGAAGGCTGCTTTTTGAGGCCGGGGACGCAGTGTCCTGGGGCATCTTTGGCGGGGTACAATCTCAGCGGCATGGATTTGAGCGGAGCGAACCTCGCAGGGGCGGATTTGACCGGCGCGGTGTTGCGGGAGGTGGATCTTTCAGGGGCGGTGCTGCGCGGTGTGGTGCTCGACAGGGCGGACCTTGGAGGGGCAGACCTGACCCGAGTTGATTTGAGCGGTGCGTCGTTGGTGCAGGCATCTTTGCAGGAGGCCGTGCTGGACGGCGCGCTCTTGAGCCAAGCGCGGTTGGACGGCGCGCACCTGTTGGACGCGGTCTTGGATGACGCGGTCCTGGTTGAGGCGTCTATGCAAGAGACGGTGCTGAGCGGTTCATCGTTGGTCAATGGCCTGTTGATGGGCGTCGATTTGAGCGGCGCGGCGTTGGACGGCGTCGATATGACTTTCGCGACCCTCGATGGGGCTCAGTTGCGCGGCGCGAGGCTCTCTGGGGCAGTCTTGCTGAGGGCGTCTTTGAGGCGAGCGCAGTTGCAAGAGGCCGATTTGTCACAAGCGGTGTTGACCGGGGCCGATTTGTCCCAGGCCGAGCTTGTCGGCGCTGATTTGATCCGTGCCCAGTGGGGCCTGGTGACTTGGGAGGGGGCGATTTGCCCAAACGGCGATGAGAGCGCTCTGACCGGTGGGGTGTGTCTCTTTGGGACGCTGCCACCGTTGGGCTGTGTGATGGAGGCGGGTGGCCGCTGCCATCGCTTAAGCGGCAGCAACCTTTGGCTCGACGCGATGGACTTGTCGGGGATTGACCTGTCAAACGCGCAGCTTTTGGGGGGCTCGTTGGAGGGTGCGGATTTGTCGTTTGGCGACCTGTCGCACGCGGTCTTCGATGGGGTCTCGTTGGTGGGCGCGGATTTGTCAGGGGCGATGCTGGCCAGCACCCTCTTTATAAGGGCGGATCTGCGCGGCGCGGTGTTTTCGGACAGCGTCTTGGGGCACACGCGTTGGCTTGAGACCATCTGCCCAGACGGGAGCTGGTCCGAAGACAATGGGGGGACGTGCATCACAGAACCTGTCCGGGCGCTGCCGTGCCTGGGGGGTTGCAGTGGCATGAACCTGGATGGCCACGATTTTTCAGGGCTGGACTTGCGCAGGTGGAGCTTTTCAGGGGCATCTCTTCGCCAGGCCAACTTTCGCGGCGCCGACTTGAGCAACGCAGAGCTGCGCGATGCGGATCTGACCGGGGCGGATTTGAGGCGGGCCGTTTTGCACAACGCAAACCTGCTCAACGCCCAGTTGGAGGGGGTGTTGGACGTGGAGGCGCGGTGGACCGGTGCGATGTGCCCCGATGGTGACCAGATCTACAACGACCGCGCCTCTTGTTTGGGTGACCAGCCGTTTGACGTGGATGGGTGCGAGGTGACGCGCGATGGTGGCGCGCAGTGCGCAGAGATGTTCCTTGATGAGGCCGATTTTCGGTTTATGCAGCTTCAGGACGCCGATTTTTCAGGCGCGAGGTTGGGGGAGTCCGATTGGTCCGATGCGTTTGTGTTCAGCAGCGATTTTTCGGGGGCATATTTTTGGGAGGCCGACCTGTCCAGGGCGACTTTCCACGCCAGCAATCTGGCCAACACCAACCTGGGAAGCACCCACCTCGTCGGTGCGGATTTTTATTTGTCCTCTTTGAACCGGGCTGTGCTGGTAAACGCCAACCTGTATCGGGCCAAGACCGCCTTTTCCAACCTCTACGGGGTGTCGTGGGCTGGGGCGACGTGCCCCGATGGGACACAGGCCGACGCGTCCTTCCCGGCCACGTGTCTGGGGCATTTGGCGTTGGAGCGAGTTTGTGATGAGCGTTGGGGTGTCGAGTGCCCCTATCAACATCTGGCCCAGGTAGACATGCGTCACCAGAGTCTGGTTGACGCGCATTGGAACGGCGTACGCTTCCGCCTCTCAGATCTCAGGCACGTTGTGTTGACTGGAGCCAGGATCGAGCGTGCTGTCTTTGAGGCCTCCAGCCTCGCCTATGCCGACCTCCGCAATGTTGCTTTTGATGATGTGAGGTTCCAGGTCGCCAACCTCTTCAACGCGGATCTTTCGGGGGCTCAATTGGAGAACGTCTCTTGGATCAACACCGTTTGCCCCGACGGGACCAACTCCGATGACAACGGGCTGACTTGCATTGGCCACCTGGAGCCGCTGCCGTGAGCGTTTAAGTGGTCTACGGTTTCAGCGTTGCGCTCAGGCGCGCGTGTCGGGGGGCTTCGCTTGAGTGGCTTGGGTCATAGAGGTCGGTGTTGCGGTGGCTGGGGAAGGTCATTGTTATGGCGCCGTCTTTGATGACAATCTCCAAGGGGGCGTCGTCTTCAAAGGGGTCGCTCAAGGGACCGCCAGGCAGCAGCTTGCCAAGCTCGGCGGTGGCTGTGGATGCGCTGGGCCACTGGCCGCCGTGTTGGTGTTGGTAGAGGCGCGCGGCCACCATCCACAGAGTCATCCTCAGGTTGGCGCGGGCGCTGGTCTGCCCTTTGTCAAAGCTGGCGGTGTGACTCAAAGATATGATCTTGGCGGAGGGATCGAGCGAGTTGCTGAAGTCGTCGGCGACCTTCTGGTGATGCGCCGCGCGTGCTTTGTAAGACGGGGTGTCGATGCCATCAAGGACGCGGGTCCAGAAGGTGAAACAGGTGTTGGCGATGTTGCCGTAGAGGAGGCGCTCAAAGAGGTTGGGAGGGTTTTGGAAGGTCATGGACTCCATGGGACCCTGGATGAGGTCTTCTTCAGGGGCCAGAGTTGGCATGATGTAGAAAAACTCGGTCTGGTAGGCGCTGTGCATGGACCAGTGGCCGCGCTCCAATTGGTCCAGATCGAGCAGCAGCGGCCCCAACAGCTCTGCAGGCAAGGTGTTGTTCACCAACTCGCCGCGCAGGACCTCCAGAGCGTTGTCGAGCATATAAACCCCCAACATGGTCCCCAGAACACCAGCGCCGTGGCCCATGTCCTGCCCCATCCGTGCGACGGCCATGATTTTGGCCACTTGCTGCCCATGTGCCTTGCGGTGCCCATCGGCGTAGGCGTCGATGAGCATGGCTTTGGTCAATTCGATCAGCGGGATCATCAGGCGCGGCTGGTCGGGCTTGTCGGGCTCGACGCTCCAAGGGTCCCAATAGCCCAGCGGACTGATCGCGTCGGCGCGCTTTGAGCCCTCCAGGATCTCTTTCATGGCAGGGCGCATCTGCACGATCCATCGACAGACCCCTTCGGTCAGGTGCAGCCCGGCAGCATCGTCGCTCGGCAGCCCCAGGTCCTGGACACACTGCGGGGGCGTTTGGGTGTTTTGGGGCTTGGCGGCCTCGGTTTTTTGCAGCGTGATGGACTTGATGGACTCACCAAGCGCTTTTTTGTCGTCCTCATCCTCAAGGCCTTTGTCCTGCGCCTTTGTGTAAGCCGCCTTGTAGAGGTCGGCCGCGCTGCCCGGGAGCCAGGAGGCGCCCTTGGGCGGCGCCGCCCGAGGCCACTGCCTGGCCTTGTGTGCTGTGGCCATCGCGTTGAATTGCTCGGTGTGATCCGTCGATCCTCGCCACCAAAGCGCTACCACGGTAATCACGATCAACGCGGCGCCGCCGCCCAGCCCGTACACCAGGGTCTTTGTTTTTGTTGAGGTCATATGCTCAGCTCCAAAATCTATGGCCAATGACGGATAACATTGTGTTTTGTTTTCTCCATCCGATACTCTGTCGTTGGGTGATGGCCTGGGACCCGCTGTGCAGACACGCGCGACGCCTTTCGTTGCCAAGCAAGTGCGATGACGCCAGCGGGGGTTTTCAGTGACTTTCCAGACCGTGATGACAGACTTTCAACCGTTATAATACAGCCATAACGAACATTCTTCATGTTGGCTTTTGTGCATGAAGGAAGCGTCTGTTAGAGTTTAACACGGCGACAGACGAATAAAGAGATGTGAGGCATGCCAATGTCGTGTTCCACCAGCGCCCTTTGAAAGGCGATCTCTGAGTGAACCGCGTGGCACAGCCGCTCTCCAATGTGGTCTGTTTGTGATCACGGCACCCTGTCAATTCCACAAGCAAGGGGTTCGAAAGAGATGGTCGGTTTTGGGGTAAAGCGTTCCATGGGGATCCTGTTGTTGTCGTTGGCCTTGTTTGGGCCGGGGTGCAACCTGGATTTCAACGTAGAAGACTTTCCCTTCCTGGGAGATCTGCCTCCAGGGTGTGAAGACCGCGACGGCGACGGCTTTGGTTACGGTGCCGAGTGCCCCGAAGATGTCCCGTTGGATTGTCTGGATGAAGACTCTGAGGCGGGCCGGGCCACGTTCCCCGGCGCGACCGAAGTCTGCGATGGCCTCGACAACGACTGCGACGACGCCACCGACGAAGACGACAACGGCGATCCCCTCAGCCGCGCCTGTTACGAAGGCCCCGACAACGTGGTCGGCACCGGCATCTGCACCGCGGGCACCGAGGTCTGTCTCCAGGGCAGCTACGGCGAGTGCCGCGATCAGGTCGTTCCCCGACAGCTTGAGGCCTGCAATGGTCTTGATGACGACTGCGACGGCGAGACCGACGAGGGCAACCCCGGCGGGGCGCAGGCGTGCTCCACAGAGCTGCCCGGGCGCGGCGAAGCCGGACAAACCCAGGGTGCCGAAGGCGGCGAGATCGTTTGCGTGCAGACTTTTGAGGCCCAGGACGAAGAGTGCAACGGTCTGGACGACGATTGCGACGGTGAGACCGACGAAGGCGAGGACGGTCAGGAGTTGGAACTGACATGTTACAACGGTCCTGACGGCACCGAGGGTGTTGGTCTGTGCCAGGCTGGCACGCGCGTGTGTCGCAATGCAGAGTTCAGCGATTGCGATGACGTTCGCCCCACCCCCGAGCTTTGCAACGGCCAGGATGACGACTGCGACGGTGAGATCGATGAGGGCAACCCCGGCGCGGGCGTGGCCTGTGACGCCGATGCCCCAGGCCGCTGCCGCCCCGGCACCACCGTTTGCCTGCGCGGCACCGTGGTCTGCCAGTCCAACCTTGAGCGCATCGATGAGACCTGCAACGGTCAGGACGACGACTGCGACGGCATGACCGACGAGGGCCCCGGCGGCTTCCCCCTTCAAACCGATTGCTACGGCGGTCCTCAGGGGCGCGGCGGCGTTGGGGTGTGTGACCTTGGGGTCAGCGTCTGTGAAAACGGCACCTTTGGTGAGTGCGTCGGCGATGTCCTTCCCGGCGCCGAGGTCTGCGACGGTTTGGACAACGACTGTGATGGCAACACCGACGAAGACAGCCTGGGTCGTCCCCTGGCGCAGTCCTGTTATGAAGGCCCCGATGGCACAGCAGGCGTTGGGATTTGCCGCGCAGGTCAGGAGGTCTGCACCAACGGTGAGTTTGGTGAGTGTCAAGGGCAGCGCACGCCCGACGCGTTGGAGGTGTGCAACGGCAGCGACGACGACTGCGACGGCGAGACCGATGAAGGCGACAACGACCAGCCGCTGCAAGAGTCCTGCTATGAAGGGCCCGATGGCACCGTCAATGTGGGTCTCTGTGTCCCTGGCCGCAAAACCTGCATTCAGGGGACTTTTGGGGACTGCATCGGTGATGTGACCCCCAACCCCGAGCTTTGCGACAACCAGGACAACGATTGCGACGGCAGCACCGATGAAGGCCCTGAAGGGTCGCCGTTGACCGAGCTGTGCTACGACTTTGATCAGGCCACTGCCGGTGTGGGTCAATGTCAGGTCGGCGAGCGGACCTGCACCGAGGGCGGTTTTGGGGAGTGTGACGGTCAGGTCGGCCCCGACCCTGAGTCGTGCGATCTGGTGGACAACGACTGCAATGGCGTCGTTGATGACGGTCTGGACAACATCGCCCCGTGTGGTGACTGCGGCATCGAGCAGTGCATTGACGGCACAGTTGAGTGCATCAACCCCGACTTCAACGTTTGCGGCACCTGCGTCAACCTCGACGACGCGCCCGGCAGCAGCTGCGGCGCCCAGTGTGGCACCTTTGCCTGCGCCCCCAATGATCAGCAAGCCGCCTGCCGCGATCGCATCTGCATCGGCGTCAGCACCACCATCCGCCTCTACAACTACGTCACCAACACCGACTCCATCGGCGCCTCCATCAGCGGCAATGACTACCCCGGCGGCCTCTTCTACGGCTTGGTGACGCCCTACATCCAGACCATCGCGGGCTCGTATGGGTTGCGTTTCTACTATCCACCCACCGCCGAGTCCGACCTCGAAAACCGGCTCTACGACGATCGGATGAACCTGGCGTTTGGCAAGGAGTACACCATGTTTTTGCTGGGCTCTTTCCTGGGCGAGCCCCAGGTCTCCTGGTCCCATCTGGTGGTCGAAGACGACAACACCGCAGTGCCCGACATGGTCAAGCTGCGCTTTGTCCACGCCCACAGCGCTGTGCCAGACAATGTCGATGTCTACCTTGATGGCGACCCCATCTTTGTAGACGTCAACCCGCGCTCGGTCACCGACTACACGATCCTCTCTCCGTTGGGTCGCACCATAACCGTGCGCGAGGCGGGCGCCGACCGGATCCTCTACGAAAAGACCTTCACCAACATTGTCCCGAACACTGAGGGCATCCCCGGTGGTGAGGTCATCACGCTCATTTATCACCTGAGCGACCCCTTTGACACCGATAACCAGGATCTGCGCATCGAGCGTGACCTCTCGACCCAGATCATCAACCTCTTCTGAGACCAAACGGGTGCCATTGGGCCCTTAAAACATCAAAACCTCGCCGTTTAGAGCGAGGTTTTGTCGTTTTGGGGCCCGGTTTGTCTGCGGTTTGCCCGCGCAGGGCATCGCTCAGAGGGACAAGCGCTTGAAGATGCCCTCGGGGATGGACTTGATCACACCCATGATGCCCGCCCAGAACGGTGGATAGTAGAGCGTGTTGGTCCCGCGCGAGGCCGCCTTCACAATGGCCGCCGCCGCGCTGCGCGGTGACGCGATGGGGATGCCCGTCTCCATGCCGAAGGTCATGCGCGTGTCGATGAAGCCAAGCTTCACCGTCACCACATGCACGTTGTCCTTAAAGAGCCTGTTGCGCAGCCCCTGCAAATAGAGCGTGAACGCCCCCTTGGCGCTGCCATAAAAGTAGTTGCTGGCGCGCCCCCGATCCCCGGCCACCGACGAGATCCCGACAATGGCGCCCTGACCCTCTTTGACCATGTGCGCGGCCAGCGCCTCACAGATGGACACCGCGCCGGTGTAGTTGATGTCAATGACCTTATGGGCGCTCTCAAAGGACTCCTGGCTGTCCTCCTGTTGCCCCATCTCGCCAAATGCCAGCAGCGCCACCCCAATCGGCCCCAGCGCCTTGCTGACCTCCTTGACCAGACCCGGATGGGCATCAAAATCGGTGGCGTCAAAGGCGATGGCCAGTGTTGGCACCTGATGGCGGACCTTCAGGTCGTCGGCCAGACGCTGTGCCTCCTGCTGCTTGCGCGCCGCCACACACACAGGGCGGCCCTGCTGGGCATAAAGGCGCGCGGTGGCACGGGCGATGGGGGAGGTGGCCCCCAAAATGAGCGCGGCGCCTCCATGGGCGCTGCGCGGCGGTGCATCTTGGTGTGGGGTGGTGCTCATAAGCTACACTGAACGCTAGAAAACAATGCGGGTGCAGGGTTGGGTCCTGCGCGGGGGTTTGGGGGCAAGGCCCCCAGCCGGAGCGTCCCAAGGTGCATCAAACCGCAACATCGAGCAACGCCCAGCGGCAATTTTATCCACCCACGGGCCGGCTTTGGCCCGGCTCGCTGCGCTCACCTCAATTATAGAGAATCTCAAGGTCTAAGAGATGGCACTTTCCAGTGTCCATCTCTTGAGAGTCACTGTCGTGACTCCAAGCCTTTCGATTCTCTCCCTCGACACCATCGTGCTCGCCGGAACTCGGTTCCAATTGTCAGACACAACCTAGCCAGACACCGCGCCAAAGATGCGCTCACCACACCTGGCTCTTGTAACCCACGGCGCGCTCAAAGGCTTTGGAGATGGGCGAGAAGGTAAAGACCCAGCGAACCTTCCAGAGCGGGGAGTGGCAGTCTTCAAGGGAGCGCTGGCCCTTCCAGACCTCTTCGAGGGCGTTGGCGGTGTGGTTGGCGAAGGCTTCGAGCATCTCCTGGCCCGCCTCGGCGCTGGCCACCGCCGGTTTGCCCGAGTACGTCCACGTCTCGTAAAACTTCAGCTTGTGCTTAAAGCCTCTGAAAAGCTCCCCCAGCGACGGCTTGCCCGACGTCAGCGGCTTGTGGCCGCCTTCCTCAAGGACCGTGTTGACCGTTCGCCTGGGCAAGGCCTCGTAGGCTTTGTCCACGTATTCGCCCAGCAAGTGGAGCATCATGGAGGTCTCCACCGCGCCGCCGTGGGTGTCGCCCTCAAGGTCAGCGCGGGTGATGCCGCCCATGCCCTCGACCACGTCGGCCACATCGGTGTTGCCGCCGGTCAAGAGGTTGATCAGCAACGAAAAGGCCGAGACCATCTTGGTGTTGTGACGCCGGTTGACCCGGTGGCAGGCCTCCTCAATGGCCACAAAGTGTCTGGGGCCGCCGTGGAAGCTGGCCACCCAGATGTGCTCAAAGCCCTGCGCCGCCAGACTCCGACCCATGTCCTCCAGCACCCGCACGATGGTTGAGGTGCGGAAGGCCACAGAGCCGGGCTGGGGCACCACGTCTGCCGCCACGTAGATCGGCGGCAGGTGCACAAACTCAAGGTTTGGGTTGCGCTCCGAGAGGATCTCCATGGTCCGCACCGAGATGCACTCGGCCTCATGGTTGTCCGTGATGACCGGCAAGTGCGGCCCGTGGACCTCCAGCGGGGAGCAGGTGACCATCACCACCGTGTTCTTGCGGTCCATGGCCTTAAAGTCCGCCCCGGTCAGGTACTGCCACTGGCGGACCCGGGCGGTGGTGTTCTCGTGAGGATACTTGCTCATGGTGCGTCACCCCTTGGAAGGACGGAAGAGCTGGCCCATGAAGGTGATCAGCATGGGCTCCTTGAGTTTGGGAGGCAGGATGTTGAGGACCTCGTTGATGGTGGCCATGCGCTCGGGCAGCGAAGCGCCCTGCACGCCCAGCATGCCCATGAAGCCTTCGATGACCTCGGGGCCCAGATCCGAGGGGTTCATCGCGCCGATCTGACCTTCGAGCATGGCCGCCATCTGGCCGGAGGGCAGCGCCTTGGCCGCCTCGACGCTCTCGGCCAGGGCCTGGAGGAAGGGCTCAACCAGGTGGGCGTTGCCCGGGCTGATGGAGATGTGGATGTTTTCTTTGTGGTTTTCACCAAAGGCAAACTGGGGCTGGATGTACCAACCGCGCTCGCTCATCTCGTCGGCGATGTGGAAGACGCTGGCCTGGCTTGAGGTGAAGGCCAGCATGCAGAAGTCGGGCCTGCTGACGATGTCCAGGCCGTCGATGGCCGCGATGCCTTCCTTGATGGCGGCGGTGGCGTCGAGCACGCTCTGGGCAAGCTCCATGTAGCCCTCATCACCGAGGCCGTTGAGCACAGCCCAGGCCGCCGCCAGCGGTCCGCCCGACTTGCTGCTCTGCACCGCCATGTTGATGATCGTGTAGCCCGTCCACTCATCGCAGGCAAAGGCGTGGTGCTGGCGCAGCTCGGGTCTGGCGTAGAGGATCACCGAGGCGCCCTTGGGCGTAAAGGCGTACTTGTGCAGGTCCATCGAGATGGAGGTCACGCCGGGGACCGAGAAATCAAAGGCCGGCACGTCCGCGCCCAGGCGCTTGAAGAAGGGCAGCAGCCAGCCGCCCACGCACGCGTCCACATGGAAGAGCAGACCTGCGTCCTTGGCGATCCCCGCCAGTTCTTCAATCGGATCCACGACGCCGTGGGCGTAGGAGGGCGAAGAGCCGACCATCAGCACGGTGTTGTCGTTGATGGCCGCCTTCATGGCCGAGGGGACCGCGCGCATCGTCTCGGGGTTGACCGGGACGTTGATGAGCTTCAGGCCGAGGTAATGGGCCGCCTTGTGGAAGGCCGCGTGGGCCGTGGTCGGCAGGATCATCTCGGGGGTCTCGGTGTGGGGCTTGTGGATTTTTGCCCACTCGCGCGCCGACTTGTCCGCCAGCATGATGCTCTCGGTGCCGCCGCTGGTGAAGGTGCCCACGGTGGACTCGGCGCCGCCAAGGTGGCCAGCGGCGAGGGCCATCACCTCGTTCTCCAGGCGCATCAGGCTGGGGAAGGCGGTCGGGTCGAGGCCGTTCTCGCTCAGGTACATGGCGAAGGCGCGCTTGCCGATCATTTCGGCCTTCTTGCCCGCGTTGTAAACGTAGCCAAAGGCCTTGCCGCCGCGCCACTTCAGGTCGTTCTGGCGGTAGGTCTCAAGTTGCTCAAAGAGTGCGTCTTCCTGGGTGCCTTGTGCGGGGAGCTTGAACATGTCGGGGCCTCTTTTGGGGTTTGGGTCAGCGTGATTGTTTGTATGAATGCGTTTCTTGAACTCGATCTTCGGTCAGTGGGGCGGCCGCAGCGGCCCGCGCTCCAAAAGCGCAAAAGCCTGCTCGCCGATGGCCCTCAAGTCGCCCTGCGCGTCGGCCTGAAACCACCGCCGCAGCACCACCCGGACCAACCCCACAACCGCGCCCGCCCAGACCTGGGCGTGCATCTGGTGGCTGCCGTCGTCGCGGCTGTCGGCGACCAACTCTTCAAACATGACCTGCTCCCAGGACTGGTCCAGTTGGAGGTCGTAAGCCATCAGATTCTTGGATGAGACCGTCACCCGGTGCTGCGCCAACGCCAACTCGCGCTGCGCCATCAACTGGGTTGACATCTCCAGGCACGCCGCGCGCAGCCTGGGATACCCCCTGGGCACGTTCTGCAAGCCGCCCATCATCACCTTGAAGAGCCCCAGGCGCTCCTCTTGATTGGCAAAGAAGGCCGCCTCTTTGGTCTCAAAGTAACGGAAGAAGGTCCGGCGCGAGACGCCCGCCGCCTGCGCCACCGCGTCCACGGTGGTCTCATCGAAACCATCGCGCAGGAAAAGCTCCAGGGCGGCCTGGGCGATGTGGGCGCGGTTGCGCAGCCTGTTTCTTTCCTGAAGGTTCATCGGGGCTGTGGCGCCCACCTGTTGAGCGGTCTGGGGTCAACTCCCCAGCACCTTAAGGGGTGAGCGCGATGGTGGGAAAATAGCGTCGGTGGCACTGAGTGTCAAGGGTGTCACTGGGTGACTTTGCGCTTTTCTCGCTTTTCTGGCAAGACAGGTTCTGGATTCCGCGAAGGTGGGTCGCTAATCTTCTGTGAAGGTGGTTCTCTTCATTTTATGAGGGCCATTGAGACAGCCTCTGTGCGCGCGCTGTGTGCATTGCAATGTGGGGCGCGGGATTGGCGACAGCATGATGGTGAGCGGCGCCTTGGGATGTGGCGCCGTCAATGGCAAAAGGTGAAGTATCGTGTCGATGAAGTGGGGGGGGGGGCTGCTTGCGCTGATTGTGGCGCTGGCGGCGGCCTGCAGTGACGATCCGAAGAACAACAACGGCAACAATCAGGATTCGCCCAACAACGATGAGCCCGACGTGGTCATGATGGACGCCGACGATGAAGACGGCGCCGATGATGTCACCGAAGACGAGCCCATGCGCGAGCCTGAGAACGATCAGGAGCGCATCCTCTTCATCCCGGAGACGGAGTCCTGGGTGTTGCCCGGCCTTGAGGGTGAAGCCCACGTGGTGCGCACGGAGCTGAACGTGCCCCATGTCTACGCCAGCAACCGCAACGACATGGCCCGCGTGCTGGGTTTTGTGGTCGCCCGCGACCGCTTCTTCGTGATGGACCTGCAGCGCCGCCTTGCGCAAGGCCAACTCTCGGCGCTGCTGGGCGATCTGGCGCTCGACATCGACATCGAAAACCGCGTGCTGGGCATGGACTTTGTCACCCAGCTTGTGCTGGACAACCTCAGCGAAGAAGACGCGGCCTACATGGACGCCTACGCCGAGGGCATCAACGCCTACATCGACGCCGTAGAGCGCGAAGAGCTTCCGCCCCCCAGCGAGGTTTTGCTCGTCTCGCCGCTCTTCGACCGTGAACCCACCGAGATGATGGATCGCTTCGATCGGCGCGATCTGGCGGCCATGGTCGCCGTCATCATGTACCAGACCAATTTTGAGTCCGGCGACATCGGCCGCGAAGCCAAATACCTCCAGTTCCAGGAGTTGTTTGCGGGCTCCGACGTGCCCTTTGGCGACCTGCGCCGCGCCGGCGCCCTGGAAGACATCTACGACAACCTCACGCCCCCGTACGAGGTCAGCACCAGCCCCGACTGGAGCGGCAGCATCGACGACAGCGGCACTGGCTCCGAGGTCATCCGCCGGGGCCCGCTGGGCACCGACCGCCGCCTGAACGTCGAAAAGAGCATGCTCCAGCGCAGCGCTGCGCGGATGGAGCAGTTCAAAATCCGCATGGGCCGCCGCGAGGCCGACAACTTTGGCTCCAACACCTGGGCCGTGCACGGCGACCACACCACCGACGGCTTCTCGCTGGTCGCCGGTGACGGTCACCTGCCGCTCTACGTCCCCTCGATCATGTATCAGGTCGGGATGAACACCTCGCTCTTTGGCGACGGCGACATCCACCAGGCCGGGCTGCTCATCACCAGCCTGCCCGTGCTGGCCGTCGGCACCAACGGCGACATCGCCTGGAGCCAGGTCAACCCCGTGGCCGACATCGTCGATTGGTACACCGAAGAGATCATCCTCGACGACCAGGGCGCGCCCCAGGCCAGCGTCTTCCAGGGCGAAGACCGCCCGCTGGTGGCCTTTGAAGAGACCACCGTGGTGGCCAACGTCGACTTCCTCGACAGCGTCGGCCGCAGCGTCGAGTGGACCCGTTGGACCACCTTCGACGGCCGCTTCATCTACGACATCGAAGGCACACCCGTTGCCGAAGACGAAGAACCCCCTGGCACTGGCACGGTGGTCTTCCTGCCCAGCGGCCGCGTGGTGCCCGGCGACGTGGACGGCGACGGCAAGGTCACGGCGCTGAGCTTCGACACGACCGCCTTTGACACCTCCAAGTACATCTCGGCGCTGGTGGGCTTTAGCCGCGCCACCGACGTGACCGACTACCAGGAGTACAGCAAGGGCCTCATCGGCAACATGCTCTACGCCGCCGTGTCCGACAAAGACGGCGACATCCTCTTTAGCCCCTACCAGGCTGTGCCCTGCCGCTCCTACCTGCCCCGCAGCGAAGAGGGCCGCTTTGTGCACGGCGCCGACCCGACCATGCTCATCGACGGCACCCAGTACGGCGGCTTCACGATCCCCTCCAACGAAGACGGCACCGTGGACGAGTCCCAGGGCGAAGAAGATCCCTACCGCTGCGTGGTGCCCTTTGCCGAAACCCCCCAGGTCGTCAACCCCGACCAGGGCTTCGTCATGAACGCCAACAACCAGCCTGCGCCCATCCAGAACGACGGCAAAATCGACAACGACCCCTGGTACATCGGCGGTCCCTGGTCCGCCGTGCGCGCCGACTCCATCGCCGGAGGCCTCGAAGCCCAGGTCGCCGACAACTCCGCCAGCGTCGAAGGCATGGCTCAGATCCAAGCCGACACTCGCTCTCGCCTTGGCGAGCTCTTCACCCAGCACCTGATCAACGCCATCACCACCGCGCGCGGTTTTGCCGACAGCGACGGTGACCTGGAACCCCATCAGGAGCGCCTGGCCAACCTCTACAACGAGCGCGCGCCGCGCTACGACGAGGTCGCCCAGCGCCTTGAGGGTTGGATCGAGCGCGGCTACCGCACGCCCCCCGGCGTGGACACCTTCTACATGCCTCTTGAGGCCAACGATCCCGACGACGCCGTGGCCACCATGATCTTCAACGCCTGGTTGCCCCGCGCCATCAACGCCGTCTTCAACGACGAAAACATGGAGTCCGCCTTCCGCTTCAGCCGCTCCCGGATGAGCTTCGCGGCCCTGCGCCGCTTCCTCGACGGGCGCAGCCTGGACGACGCAAACGGCGTGGCGTCTTGGAACGCCGAAACCGGCGAGTCGATCTTCTTCGACGTTCTGGACACGCCCGAGGTGGAGCGCTCCGACGAAATCCTGGTCATGGCCATGGGTCAGGCCCTCGATTTCCTGGAGAGCGAGCCGACCGGCGCTGGCGAAGGCGGCTTCGGCACCGAAGACATGCAAGAATGGCTCTGGGGCCTGCGCCACCAGGTCCGCTTTGAGTCCTTGCTGGCCGACTTCCTGCCCCCCGGCTCCAGCTTTGGCTTCCTGACCGACCTCTTCTCCATCACCACGCGCCAGCTTCCCCTGGCCGACGACATCCCCGCTGGCGACCCGCGTCGCGGCCTCAAGTGGTTCCCGCGCCCCGGCGACAACTTCGCCGTCGACGCCGCCAACCCCGGCTTCAGCGGCACCCGCTTCACCCACGGCAGCGGCCCCGTCATGCGCATGGTCATCGCCCTCAAAGACGGCGAAGTCTACGGCCAGAACATCGTCCCCGGCGGTCAGTCCGGCCTCAACGACTCCCCCCACTTCTCCGACCAGGCCGCCATGTGGCTCGGCAACGACACCGTCCCGCTCCTCTACCACCACGCCGACATCGCCGCCGGCGCCCTCGGCCGCGAATCCTTCAAATCCTCTGAGTGATGACAGGATATGGGCGTTCGGCCCGTCGTGTGGCGGCCCTCGAACCGCCAGAACGCCCGTGAGTCGCTTGCGGTGGCGCTGCCACAGCTGCGCTCCCCCCGAACGCCCTGACGGCCCGATTGCTCACCACACACCGCACCGCCCACCCACATCCTGCCATCCCCCCGTATCTGGGATTTGTTTGTTCGGGAGACTTGAGTGGCCGGATGTCCTGCGTTTGCGCTCCTCAAGACCCCAAACGCCTCGCCAAACCTCTCAAACAAGCCGCACATCCCCTTGGAAAGCCTTCCAAGCCTCCACCACCCCCCACAAACCCCCTGGAAAGCCCCACAAGCCTCTACCACCGCTCATCCGACCTCAGAGAAGTGAAAGCACTTTCGACGAGATGACGACACGCCCCGGCGAAGCGAAGCACGGTCCACTCATCACAATTGCTATAAGGGAGCGCAGCGACCGCACCAAAAGGGAACGAAGTGACCGAACCAAAAGCGCAGCGCAGCAAG
>CAKZKQ010000662.1 GCA_937123825.1 uncultured Pseudomonadota bacterium
TGCACCAACCGCGGCTTGATCATCAGCGAAGACCGAGGCATCACCCACCGCCCCAGCGAAGACGTCTTCGCCGCGCGGTTTGGCTGCAAATGGACCGAGCAAGACCCCACCAACCCCCAGCGGATCTGGCGAGGGGCCGGCTTTGGCGCCACTTACTCCGAAAACTACGGTGACGCCTTCAAAGGCTTCTTCCTGAGGCGCATCCCAGGGCAGCTGGTCATCAAGCAAATCGCCTTCTCGCCCTTCAACCCGGATCACATGCTCATCATGGCCGACGAGGCCATTTTCGTCAGCACTGACCGCGGCAAGACCACGTATGCCAGCGGGCTGCTGACCTTTCCGGGGCAGCAGCTGGTCTCGGTGCGGTTTGGGCAGGTCCCCGGCCAGATTTTTGCCGCCACCGTTCAGGATCTGTGGCAATCCAACGACATGGGCCGCTCATGGCAGGTGGTCGCTTACGGCAAAGTCGATTGGCGGTTGCGCATGCTCCTGGGCGATCCGCTTGGGGGTGGGATGCTGGTGCTCAGCAAGGGCGAAGTCCTCAGGCTCCTTGACCGGCCCATGAACCCTTATGAACAGCGCAAGGTCCTGGAACTCGAAAAGCGCATCTACAACGAGCCTTCGCTCTCTGAGACCCTCACCGCAGCGCTCAAGATCAACATGGCCTGGCGAGCCGACCTGAACGGGCAGCGTGACAAGGCCGACGCCGCTCACCTCGTGCCGATCGTTCAGGTGCAGTTGCATCACTTTGCCCAACAAGGCGAGCTCTTCGCGGGCGACATCAACCTCGACCCGGGGTTCAGCGTCAACGCGGCCAACGCCGACCTCCCCCAACAAACCCGCGGCGGCCTGAGCCACACCTATTTTCTGGTCTTGCTCTCATGGGACCTGCCCCAGGCCGTGTACGATCGAGAAGAGTTGCCCCAGGGCAGGATTTTCCAGGATAATGAGTACAGAGCCAGGCGACTGCGCGAGGTGGTGATCAACCTCTACACCGAACGCCGCCGCCTGCAGCTTGAAAAAGCCATCGATGACAACCCTGACGCGCGGCGCAAGACGCTGCGCAGGTTGAGGATGGAAGAGTTGACCATTCAACTCAACATGCTGACCGGGGGGCTCTTTGAAGGCGCAGAGGGCATGAGACGGCCCACACCAGGAGCGATGAAATGATCAAGACACTGACCAGGGCATCCGTCGCGGCCCTTCTGGCCACCGCGATGTTGTGCGCCGGGACCACGGCAGCGGCTCAGGATGACGACAACCGGCGCCTCCAACAAATCGAGCGCCAGCTTGACGCCACCGAACCCAGCGTCGATGACGTCATCCAGGCCGCCATGGACTTCTACAACCTCGATGAGGACAGTCTGGAGTCCATCGAGAGCCGCGCGGCATGGAAGAACGCGCTGCCACGTGTCACCGGTGATGTGCGCTTCAACTCCCTGGGCACCGATGTCGACAAATTCGACTTCATTCAGTTCCCCGACCAGCAGGCCGGTGTCGACCGCATCGGCGGCACCGTCCAGGAGTACCGCGTTGGCGTCACCTGGGACCTGCCGCGCCTGGTCTACAACAACGAAGTCCTCGACACCTATGCGCTGCGCGGGCAACGCCAGTCGTTGCTCAAAGAGGTCATCCGCCTCTACTACCTGCGCCGCCGCCTGAAGATCAACTTCATGCTCAACCCGCCCAAAGACGCCGCCTCCAGGGTGGCGAGCCAACTGCGCATTGATGAGGTCACCGCCAGCATCGACGCGCTGACCGATGGCGTCTTCCGGGATTGGGCCAAGCGCCAGACCAAAGACAAAGACGACGACTGAAACCTTTCGGGCTTGCCTGGTTGACGCCAGATGAACCCGTCACGACATTTTGAGTGTGCCAAGGAGGCCGCCCTGGGCACGCCCACCGCCAAACACTGCGCTTTTGGCACCAGACATCTTTCCAAGGCCGCTGGCTGCCGGCCGACGATGTGCAGAGCTCCTTGTGAGCCACGACAGGAGATCGCTTTAAGATGCGACGACATCTGAACATGCTCCAATCCAACCCCTGGCAGGCTCTGAGCCTGGGCATCGCCCTGCTGGCGCTGATGACCGCGCTGACAGGTTGCCTCGCCGGAGAGACCTGCACTGGTGCAGGCTGCGACGATGGCAACAACGGCTTTGTCAACAACGGCCCCAACAACAACGTCAGCGGCTGCGCCGAAAACGACGACTGCCCCATTGGTTTTGTCTGCGGCAACGACAACACCTGTGAGCGCGCCGGCGGCTGCATCGACGACAACGGCTGTCCCGTCGGACAACAGTGCGTCGAAGGCGGCTGCTACCTCATCGACCCCCCTGAACCCGACGTCCCAGACCGCCCCGACATCCCCAGCACCCCCGACATCATGGAAGAAGAGGTCTTTGAAGGCTGCCAGGGCTGCGTGCGCCAGACCGACGAGGGCGAACTCTGCCTGCCGGGGACCTTTGACGAGGCTTGCGGGCGCGCTGGCGCCGTGTGCGAGACCTGCGGCGAAGGCGAAGGCTGTGATGAAGGCACCTGCGTCGACCTGCCTGGCTGCGATCCGGACAACTGCGATGGCTGCTGCGATGAAAACGACCAGTGCCGCACCGGCACCTCGCTGAGCGCGTGCGGCAACAGCGGCTTTGAGTGCCAGCGCTGCACCAATGGCTCCACCTGCGAAGAGGGCCAGTGCATCATCCCTTGCGGGCCTGAGAGTTGCGGGGGGTGCTGCGACAACGGCATCTGCACCGAGTTTGCCAACACCAACGTCGCCTGCGGGCGCAACGGCGAGTCCTGCCAACAATGCGGCGACAACCAACAGTGCGACGAGGGCCGCTGCATTGACCTGACCTGCGCCGACACCTGCGATGGCTGCTGCTCGGATTCGACCTGCCTCAGCGGCACGTCCAGTACAGACTGCGGCTTCAACGGCAGCGCCTGCGTCGATTGCGGCCCCGGGCGGTTGTGCAACGACGGCTCCTGCGTGCTGGACCCGCGCTCGCGCTGGAATCTGGTCATCATCGAAGCACAACTCTCCGAGACCAACCCCAACGGCGACTCCTGGGACGCCTTTGGCGGGCAGCCCGATCCCTACCTCATGGCCGAGGCGACCAACTTTGTCGAAGAGTTTGAGGGACGCACCACCACGCTCGACACCCAGACCAACCCTTTTTGGTTGGAGAACGTCCTGACCAACGTCCCGGCCGACGCGCTGACCAACAACCTGACGCTGACGGTCTTTGATGACGACGCCTTCCCCTTTGACGACACCATCATGGCCGTCTGCAACACCCGAATCGACGAGGAGCTCTTCACCGGCGAGCGCTTGCCCGTCACCTGCCGCGCCGGTCAGGACACCACCGAAGCGACCATCTCTTTCCGCATCGACCGCTTCTGAGCCCCGCAAAGGCCGACCGGACCGACAAGCTCAGGTCGGCAATGACACATCACGTCGGCGGCGGTATCCCCACAGTCCCAACATCAAGGCGAAGAGCCCCCAGGACCCTCCCAGAGCGTTCCCTGGCGCCGACTGACATCCTCCATCATCGGCGTTCTGTCCGCCACCGCCACCGCAAACACATTCGCCTGCCACTGCGTCGGGGCCGCACTGGGCGCGGCCAAGGCCCCCGCCATCGCACAGGCACACCACCTCCTGCCCTGGCATGCAGGCCATCATCTCGGGGTCCATCTCCTCGGGCTCCATCTCTTCAGAACCGCCCTCTCCCTCGACTGTAACGGTGACGACATCCGCCACACGGGCGCTGCCGTCGCTGACCGTGAAAGAGGCCATAAAGACTCCAGGGGCGTCGTAGATGTGGGTGACCGCCAGTTGGCCTTCGACGGGCGCGCTGCCGTCGCCAAAGTCCCAGGCGATGGTGTGCGCCCCTTCATCGGCAGGATCCGTGAAGGAGCCCTCAAAGTTGACCTCTTGACCTGGCCTGGTGGTCACGTTTTCCCCAGCGTCCACGGTGGGGGAGATGTTGGCGACGTCCACGCGGAGCTGGCGCCTGACGACCTCAAAGCCGTCGCTCACCTCCACCTCCAAGGTCAGCCGCCCGTCGTCCTCAAAGGTCCGCTCGATCTGGTCCAGCCCCTGGCCTTCCTGGGGGTTGTCGGCGTCATCGTCAAAGCGCCACGTCCAGGTCAGCGGATCGCCGTCTGCGTCCGAGGCCTCCAGGGTCCACTGACCGCTCTCCCCTTCGTTCAACTCGGTCGGCCCTTCGATTTGGCCGACCATGGGCGTGGCGTTGTTGTTGCGGACGCGGATCTCAACGTCCAGCGTCGTCTCCACCCCTTCCTGGTCCAAGGCCACAAAGCGCACCGTGTATTCACCGGCCTGATCGCTGGCCGGGGTCCACACAAAACGCCCATCTTCGGGCTCGTAGGTCGCCCCTTCGGGCAGCGCCCCGGCCTGGGCTTGGAGCGGGCCGTCTTCCACGTCGTTGACCAACACCACAAAGCTCAACCGGCTGCCCTCGCGGATGGTCTGGGGCATCAGCGGCGCCTCAAAGACGGGCGGATCGTTGACTGGCTCGATGTTGATGAGGACCTGGGCCACCTCGGAGAGGTTGGAGCCATCAAAGACGCGGTACGAAAAGCTGTCCTGCCCCGAACCATCCGGCGGCGGTGTGTAAACCACCTGCCCTGTGCCGCGGTCCTCAAATGAGAGTTCGCCCAGCTCAGGCCCCTCCACCACGCGGACATAGAAGGCATCGCCCATGTCTGGATCATCAAAGGGCAGCGTGCCTTCAAAAGGCTCGTCTTCCTGCAGCGAGAGCATAATCCCTTGCGCTTCCGGTGGGCTCCCTACAGGGATCGGCACCGAACCTTCTTGATGCGGCTCCGACAAGAGTCTCGGATCGGCGTCTCCACGCATCCACGTCCCAGCGGGGTCTCCCAACTCCTCTCCGTTGGTAAAACCGTCGCCATCGGCGTCGAGTCGAAACAAAGCGCGCCAATTGACCGACCCGCCCGAGAGCGTGCGGCCAACCTGGTTGCCAAACTCTGTGCGGACGCCGCCGGGGATCAGGTGACAGTGGTCACAGTTTCCGTTGGGATACTGCGATTGGCGCACGCTGAACGCCGAAGCCTCTTGCGCACCAAACCCCACAGACAACACAACCCCAATCCACACCACAGCGTGTCTCATAACCCGTCCTCAACCAACGCACCTTCACCACCGTGTCTGGCGCCTCAACTTGTCATCGTTCATGGATTCACCGCTTCCATAGTCTCCCATTCAACATCCGCTGTCACGGCCTCTGCCATATCGCCCCAAAGCCAGGACAGGCCCGTTTGCGTCCGTGGATGCGGGGATTGAGCGTAAAAAATGAGGTTTTTCATTTCCTCAGCACAAAAATCACGCCTTTGCCCCACAAAAAGGTGACACGCATCCCCAGGTGCGGTGTTCAAAAGCCAGGTTGGGCATGCAACGCCAGCAAATCACATGGCGGGATGGCCTGCACACCCAACCACCAACAGAGGGAGGAGAGGACCCTTGAGTGTTGATGTCGAAGCCTTCTACGTGCGCTATGGGCCGATGGTCCTGCGACGGTGCCGTCGACTGCTCGGAGACGAGGAGGCCGCGATGGACGCCATGCAGGAGACCTTCGTCAAGCTCTTGCAGAACGAACACCGACTCAACGCTGCGGCCCCCTCCAGCCTCCTCTTTCGCATGGCGACCAACGTCTGCCTCAACCGCCTGCGCTCCACCAGCCGTCGCCCCGAAACGCGCGACGAGGAGCTCTTGATGCAGATCGCCTGCGCCGAAGACACTGAGGCGCAGTCCATGGCCCGATCGATGCTCGATCGCATCTTTGCGCGCGAAAAACCTTCGACGCGGACCATCGCTGTGCTCCACCTGCTTGACGGCATGACCTTGCAAGAGGTCGCCGATGAAGTGGGCCTGTCGGTTTCAGGGGTGCGAAAGCGCCTGCGGGTCCTCAAAGGACGCGTGCAGCACCAGCGGCTTCACGAGCAGGCGGCATGAACACCACAGCAAGGATCTGCGCCGCATCAATCACACGGCGTTGTCCTCCAATGGAGGTCTCCCTGGGGGGGATGAAAGATGACATCTCAAGACAGACGATCCAGTGCAAAAGACTTTCCGTCGTCTTCAGGAAGACGCCCATTGGAGGACAGCGACCAGCTGCCAGACTGGCTCCTTGAGCGCTATCTGCTGGGGGAGCTGCCCCCACAAAAGCTCAAAGAGATCGAAGCGCGCCTTGAGGACGACCCCACGGCACGCACGCGGCTGGCCTTTTTGGAGAACGACACCAAGGCCCCGCTGGGGGCCCCCGATCCCACCGCGATGGCCAAAGCCATTGAGCGCCGCCACCGTGTCGCCAAGGTCGCCGCCGACGTCGCTGCAGCAGATCACAAGCGCCAGCGCCAAACCCGGTGGATCGGCCCGGCAGTGCTGGCGTTGGCAGCGCTGGGCGCGTTGATGCTCCTCAAACCCTGGCAGCAAGAGCAGGTCGATGGCCCTGACGCGCTGATCACCGACAACCCTGGCCAACTCCAAAGCCCCTACGAGATCACCCGTGACAAGGGGCTGGAGCCGCGCCTGAAGATCTACCGCAAGCTCTCCGAGGGGACCGAGGCGCTCAAGCAAGGTCAACAAGCGCAGCGCGACGACTTGCTCCAGGTGCGCTACATTGCCGCAGGGCGCCACCACGGCGTCATCATCTCGCTGGACGGCAACGGCGCCGTGACGCTGCACCACCCCAGCGAGTCCACCGGCTCCACAGAACTCAAATCGGGGGGTGAAACCGCCCTTCCCCATGCTTATAAGTTGGACGGTGCCCCCAAATTTGAGCGATTCTTCTTTGTGACCAGCCCCAACCAGTTGAACGTCAACGAGATCATGGACGCTGGCCGAACGCTGGCGGCAGACCTCCAACAGGCCCCCAAAGGCCCGCTGAATCTGACGTCAGACAACCTTGAGCAAACCTCCTTTATGATCCGCAAGGAGACCCCATGAGGACCCACATCCAGGCTCTTTGCGCCGCCGCCGCGCTGGTCCTTTGTTTGCTTTGGGGGGTGAGCGTCCAAGCCCAGGTACAGGTCCAGCGCTTTGCGCTCATCATTGGCGCCAACGACGGCGGCCAGGAGCGCGTGCGGCTCAAATTTGCCGCCACCGACGCCCAATCCTTCACGCGCGTCCTGGATGAACTCGGCGGTGTGCCTCAAGACAATCGCCTGGTCGTGCTCGACCCCGACATGAACGGCCTCCAAAAGGCATTCCAGCAGATGGCCGCCATGCTCGCCCAGGCCAGCGACCAGCCAACCCGCGTCGAGTTGTTGATGTACTACTCGGGGCACTCGGATGAGGGGGGGTTGCTGCTTGGTGAAGAGCGCCTGGACTACAAGACTCTGCGCCAGATGCTTGAGGCCCTGCCTGCCGATGTCCGCATCGCCATTTTGGACTCGTGCGCTTCGGGGGCCATGACCCGCATCAAGGGGGGCCAGCGCCAGCCGCCGTTTATGATCGACGCCGCCAGCGAGGTCAAAGGCCACGCCTACCTCACCTCAAGCTCAGCCGACGAGGTCGCCCAGGAGTCGGACGCGCTGGGCGGCTCGTTCTTTACCCACTACCTGGTCTCGGGGCTGCGCGGCGCCGCCGATTTGAACAGCGATGGGCGTGTGACGCTCAACGAGGCCTACCAGTTTGCCTTCAATGAGACGCTGGCGCGCACCGAAAACACCCGCAGCGGCGCCCAGCACCCCGCCTACGACATCCAACTGTCTGGCACTGGGGACCTTGTCCTGACCGACCTTCGCGGCACCTCGGCGCGGCTGGTCATCGACGGCGGTGTCAGCGGCCGGATGTTCATCCGGGATCAGCAGGGGGTCCTGGTGGTCGAGCTTTTCAAGCAGCCGGGCCGCGTGGTCGAGTTGGGGCTGGAGCCGGGCGAGTATGGCGTGACGGTCAAAGAGGAAGACCGGTTGCGTCAGGCGACGGTGATCTTGACCGACAACCACATGGCCACGCTGACCACTGGGGAGTTGGAATCGGTGACGATGGAGGCCAACGTCGCGCGCGGGGCTGGACCTGGGGTTGAGGCGCCGCTGGAAGATCTCTCGGGATACAGGCATGTGCCGTTAAAGCTCTCGCTGCTGCCGTCGCTGGAGTATCCTTTTCAGGGGCACGGCCAGAAAGAGATCGTGCACGCCTCGCTCAACCTGGGCATGGCCATGTTTGATCGATTGGAGGGCGTGCAAATCGGCGCGGGGGTCAACTGGATCCGCGAAGACACGCGCGGTCCTCAGATTGTCGGCGGCCTCAACATCGTCGAAAACAACATGCGTGGCGCTCAAATCGCTGGCGGCGCCAACCTGGTCTTGAATGACGCCAGGGGGCCTCAGATCGCTGGCGGCTTCAACTACGTCGAAGGGACCTCCAAGGGGGTGCAGGTCGGCGGCGGCGCCAACCTCGTCATGGGCGATGTGCGCGGTGTTCAAATTGCAGGCGGGTTCAACTACAGCAATGACATGAAGGGCTCGCAGATCAGCACTGTCAACATCGCTCGGGACATGGCCGGACTGCAGATTGGGCTGGTCAACGTTGGCCGGCGCGTTAAAGGCACCCAGATTGGGTTGGTGAACGTGGCCCAGAGCGTCGATGGCGCCTCCATTGGCCTGCTCAACATCGTCGAGGAGGGCCAACTCCACCTGGACATCTGGGGCAGCGACATCCTGCCACTGCAGGCCGGGGTGCGCTTTGGCGGCAAGCACTTCTACACCATCCTCACGGGGGGCATTCGCGCGCCAGAGACAAACAACGCCAATGACACCGACACTGACACCGCCAAGGACGAGGAGCTGATCTGGTTCTTTGGCGGGGGTCTGGGTGGCAACTTCCCGCTGCGCGGAAAATGGGGCATGGACATCGACGCCATCGCCGGGCAGCTGCGCTTGGGCAGCAAGAACGACCACACCAACACTTTTTACCGCATGCGGGTGGGGGTCAATTGGCGCCTCTATGACCACCTGGCTTTCTTTGGAGGCTTGTCGGCCAACTTCCTGGTCGCCGACCAGCTTGACCGCGCTCGCTTCCCCTTTGGTCCCCAACTGGGCGGCAGCGATGAGGACGGCGTCATCTTCTTTGGCGGCAGCGGCCCCGAGCGCAGCGGCACCACGCTGAGCATCTGGCCTGGGGCCTTCATCGGGATTCGCATTTAATACCAAGTTGCAGACATCCAACTTACTTTCGTCTGCATCTTGTTATAAGCCAGAGCAGCGCTGGAGCCCGGGTTGTCCTTGACGATGCGGTTTGGACTTTGCCCGAAAGACATAACACTCCAATGGGACGAAGAAGCCGCGTGGACGGTGTTCTGTGGTAGGCTGGGTCACCGGCAACCCTCTTGCACACACGACCACCGTTCCATAGGAAGACCATGCGGCCCACCAAGACCTCCACACACAGTCAGCGGCAAACCCCCTTCCCCACGCCTCTGTGGCGGTCTGCACCGTCCCACATCGGCGCGCTCGTGGCCGCCTTGGGGTTGATGCTCGGCGCCTGCGCCAGCGATCCAGCGCCCAAAGGCGACCAGACGATGGTCTCAACAGACGCAGCCGTCGCGGCCGCCCCCATGAGCACCTGCGGCGACGGGCTGGCGCTCAGCGAGGTCTTTCATGTCTGGCAGCTCTTGATGGCCTTTGACCGCATGCCCGACGGGCCGATGCTCTCCAAAGCATCCAAGGACCCGGTCGCCGTGCTCCTCTTTTTGAGCAAGCGCACCGACATCACCCCATCCATCCGCCAACGGGCCTTTGAATCCATGTCGGCTCTGCCCGACGAACGCGTCGAAGCCGCCTACAAAGCCGCCATCGCCGACCCAAACGCCGACAACCTGCGCCACTCGGCCATCAACGGCTACGCCAGGGCCTGGCCCACCAAAGCCGTGCAAACCCTGGAGCCCATCCTGAGTTCCGACCCCGACCCGCAGATTCGCCTGACCGCCGCCGCCGCGCTCTGCGCCTTTGGTGGGGAAGAAGGACTCGATTTGGTCAAAAACGCTGCGCTCAAAGAGTCCGAGGACTGGATCAAGGACAAAATGAAGAACTACGCCAACCCCAAGGTCCTGCAACTCAACTGACGGCAGGCCATCGCCTCACCCGCAAATGGCCCCAGTCAGAGATGCCTCCGACCCCAAAGGCCAAACACAGCGCAGACCTCACTGCCCTTTCTTCAACAACCCCTCAAACGCAGCCTCAAACGCCCCCTTGTCCACGGCCGTGCTGGCCAAACGCAGCGCTTCATCTCCAACGCCGCTGTCATCCACAGCGCTGAGCACAGCATCCCACGACGGGGAGGCTCCAAAACGCGCTTCCAAGACCGTCAACAACGCTGCGCTGCGCCCTTCTTCGCGCCCTTCTTCGCGTCCAACTTCACGTCCTTCTTCGCGACCACTCAAACGTCCTCTTTGAAAGCCTTCCTCGCGCCCAACACGCTGGATGTCTTCAATAAGTTCGTCAACATGATGCTCCAATCCCATGGGCCTGTCCTCCAACAATGGCTCTATCTCTCGACGTGACAGCTCGACCTTGTGTTTCTTGGTCAAAACCGTCCTGATCCACTCTACCAGCAAACGGCGCAACTCCCGATCATCATCCCCAGCAACCACGCGCCCCATGAGCTCAATGGCCTGCGCAAAGTCCTTAAGGGTTCGACACTGATTGAGCCGAATCAACGCCCCAGCCAAATTCTGTCCACCAACCACTTCTGCAGCATCAACAGCTTGCTCCTGAAGCAAGAAGAACCTCGACTGAAGCTGCCAAGGCCACAACGGCGAACCCTGCGGCAAATCAACGAGCCCATCCAACCCCGTCGGCGACCTCCAAGGACGCTGACCATGGTAGAAAACCATCGCAAAGACCGGCGGCAGCCCATCACCGCTGCCAAGCGAGCAGGTCTTCACAAGGTGTTCATACAAAAGAGAAATGTAAGTGCACACTCTGAGAGCCATAAAGCGCTCAGGCTGCACCTGAAACTCCAACAAAAACCACAGATAAGCCTCCCCACCCCCGCGCCGGGGCAGCTTCAGCAGCATGTCCCCATCGCGCTTCTGAAAGCCATCGGTGTAAAAGTCAGTCTTCTCTCGCTCCATGCCCTCCACATCGACCTCTGCCAAGACCTCCCGAGGTACAAAACCCCTCAAAAGGTCCTTCATCAGTCTGGGATGCTCAAAAAGCAGGTGATAACCCCCATCCCATGGAACTTGCTCTCGCCTCATTCACACTCCAAACACACACCACCCCACCAGCAACCGCCCCAACACGGGACCGCGCCACAAAAGGGTGGATCCAAAAACCACTGACCGCAGGTACAGTCACACCCTCGCTCGCCCTGACCGGCGAGTCAATACCTTTTTGAGAAAAAGAACTCGCCGCAGCAGAACGTGTAGAAACGGGCGATTGAATGTGGTGTGGATGGTGCTGTCATCGGAGACAGTCAGGTCAAGTGCTTGGTCTGGATCGTGGACAAACTGCCATCGCGTCAGCGCTGCGATCACAGGGGCCTTTGGGCATGGTTCCAAGAGGTTGACTTTCTCAAACACACAGAACCAAGCGGGCTTACGCACCCAAGCATTCTTCAGTAAAGGAGTTTAACGGTCTCTCAGTTCAACGACCTGGCACAGCGCAGGCCCAGGTTGTAGCTGGTGCCGGACGGGGTGCTTCTGCTCCGATCGGCCGCACGCAAGTGGGCATCAAAATTGACGCCCCAACTCGCCCCCCGTGTCACGCGGGAGGAGCCGCTCTCAGGCCCCATGGGATTCCGCGCTGGTGATTGTTCGTAGTAATCTTCACCGTACCAGTCAGCGGTCCACTCAAAAACATTGCCTGCCATGTCATAAGCACCATAGGGACTGACTCCCTTGGCCTTGGAGCCAACCTCCCAGGTCGATTCCCTACCACACCCATCCCCCCCACGGCCCATCACCGCATACTCACAAGACGGCTCCGCCTCGCCCCACGGATAAGTCCGCCCATCAGTACCACGCGCCGCCTTCTCCCACTGCGCTTCTGTCGGCAATCGCTTGCCCGCCCACTTGCAATAGGCCACCGCCTGATCCCAATCCACGCAATTGACCGGATGCTTCCCTCGTCCAGGCTTTCCCCAATTGTTGTACTTCGCAAAATCACCCGAACAATTCTTCGCGCTCGATGACGGCTCACTGCAAGCCCCTGCACTCACACAACGGGCATAATCATCCACAGTCACCTCATACTTATCGATCCAAAACCCATCCAAATGGATCTCCCTCTGAGGCCTCTCATCATCATCCCCCCCGCCACGAGTCCCGCGCAAAAATTGACCCGCTGGCACCTCCACCATCCCCTTCACATCGCCATCCGACGGTGGGGCCTTTGCAGGCTCTTTGCTTGGACGCTCCACCACCAGTGCAACGCACCCTTGCCCTGCGACCTCACGCTCTCCCTCTGGACAACTGACCTTCACCACAGAACCGCATCCCTGACCCAACCCCACCATGCACAAACACAACCACCACATCTTCATACGAGCTCTCACTGCGCCCTCGAATCCCAACCTCAAAACCCAGACACGACCCCAATCGCCCCAAGGCCTTTCTCGTAAGAAACACAACACTTTCAATGTCACCAACCATCCAACACAACCCCGCACAACCAAGGAAAGCCTCAAAACCGCCCCACACGACTTCTCGGCAGCCCAGAACCATGCCCTGAAGTGCGCTGGCCATCCTCCACCAGCGGCGTCGGCTTGCGCTCGGGGCGCCTGGGTGTTAGTTGATGGACTCTTTTGTGGAAGCAGGCCCCCGCACGCCGAGGGGGCAACCAACCGAACCGACACAACCTGCCCAAAGAGACCCACAGACAATGTCCTGGTTTGATGCGTGGACCGAGCCCCAGCGCCAAGAGCTGGCCCAGTGGCTCGATCACACCCTCCATGATCTGGTCAAATACCTCGAATTGATGCCCCGCAACCTCGATTGGGAGGCGCTCGAAGAGGATGATCTGGAGCTGCTCTACGAGGCGATCTTCGAAACCCGCGTGGATCGCTCCGGGAGCCGCTCGGCGCTCGACATCTGGCAGGCCGCTCTTGAGGCCCTGCCCGAGCCCATGCGTCAGGACCTGCCCGTGAGGGACCAGATCGACGCCCACATGGCCACCCTCAAGGCCAGTGAGCCGGTCCTGACCGATGGCCAAATCGAGGATCTGGACGTGGAGGCGCTCAAAGAGGCGCTCTTTGGGATCGGTAAAGCGCTGCGCTCGTTGCGCGATGGTTCGGGCTGAGGCATCCTCTGGCACAAGAGGCCCCTCAAGGAGAGATGAGCGATGCTGCGCGTCCTGTTGATCGATGACTCCGAGAGCTACGTGCGCATGGCGCACAAGTTCCTGCGGCGCTACGAGTACGCCACCAACTGCGATCTGACCAACGCCTGCTGGGAATGCCCACAAAGGCGCGGCTGTCGCCTCAAACATGCCCACAACTGGGACGAGGCACAGCAGATCCTTGAGCGGTACAACGGCGAGATCGACGTCGTACTGCTCGACGTCCACTTTGACCTGCCCGACGAAGAGCTGCTGACCGAGCCCGGTCTGCCCGGCGTCAGCGACGACGACAAGCCCACCAAGTCCCAGCAAGAGGCCCTGCGGCGCTTCCAGGGCTTCCACATCCTGCGCCGCCTGCGCCGACGCTACGGCCAGATGCCCGTCGTCCTGATGACCTCCAACCGCTCGATCGCCTTCAACGAGCAGGAGATCGCCGCCGATCTGGCCAACGAAGAGTACACCCAGCTCCTCGACGACGAAGAGATCAGCGCCACCTCCCTGGCCACCAAGATCGAGCGCGCCAGACGCATCAGCACCCAACATCAGGTCGAAGAAGGCGCCTTCTACTGGGGCGTCAGTCAGGCCATGCGCCGCATCCGACGCTGGATTGAGGTCTTCGCCCAGGGCGACCAGCCCATCCTGCTGCTCGGAGAGACCGGCACCGGCAAGAGCTACCTGGCCGAACAGTTCATCCACCCCGCCGCGCGCCCCGGCAAGCGCTTTTGCGCCATCGACCTGGCCACGCTGCCCGACAACCTCATCGCCGCAGAGCTCTTTGGCACCTCCCGAGGCGCCTTCTCGGGCGCCGTCAACCGCGAAGGCAAGTTCGAGTACGCCAACGGCGGCACCCTCTTCCTCGACGAAATCGGAAACCTCTCCCTCGAACTCCAAAAACAGCTCCTCGCCGTGCTCCAGGACCGCCGCGTCACGCGTCTTGGCGAAAACCGCTCTCGCCCCGTCGACGTCAAGCTGGTCGTGGCGACCAATGAGGACCTGGGCGAACGCGTGCGGGAGGGGACGTTTCGAGCGGACCTTTATCAGCGTTTGAACCCGGCGGCGCGCGTTGTGCTGCCCCCACTGCGCCAACGCAAAGAAGACCTGCGCGGTCTGTGCGCCTTTTTGCTGCGCAAGATCTTCAGCTCCCCCGGAAACCGTCGTCTCCTGTGCGAGTACGCGCGCCTCTTCCAGATTGAATCCGACGACGTCGAGCCCGTGCTCACCTTCAGCCCCAAACTCTCCACGCGCCGGGGCGATGAAGGCCCCCGCGTCTGGTTCCAGATCGCCGGGCTGGCCTGGCAGTGCCTGGAGCAGCACGATTTCCCTGGCAACACCCGTCAGCTTGAGATGATCCTGGCCAACGCACTCATCTTTACGCTCACCGACGCCATCGCCGCAGGCCGCGTCGGCGACCGCCCCGTCGTCAGCATCGACGCCCAGGTCCTGCGCGGTCTCATCGACGCCAGCGACCTCTCCCAGCAGCAGCAGGCCGAAGAGGTCTCCGTCGATGGCCAACGCTGCCTGTTGACCGTCGAACCCCACGACACCCTCAACCACACCAGCCGCTCCCTGGAGCGCCAGTGTTTTGAGGAGCTTTACATCCGCTGCGGCGGCGACTTTGAACGCATGGCCCGCTACCTGCTGGCCGGCAACGCCACCCGCAATGCCCGCAAAGTCCAACTGCGCTTCAACAACCTGGGCCTGTCCGTGCGCGAGCTGCGCGACCGCTTCAGCCACTGAACAGGAGGACCACCGCCATGGCACAACTGCTCATCATCGAAGACGGCGACGAATACCTGCGCTTCTTCAGCCGCTACCTCAAAGACCATCAGTACAACCAGGCCCACTCGCTGGAGGCCTGCCTCAACGAACTCGACACCAGCATCCCCGACGGCTTTGTCCTGGACCTGCGCTTTGACCGCGTCCCGCGCGAAGACCTCATCGGCGACGTCGAAGACATGGCCGGCAACCTCTTTGGCGGCGATCTGGAGGCGGCCTGGCGCTACGTGGTGGACAACCAGGGCTACTTGATCCTCCAGGAGCTGCGAGAGCGAGGCTTCAACCAGCCCGCGCTCCTGGTCGCCGAACTGCCCCAGCGCCGCCAGGACAACCTGCGCAAGCTCTACGGAAGGATCGGCGTGGTCCCATCCTTTGATCGCAACCGAATCGCCCGCGCCTTGCGCGAGCTGCTCGGATAAACCTTTCCCCGCGCGCTGTTGCTCAACGCGCACAGCGCGCCTGTCAGAAACATCGCCCCGTCTGCACAGATCTGGCCTTTACAACCAGACCAGAATGCTGACGTATCACCGATGTTCTGTTACCGTGGCGGTGAACGCACTCTTTGCGGTTGGAGTTTGGCGGCATTGTTGTTCTGGGCCCTCATTTTTGCGTTGATCTTCTCGGTGGTCACGATGGTCTACATCGTGTGGCGGCGCGGCTATACCATCCAGGAGTTGGTCCGCAATCCGCCGCAGGAAGCCGATCTGCCCGAGATCGTCACCATCCTCAGCTACCTCCACCACGAGCTTATCAAGCACCGCCTGCCGCTGGTCAGCACCGTCTCAGACCAACCCTTTGACGCCGTAGACCAGGGCGACGTGGCCATGCTCAAGGAGGCCGTCACGGGCACCGGCGGCCGGCCGAGCTTGATCGGCGAGATGGACGGTTATGTGGCGGGTCTGCGCCGTGCGGCGGGCAGCGTGCACTTGAATTTTTGGCGCGATGCGCTGATTCGCAAGGCGCGCGCGGCGTGCAGCGAGATCCAGGCCGTGGCCGACAACATGGGCCCGCGCGTGGCGTTGACGCGGCGCGAGCACCAGCGCCTGCGCGCCAGCGGCGCCACCCTCGACGACTGGTTCCGTCCCCGGCTTCAGGCCATCCGCAACTCGGTCTTGAGCCTGGAGTTGTCCGCCGATCTCTTTGAAGAGCCCATCGAGCGAATTTTGCGCGAGATGGGCATCGCCGACGCCGAGATCGCGCCGCCCCAGATCGACGAG